>CAJVYS010000071.1 GCA_913009875.1 uncultured Gammaproteobacteria bacterium | reverse complement strand
CATCTAGGCCTCTAATAACCTCTTCTATCGGCCCCATGCCTTTTTCAAAAGTTTCCTCATCAAACACCCTAACCTCTTTCCTTAGATGTCTAGATACAATTCTGACGTATCTTTCCTTATCTTTTGAGCTGTGAGACAAAAAGCACTTAATCATTTTTTATTCCTAAGTATAAAATTTGGCGGGGATTGAGTCCTGTTCACCCCTAACAGTTCAATCTACTGAATACAGACGATTCCAATAGTGCCGATTCGGGATATCGTGCGACTGGCCGATTCAGGCTATCACATGCAACCCCCAAGGTGCCCCAAGCTTCAGCCCGGCAGGGTGGGCAGGCTTTCCATGCCCACGGGAAATGTGAATCAACCGCGTGGGCACATAAAACGTGCCCACCCTACCACGCCGCACCTCGACCCCGGCGCGCAACGCTTCGACGCCCACCATTTCACGCTATCCCTCACGAAATAACCCTGCCCTTCGCCAGCTACTTGCTGATGGCCCGCGTCGCCTCGATCAGGGCCTTGGGATTGTGCGCGCCCACGTATACGGGCAGGGGCTTCTTGCCGCAGTCGAAGTGGCCGTAGACCGCTACCTGGGCGCAGCGCACGGAGTATTCCACGGTGAATACGCAGTCGTCCGATACTTCGGCGAACTGGCCGAGGAAGGCGAAGTTGGTCGCGTCTTCGGGAATCACCTCGGGGCGGTCGCCGGGCTCGCGGGGCATGAACAGGCTGTCGATGTAGGGCATGGCGGTGGGGATGCAGTTGACCTTGCCGGCCTCGACCACGGGTCGCATCAGCTCCTGCAGCTTGAGGTGATACCAGAGTTCTTCGAGGATCTCCTGCCCGCTGCACTCGGACATCTTTTTCTTCACGTGATTGCCGATGCGGTCCACGTAGAGGCCGTAGCCCCAGAAGACCTTCACGTCCTTGGGCTGATCGGGGAAGTGCGGCTGGCGGGCGATGACGATGGACATCAGCCAGTTGGAGTCGGTCAGGGTCACCAGCCCGCCGGTGCCGTCGACGTTGCCGCTGAAGTCTTCCATGTAGTCGTGGAAGGTGCTGTCGTGCAGGGTGGCGGTGAAGGAATACCATTTCTGCAGTTCGATGTCGTCGCAGAACACGCCGGGATTGCCGAAGGCCGGGTCCTTTTTGGCGATGCGTTTCCACAGCTGCCAGGCGCCGGCCTGGTCCTCGCCGAGCAGGCGCGGGGCGCGATCCCAGGCGCCGTTGTCGGTGCTTTCGGTGATCGAGCCGTTGGTGACGAACACATAGTCGTCCTTGCCGAGGACAATCTCGTCCTCCTGGCCTTCGCGCTCGATGCGGATCAGGCTGGCGGTCTTGCGGTCGGCGGCGAGGTTGAAATCGATGTCGGTGACGCGGGTGTCCAGCGCCACCTTGACGCCACGCTCGCTCAGCCAGCGCACAATGGGGCGCACCACCGAGTCGTACTGGTTGTACTTGGTGCGCATCACCCCGCCGAGGTGATTGAGACCCGGCACCAGATGCATGAAGCGCTTCATGTAGCGGCGCATCTCCGCCAGCGAACTCCATTTCTGGAAGGCGAACATGGTGGTGAAGATGTACCAGAAGATGGTGTCGAAGAAGTCCTGGGTGAACCAGTCCTCGATGCGCTTGCGGCCCAGGGCGGGCTCAGGCAGAAACAACAGCTCCAGCATCAGCGCCTGGTCCTTGAGGCCGATGCCATATCGGGAAACGTCCATCTTCTTGCCACCCTTCAGCAACCGCGCCTGGGCATGGGAGACGAAACGTTGATTGAATTCGAAGGTTTCCTCGGTAATGCTGACATCGGGATTTTCCAGCGAGGGAATGCGCGACAGAAGATCCCAATAGCAGCGGTATTTCTCCTCGTGCATGCGTCCGCCGCGGACCACGAAGCCCTGCTCTGGATCGCCCGCGCCGTCCAGGGCGCCGCCAGTAATAGGGTATTGCTCCAGCAGGGTGATGTTCTCCGGCCGTACGCCGGCATCCTCAATCAGATAGACCGCACTGGCAAGACCGGCAATACCACTACCGACCAGATACACCGATGTCGCTTCATTCGCTTTCTTCACTTGCATGGCATCTTCTCCCTGAGCGCGCCGCAGCGGAATTCGCTACGACCCGTCCCCACCATACGACAGTGGAGAAAGGCGCACAATCAATGCCAGGAAATAGGAGACTGGAAATAGCGACCGATAGCAATAAAAAAGATAGCTATATTTGCTGCTATGTAGGTAACCAATTATTTTCTTCCTGGCATGTTGGGGTTCGTGCCCCGGCTTTGGCATCCTGCGTTGCCCTACCTCCTGCATCCATGCAGTCGTCACCCCAACCTACGGGCTACCTTGCATGGTCAGGCTCGGTATTGTTACTCAGGTGAGCCTCCAGCAAATCTCGATAATCCCGTATCCGTGTCACATAGCGTACCGGCTCGTTGCCGCGCGCATAACCATAGCGCAGATCTTTGAAATATTCCTTCTGGCTGAGCAGGGGCAATACCTCTTTCATATCTGCCCAGCGTTGCGGGTTCTTGCCCAGTTTACGGGCCAGTCCCTGGGCATCGCGGAAATGACCACGCCCGACATTGTAGGCGGACAGCGCCAACCAGGTACGGTCGGGTTCGGCGATATCTTCGCCGATCATGTCGAGCATGCGACGCAGATAGATGGCGCCGGCAAAGATATTCTGTTCGGCATCCAGCCGGCTGGTGACGCCCAATGAACGAGCCACGGGCTGGGTTAGCATCATCATGCCGCGCACGCCGGTGGGGCTCTTGGCACGCGGGTTCCAGTGTGATTCCTGATAACTGACTGCCGCCAGTAGCGTGGGAGAGATGTCCTGCTCTTTTGCCGCGGTTTCGAACATGGCGCGATATTTAGGATAACGCTTGTCGATACGCCGCAAAAAACGTTTTACGTCAACATAATCGAATACTTCAACGAAGCCGTAGTATTTTTCCTGCAAATGATCCAGCGCAGAGAATTTATTAAATTCTTCAAACCACTGCGTGATGGCATCGCTTAGGTGCGGACTGTTTTTGGGGAACATCCAGGCAAGCCGGGAATTTGACGCCAATGTGTGTTTGAGTGACAGCTCAGGGTAATAGCGACGATTGATGGCCACAATGGTGGAATCCGCGACTGTGCACTGAATTTTTTTCTGCCACACTTTTTTCATTAATTGCGGCGTCAGCAATCGTGTGTCGGTTTTCCAGTGGACATCAGGATATTCGGCCTGCAGTTTTTTCAAGGTGCGGATATAACTGCTCTGTGCGGGAATAACGATCTCCAGCCCGGCGATGTCACCGGCATCACCAACACGCTTGCTGTTGCGGTAGCAAATCAGTTCCTCGCTGACCTCCTGATAGGGCGGACCAAAATCAAATTGTTTTTGTCGTTCTTCGGTAATGGTGATGCCGGCAGCGGCAATGTGGCCTTCACCCCGGCGCAGTGCATTGATCACCTCTGGCAGAGAATCAAACACACGAAAGTCGGGCTCTACGCCCAGGCTTTCGGCAAAGGCACGCGCCATTTCATACTCCGGGCCGGCCGGTTTATCGTCACGGTCGAAATAATAGGCGGTGGGTTCGTTAGTGGTGAGTATCACCAGTTCGCCGCTGCTGCGGATCTGTTCCAGCAATGGCCGCGTATCGGGCGGTGGCTCTTTATCACCGCAGGCGGCAAGTAAGAGCAGAAGGGGTAAAAATATATGGGGCCTACGCCAGCGAACCTGCCCCATGATCATCAGCGCGTACCTCAGCCCTGCCGGTGCTGGTTTTTCAGCTCGACATAGTGGCGCGAAGAATACTCGATCCAGCGGCGCTCATCATCAGACAGGGCACGAACCTTTCGCACCGGACTGCCCAACCAGAGATAGCCACCCTCCAGAGCCTTGCCCGGCGGCACCAGACTGCCGGCACCCAACAGGACATAGTCCTCAAGTTCGGCGCCATCCATGATGGTGGATCCCATGCCGATGAGGCAGAAGTCGCCAACGCTGCAGCCATGCAGGATGACCTTGTGGCCGACGGTCACGTCGGCGCCGACAATCAGCGGATGGCCGTCCGGCTCATCCTCGTGGGGATGGGTGACATGCAGCACCGAGCCATCCTGAATGTTGCTGCGTGCGCCAATACGGATGTGGTTGACGTCGCCGCGCGCCACGCACATGGGCCACAGCGAGACGTCATCGCCTAACTGGATATCGCCGATGATCAGTGCCGTATCGTCGACAAATGCGCCCTCACCCAATTGTGGCGTCTTGCCCTGAAAACTTCGAATATTCATGGTACCTCAGCGCATTGTGACCAGCTCTTCCGAGCTGGTGGGATGAATGGCGACGGTGTTGTCAAAATCTTTTTTGGTCGCACCCATTTTGATCGCCACGGCGAAGCCCTGCAACATTTCATCGACACCCTGGCCGATAAGGTGACAGCCGACGACCTTCTCTTCCGCACCCACGCACACCAGCTTCATGGCGGTACGCTGCTGGTTGGGGCACAGCGCGTGGTACATGCCGGTGAAGCGAGTCTGGTAGACCTTAACCGCCTCACCGTGCTTTTCACGCGCCTCGCCCTCGGTCAGGCCAATGGTGCCAATGGGCGGATGGCTGAACATGACAGTGGGGATCAGGTCATAGTCCAGTTTGCGCTCCGGTTGATGGTTGAACAAGCGGTCGGAGAGACGCCGCCCGGCGGCCACCGCCACCGGTGTCAACTGCGCACGGCCGGTGACGTCGCCCACGGCGTAAACGCCGGGCACGTTGGTATTTTGAAATTCATCGGTAGGGATATAGCCGCGTTCGTTGGTCTCGACACCGGCGCTATCGAGGGCCAGCGGTGCGATGTTCGGCTCACGGCCGATGGCGCAGATCAGCGCGTCGTAGCCTTCCAGCTTGATACCACGCGCGCAGTCTATGTCGAGACAACCATCGGCGCGCTTTTCGACACGCTCGACGCTGATGGAGGGCATGATGTTGACCCCGGCATTGACCATTTCTTCCATCAGCGTCTCACGCAACATGGCATCGAAGCTGGATAGGAAGTGGTCACGGCGCAGTAGCAGCGACACCTCGCTGCCGAGGCCATTGAGCAGCCCGGCCAGTTCCACGGCGATGTAGCCCGCGCCGATTACCGCCACCCGCTTCGGCTGCTCTTTGAGGGCAAAAAAACCGTCAGAGGTGAGCATGTGTTCAGCGCCGGGAATGGCGGGCAGAATGGGTTTGCCACCGGGGGCGATAACGATATGGTCGGCGGTGTAGGTTTCGCCGTCGACGCTGACCGTGTGGGCATCGACGAAGCTGCCGGTGCCTTGCAAGTGATCGATGTCGGAATCGGCCAGATAATTGCTGTACCAGTCGAGGATGCCCTGAATATATCCCTCGCGCGCCTCCACCAGCCTGCCCCAATCGAAACTGCGCAGCTCGGCATCAAAGCCGTAACCACCCGCATTGTGAATGGTCTCGGCAATGCCGGAGGCGAACCACATCACCTTCTTCGGTACACAGCCCACATTGACGCAGGTGCCGCCCAGCTTGTTGTTTTCGATGACGGCGGTCTTCCTGCCGTATTCCGCCGCACGTTCCGCGGCCGAGAGGCCACCGCTGCCACCGCCGATAGCGATGAGGTCGTAGTGTCTGGACATGTTTTTCCTTCTTGTATGGGTGGGCGCCGCCCACCGAATCTCTCGATGCCTGCCGCTGAATGGTGGGCAGTGCCCATCACCCTACGGATCACCGTTCACATCCACCCTTGCCTGCTCGTGCAGGGCAGTGCCCTGTCCTTCCCAAGCTTATTCTTTCAAACGAATGCTGAGCCGGCCATCCTCAACACGGATCGAATCCACGCCGCCATCGGCGAACGCCGCCCAGAAGCCACCCTGCTGCCCAAATTCCTTGACCAGGTCGATATTTTTCATATTCCCCAGCCAGGCATTGGGCACCGGCACACCCATCACGCTGACGCCCTTGAGCACCACCACTGGCCTGCCATTGGCGAACGCCAGCTCCACCCCGGCCTTCACCTTCAATGTCTTGCCCCCCAGCACGGGAAAATCCTCATCCAGGGGCAGCAGGAGTTTGACACTGAGCAAGTCACTCGACAGATCGATGGCCAGCTTTCGCGCCAGATCGGTGTTATTGGCCAACAGGGCATTCAGCTCTTTTTCCGTGAGGGCAATGCTCCGGTTGGCGCCTGCCTCGCTGTAAGCCTCGGGTTGCAGGGCTGGCGCCGTGTTGCTCGCCGCGCCTTGCACGGGCTCCAGGCGGGACAGCTTGGCATCCAGCACCTGACTCTCTTCGGCGCTGAGCACCACCGGCTTAAATTCATTGGGAAAAATATAAACCGTCAACACCCAGGCCGAGACCACAGCACCGACAATAATCGCCAGCAATACCATCAGAACAACATGCAGACGGTCAAAGCGCCGCTTGTCAGATGGGTGTGCCGTTCGTTCTATTTGCGGTGTCTCTGCTGTCATACCAACCGTAGTCTCCGTATCTACAATATCCATATTGAATGCCGCTGCGGAGCCATCACAGCCTGCCGACTCGTTCAGCGTGCCCCAAGAGTCCGCATTCTCGGGAATCCATGTAGGATGTGGTGAGTTCCACGAACCGCATCGATCGAGGGCGGTGACGCCTATAATTACCAGCGTTCAGCACTTGATAACACGCGAACGATGCGGTTCGCTACCGCTCACCAGCATCCTACTAGAGACGGCCGAAACAACTTGCCCTTACACGCCACCGTCAACAACCCATGCAACAAGCAGCGCAGATCAGTCTGACCGCCTAAAGACGATGGTTTTAACCTGAGTCCGAGGGTTCATTTGCGGATCGCCCCTACCTTGCGGCGGTTCGTCCAACGGCTCATCGATCACATCCACTGCAATGGCGGCTCATTCATCTCCGCCGCCTGTTCGCGCAGGGCAAGGATCTGTTCTTCCCAGTAGCGCGGTTCGCCGAACCAGGGGAAGTTGCGGGGAAAGCTGGGGTCATCCCAACGCCGCGCCAGCCAGGCCGAGTAGTGGATCATGCGCAGGGTGCGCAGCGGTTCGATCAAGTGTAGCTCGCGCGGGTGAAAATCCATGAATTCCGTGTAGCCGCTGAGGATCTCGTCGAGCTGGATGGTCATCTGCGGGCGCTCGCCGGACAGCAACATCCATAAGTCCTGCACCGCCGGACCCATGCGCGCGTCGTCGAAGTCGACAAAATGCGGGCCATCGTCGGTCCACAGGATGTTGCCGGGATGACAGTCGCCGTGCAGGCGAATTTTGGCGTAGTCGCCGGCGCGCTCAAAACCGGCCTCCACCTGTGCCAGCACGTCTTTGCTGAGGCTGAAGTAGGCCTCGCGCAGATAATCGGGGATCACCGCCGCCTCACGCAGGTAGTCCACGGAGGCATGACCGAAGCTGGCGATATCCAGCGTGGGACGGTGCTCGAAGGTCCTTGTTGCACCGATAGCGTGAATACGGCCCATGAAGCGACCCATCCACACCAAATTGTCCGGGTCTTCCAGGTCCGGCCAGCGGCCGCCGCGGCGCGGGTAGAGGGCGAAGCGGAAACCGGCGTGCATGAACAGGGTCTCGCCATTCTCGTCGGCCAGCGGCGCCACGGCAGGAATCTCCGCCTCGGCCAGCGTCTGGCTGAAGACATGCTCCTCGCGGATGGCCTCGTCCGACCAGCGCCCGGGGCGATAAAATTTCACTACCACCCATCCGTCGGAAGCGGATGGTGACCGCGCAGCGACCCCGGAGGGGTGAAATGCAGGGGTGCATTTCATCAACGGCTGCACGTCCTCCACGCCCACCTGATAGACACGGTTCTCATAGCTGTTCAGCGCCAGCAGGCGGCCGTCACTACGATAGCCGGCGGCGTCCACCGCGTTCAGCACCACATCCGGCGTGAGGGCGTCGTAGGGGTGCCGGGTGGAGGGGCTGGGAGCGTCGGTCATGGATTTCCTGTTGGCCTGAACCAAAGCCATTAGGGTAACATCATTGCGCCGTAGCGACCCCGCGACGGCCATCAACCCGACCCTTAGCCCCCAGACACGAAGGCACTATGAACAATCCTCTGCTGCAGCTCACCGACCTCCCCCCCTTCAGCCGGATCAAGCCGGAGCATGTGGAGCCTGCCATCGACCGGATCCTGGCCGACAACCGCGCTGAGATCATGCGACTGCTGGCGGCCACGGACGACTACACCTGGGACAACCTGGCCGCACCGCTGGCCGACCTGGAAGACCGCCTCAACCGCGCCTGGTCGCCGGTCAGCCACATGATCGCCGTGGTCAACAGCGAGGCACTGCGCGAGGCCCACAACGCCTGCCTGCCCAAGCTCAGCCAGTACGCCACCGAGCTGGGGCAGAACGCGCGCCTTTACGCCGCCTTCCAGCAGGTTGCGCAAGACGCCCGGCTGGACACCCCCCAGCGCAAGGCCATCGACAACGCCCTGCGTGACTTCCGTCTCGCCGGGGTCGATCTGCCGGAAGAGCAAAAGCAGCGTTACATGGCGATCCAGCAACGCCTCTCCACCCTCACGGCGAAATTTTCCGAGCACGTGCTGGATGCCACCCAGGCCTGGAAAAAACATATCGAAAGTGAGGACACACTCGCTGGCCTCCCCCTGTCCGCCATCGCCATGGCGCGACAGACCGCCGAACAGAAAGACCTGCAGGGCTGGCTGCTGACACTGGAATTTCCCAGTTATTTCGCCGTCATGAGCTATGCCGACGACCGCGGCCTGCGCGAAGAGATGTACCACGCCTATGCCACCCGCGCCTCGGACCAGGGCCCCCATGCCGGGAAATTCGACAATGGCCCGCTGATGGAGGAAATCCTCGCCCTGCGCCACGAGCTGGCCAACCTGCTCGGCTTCGCGAACTACGCCGAGCGCTCGCTGGCCACCAAGATGGCACCCAGCACCGACAAGGTCATCGCCTTCCTCAGCGACCTTGCCGACCGCTCCCTGGGCATGGCCCGCGAAGAGCTGGAAGAGCTGGCCGCCTTCGCTCGCGAACCGCATGGCATCAATCAGCTGCAACCCTGGGACATCACCTATTACACGGAAAAACTGCGCCAACATCGCTACGCCCTCAGCCAGGAAGATCTCAAACCCTACTTCCCCGAACCACGCGTAGTGAACGGCCTGTTCGAGGTGGTCAAGCGCCTCTATGGCCTGCAGATCGACGAGTTGCAAGACGTCGATACCTGGCACCCGAGCGTGCGTGTATTCGAGATCCGCGACCGCCATGACGAACTGCGTGGCAGCTTCTATCTCGACCTCTACGCGCGCGAAAACAAGCGCGGCGGGGCCTGGATGGACGAGTGCATTTCACGCCGCGCCACCGCCGAGGACGTGCAACTGCCAGTGGCCTATCTCACCTGCAACTTCACCCCGCCCATCGGCGACAACCCGGCACTGCTCAGCCACAACGAGGTCATTACCCTGTTCCACGAATTCGGCCACGGCCTGCACCATATGCTCACCCAGGTGGACGTGATGGCGGTATCCGGCATCAGCGGCGTGCCTTGGGACGCCGTCGAGCTGCCCAGCCAGTTCCTCGAAAACTGGTGCTGGGAACGTGAGGCCGTGGACCTCATCGCCGCCCACTATCAGAGCGGCGAACCCCTGCCCGACGCCCTCTATTCGCGCATGATGGCGGCGAAAAATTTCCACGCCGGAATGCAGATGGTGCGACAGCTGGAGTTCTCCCTGTTCGACTTCCGCCTGCACCGCGACTACGACCCCACACTGGGCGCACGGGTACAGGAAATCCTCGACGCCGTGCGCGCCGAGGTGGCGGTGATCAAGCCGCCGGAATACCACCGCTTCCAGCACAGCTTCAGTCACATCTTTGCCGGAGGTTACGCGGCGGGCTATTACAGCTATAAATGGGCCGAGGTATTGTCTTCCGATGCCTTTGCCCGCTTCGAGGAAACAGGTATTTTCAACCGCGACACCGGACTGGCGTTCCTTGAGGCGGTCCTGGAACAGGGCGGCGCCCGTGACCCCATGGATCTGTTCGTGGAATTCCGTGGCCGCGAGCCGGAGATCGACGCCCTGCTGCGCCACAGCGGTATCAGCGCCTGCAGTGAATAAATAACAGGAAGGAATACATGATCCTATCGCACAAGATCCACAGGCTGCTGTTCACGACCCTGCTGAGCATGGCACTGCCGGCGCACGCCGCCTTCATCACCGACCGCATTGAGGTGCCGGTGTACGCAGAGAAGCACAACCAGGGCGCGGTGCTGAAAAAACTGCTCAGCGGCACCCAGGTGGACATTCTCATGAAGGACGGTGAATTCGCCCGCATCAGTGCCCGTGACGGCACCAGCGGCTGGGTCGAGTTCAAATATATCAGCGCGGAAAAACCCCTCGGGCTGGAATACCTGGAGCTGCGCAGCCAGTACAAGACCCTGCAGCAGGAACTCGCCGCCGCACGGCAAGCGCCCGCTGCGCCGCAGGAAACAACCAGCCCTGGCATCAGCGAGAAAGAATTGGTCAGCCTGCGCCGGGACGCCAAGGACACCCGCTGGATGAAGGCCGAGATGAGCAAGGCCCGCGAGCAGGCGAAGAAACTCGATGCCGAACTGAAGACCCTGCGCGCGAACGCGAAAAAACAGAATGAAAGCTCCAGTGCCGCGCAGGATGCGGTGCAGGAAGAACTGACACAGCTGCGTGCACAGAATCAGGATCTCGAGGCCCGTCTGGCCGCTGCACTGCTCATCAACGAGGAGCAGAGTATCGCCGCAGCCGCCGTTAAAGTAGCCGCAGCCGACATTGAAACCACCCCGGTCAGTCACGAGAATAATGTCTGGCCGGTCAACCTGGAGTGGTTTTTGGGTAGCTTGGCCGCCACCTTTATCCTCGGCGTTATCGGCGGCATACGCTGGCTCGACCGGCGTATCCGCAAAAAGCATGGCGGTTTTCGCATTTATTAGACTCGTTGCCACATCAAGGAGAAAATCATGCTAACCCGGTCACTTATTAACGCCCTGCTGGTTCTGCTCGCGGCCATCCTGCTCACGGGCTGCGCCGGCCAACAGATGCGCACCAAGAGCAGTGTGGTGGACTATTTGTACCCCAAGGAGAAAGCGGCCAACATCCAGCCATCGATCCCGCGTCTGACCCTGCCTGCCAAGGTCGGTATCGCCTTCGTGCCCGGCAGCACACAGGCCAGTAGTCACAGCTTTTGGGCTGGCCGCGTGAACGTGGAATCCCTCACCGAGCGGGAAAAGATGCAACTGCTGGACAAAGTCGCGGCGCACTTCAAGAAATACGACTTCGTGAAGTCCATCGAGGTGATTCCCTCATCCTACCTGACGCCACAGGGCAGCTTCGCCAATCTCGACCAGATCAAGACCATGTACGGCATCGACATCATCGCCCTGGTGTCCTACGACCAGGTGCAGTTCGTCGACGAGGGCATGCTGTCGCTGACTTACTGGACCCTGGTGGGTGCCTATATAGTCTCCGGTGAAAAAAATGATACCAGTACTCTTATGGATACCGCCGTGTACGACATCGACAGCCACAAGATGCTGTTTCGCGCCCCCGGCGTGAGTCAGGTAACGGGATCATCCACCCCCATCAATCTCAGCGAAGAACTGCGTGCCAAAGCCACCCAGGGCTTCCGTGAGGCCACCGAGGACATGGTTCGCAATCTCGACCTGCAACTGGAACGCTTCCGTGAGAAGGTCAAGGAACAGCCGGAAGAATATCAGATCGTCCACCGCGGTGGCGGCGGCTCGGTAGGCTGGCTGCTGAGCATTCTGCTGGCGACCCTGCTGCGCACACACAGAAAGAACCTTTCCTTCGCCACCAAGTGCTAATACATGAAAATTGCCTCCTGGAACGTTAACTCCCTCAAGGTGCGCCTGCCGCACGTGCTCGACTGGCTCGACCGCCACCAGCCCGACATCCTCGGCCTGCAGGAAACCAAAACCATTGACGAGAATTTCCCCATTAACGAGATCGAGGCGGCCGGTTACCGCGCCGTATTCGCCGGGCAGAAGACCTACAACGGCGTCGCCGTGCTCAGCAAGCTGCCGGCCTCCAGCATCGTCACCGACCTGCCCGGGCTGGAAGACCCGCAACGCCGCGTGCTGGGCGCCACCCTCGGCTCGGGCGATGATGCCGTGCGTTTTCTCAACCTTTACGTGCCCAACGGCTCGGAGGTGGGCTCGGACAAGTACGCCTACAAGCTGGAATGGCTGGAGGCGCTGATCCGCTACGTCGACCAGCAGCTGAGTAAGCACGAAAACCTGGTGGTGGTGGGTGATTTCAACATCGCCCCCGACGACCGTGACGTGCATGACCCTTCGGTCTGGCACGACAAGATTCTCTGCAGCCCGCCGGAACGCGAGGCCTTCCAGCGCCTGCTGGATCTGGGCCTGTCCGACTGCTTCCGCATCTTCGAGCAGGAAGAGGCTGTCTACAGTTGGTGGGACTACCGCGCCGCCGGTTTCCGCCGCAACCGTGGCCTGCGCATCGACCTGCTGCTGGCCAGTTCGGCCATGAGCGCACGCTGCACCGCCAGCTATGTCGACAAGGAACCGCGCAAGCTGGAGCGCCCCTCGGATCACGCCCCGGTAGTAGCCGAGTTCTCGTGACCGCACGCACCGCACAATGATAGAAATCCTTGCTCTCGCAGCCGCCTTCCTGCTCGGCCTGGGGGCTCGCCAGGCCGGCCTGCCGCCACTGGTGGGCTACCTCATCGCCGGCTTCCTGCTCTATGCGCTGGGGATGGAAAGCTCTCCCGGCCTTGAGCTGTTCGCGGAACTGGGCGTCACCCTGCTGCTGTTCAGCATCGGCCTCAAGCTGCGCCTGCGCAACCTGCTGATGCCGCAGATCTGGGCCGTGGCCAGCCTGCACATGCTGCTGGTGGTGTTGTTTTTGACCGCCGTGCTGTTGCTCGCCGGCGTGATCGGGCTCAGCGCCTTCACCGACCTGTCGCTACAGACCATCGCCGTCATCGCCTTCGCCCTGAGCTTTTCCAGCACCGTGTTCGCGGTCAAGGTGCTGGAGGAAAGCGGCGAGATGTCGGCCCTCTACGGGCGCATCGCCATTGGCGTGCTGATCGTGCAGGACATCGCTGCGGTGGCCTTTCTGGCCATCTCCGCCGGCAAGGTGCCTTCACCCTGGGCCCTGCTACTGCTCGGTCTGATCCCCTTTCGCCCCGTGCTGCGGCAACTGCTGACGCACGCCGGACACGGCGAGTTGCAGATCCTGTTCGGCCTCAGTCTGGCCCTGGGCGGTTCGTTGGTGTTCGAGGCGGTGGGCGTGAAAGGCGATCTAGGCGCCCTGATCCTCGGCCTGCTGCTGGCCGGCAGCCCGCGTGCATCGGAACTGGCCAAGCACCTGTTGGGCTTCAAAGACCTGTTCCTGGTGGGCTTTTTTCTCACCATTGGTCTCGCCGGTGGCCTTAACCTGCACACCCTGAGCATCGCCCTGCTGCTGGCTCTGCTGGTGCCACTCAAGACCGGGCTGTTCTTATGGCTGTTCACACGCTTTCGCCTGCGCGCACGCAGCGCCTTCCTCACGAGTCTCAGTCTGGCCAACTACAGCGAATTTGGCCTCATCGTCGGCGCCGTGGCGGTGACCAACGGCTGGTTGTCGGCGGAATGGCTGGCCATCATCGCCATTGCCCTGGCCCTTTCCTTCATCGGCGCCGCACCGCTCAACAGCACCGCGCACACCCTCTATGGTCGCCTGCGCAAGCATTTGGTGCGTTTCGAGACCGGCCAGCGCATCGCCGAGGAGGCACGCATTGATCCGGGGCCGGCAACAGCACTGGTTCTTGGCATGGGGCGCGTAGGGCTCGGCACCTACGACAGCCTGCATCAGCGCCTGGGTGATCTGGTACTGGGCATTGACCAGAATGCACAGGCCGTCGAGCTGCATTGTGCCGCAGGCCGGCGGGTGATCCTCGGCAGCTCCACTGACCCGGAATTCTGGGAGCGCATGCGCATGGACTTCGACCAGTTACGCCTGGTAATGCTGGCCATGCCCAGCGAGCACGAAAACCTGGAAGCCGCACGCCTGCTGCGACGCCTGGGTTATACCGGCCACATTGCCGCCATTGCCCGCTTCACCGACGAAATCGGCCATCTCGAGAAGGCGGGCGTAGATTTTGTTGTCGATCTCTATGCCGGGGCCGGCAGTGGCTTCGCCGATGACGTCTGGCATGACCTGGCGCCCGACTTTACCGGCGTCTGGGACAGACGGAAGAGCAAGCGGGAAGAAGAATAGACTGGATTTTCCGGCCACGAAGCACAGCACAGGTTACCGGGAGGGGCTCAATACGTGCTTGCCTTGATGATGCCCTGCCCGTTCAAAGCCTGTACCGAGGTATCGCCAAGGTAGGTTGGGCAGAGCGTAGCGTGCCCAACATTTCCCTGCGTCCTGTTGGGCACGTCGCTAGCGCTCCTTTGCCCAACCTACGGGGATATCCTATACACAATTACACAATCGATTGCTTATTCAGCGCAGGTAGATCGCGTTAAACACCCTAAACTTAGCGCCATTCGGGACAGCGCCTCAATGCGTGCTTGTCTTGATGGCGCCTTGCCTGTCCAGAATCTGTATCGAGGTGTAGCCACCCCGCTCGAGTTTAATCAGCAGGCAGGGGCTGCTGATCGTCTGGGCAACGAGGGCATCGGCAGGGGGATGTAACCAGTCCAGTGTGAGCTGTGCCTGATCTTGTGCAATGCGTAGACCATCGGTCTCGGCCAGCTCCAGCCGGTAGCCCAGTGTCGGCCGCTGTCCCATCTCGACCAGTAAAACTATCTCATGTTGAAAATCCAGCGCCGGCAGGTTGATGGGCTTGCCGCCCAGCATGCCTGAACGGATTCGTTTGATGCTGCTCTCCAGCTGCCGGGCATTGTCTATCCAGGTGGCTGAGGGGGTGGTTTGACCGCGGCCGCAGTGCTGGCTTGCATATAGGGTTTCTACTACGGGCTTGCTGGCCTGATGCTCGCCTTTTTTCACCCACGGCTGACAGGCGGTTGTCAGCAACGGCAACAAACCAAACACCATCACCACTGAGAATCGCGCCATCATCATCGCACCTGCTTGGTCTGGTGCCCTGGGATAGCGATGCCACGGGCCGGGATTGCCGCGGCCGACTGGCCCTGCAGGCCGATGCCGAAGCCGGAGACGAAATTGAGCCCGCTATGGCTGTCATCCGCGCCAATGGTCTTGGGCTGGCTGCGTGAGAGATAGACGCCGCAGGCCTCGCCCGCATCGCAAATTACATCATCATTATTTTGATCGGTTCCCGCGAAGATGATATACCGCTGTCCCTCGGGGAAGGGGACGTTATCGAGTTGGAAGTGATAGTCCCCGTCCTGAGGGGGGCCTGCCCACTGCGAGCTGGCAGCCAGGCCGGTCTTCGGATCAACCAGCAGAACATAGTGAAAACCCACGCCGCTGGTGGCGCCCTGCCCACCCACTTGCTGGATGACCGGCACCGTGACGGCGGGAAGGGTGGCATCGGACGGCGTGACGGTAATGCTGGCCGTGTAGGTGCCTGCCGACAGGCCTGTCCTGTCCACCGTTACCTGATAGCTTCCGAGCCCGTTAGCATCCACGGCGCCGGCGGATACCGTCAGCCAGTCCGGATCATTGCTATCATCGCTGATGGAGTCAATGGTCAATGTCCCCGAGCCGCCATTGACTACCGACAGGGAGAGGCTGGTGAGGCTGCCGCCGAAGTTCAGCGAGGTGGGGGTCACGCTGAGCTGTGGGTTATCCGGGATGGTGCCGCCATTTGCCAGGAGTTTGGCTTCCTCCACGGCCTTGAGGGCATCGATCAGGCCATAGCCGAACTGGTTATCCTTGCCGTTGCTGCCGAGGTCTTCGACGATTTTGCTCAACAGATTGTCCACATCTGCAGGCGTCAGGTCGCTGTATATCGATTTCATCAAGGCGACCACACCGGCCATATGGGGCGCGGCCATGGAGGTGCCCTGATAAAATTTGTAGACGTAATCAGTCCCACCGCCACCGGAGTCATCGCCAGCGGTGCTGAGCACGCCATCGGAGTACCCATCACCATTGATATCCCGGCCGGTATTACCGCCGGGCGCGGCCACATCGATGGTGGAGCCAAAATTGGAGTAAGGCGCCAGTTGTTTGTTGATATCCACTGCACTGACGGAGATCACTCCGGCATAGGCAGCGGGATAGGAGGGCGTGCTGGTGGACTCATTGCCGGCGGCCGCGATGACGATTACCCCGGCGTTGCGGGCATTGTTATAGACATCCTGCTCCGCCTGGGAATAGCTGCCACCGCCGAGACTGAGGTTGATCACATCGGCCTTATTGGCATTGGTGAGAATGATACCGGAATTATTGGGCAGACCTGCGGCATAGCGCACCGCTTGGCTGATGTCATAGCTGGTACCGCCACCGGTGCCCAGGACGCGCAGCGGCATGATTTTCGCCCCCGGCGCCACGCCCGCCACACCGTTCCCACTGCCACTGAAACTGGTCGCCGCAGCGATCGTACCGGCTACGTGGGTGCCATGGAAGGAGCTGCCGCCAGTGGCGGAATCACCGGGGTCATTGGGATCGGGATCGATGCCTGGCTGGCCGTCCTGGGAGATGGTGTCATTCTGGATGAAGTCATAACCGCCATCGGCCGAGAACTGGCCGGCCAGGTCGGGATGGTTGAGCAGAACTCCGGTATCGATCACGGCCACGATGACACTGCTCTTATCCGTGATGGCATTCCAGCTATCCCAGGCGGCGGGCAGGTTGATGAGCGGATAGTGCCATTGCAGGCTGTAATACTGATCGGTGGGCGTCAGTCTGGCGCGGCGGATATAGTTTGGCTCGGCATACAGCACATCGTTGCGTTTACGCAGGGCCTTGATGACCTGCAGGGTGTCCAGCTTCAGTTGTTTTTCGGGATCCGTTGAGCGGAATTGCCTGACCTGCTTAGCATTTTTTGCCGATGTGATACCCAGGGCCTTGAAGCTGGCCTGGCGGCCTTGCAGGTCGCCCAGCGCCAGCAGCATGGCCCGGCCGTTGGCCCCGGCCTTGGCGTGCAGGCCGAGAGTGGCGGCCCGGGCCGCCGGGGTCTGGTTGGTACTTAGAGCCAGTGCAGTGTCCTTGAAACGCACAATGACGTCGCCGGGCACGAAGTCATCGCTCAGTACCAGTCTGTCGGTTGCGACCGAGGCCGTGCTTTGCACATTCTGGCCCACTACCAGGGCATAATTCGAGTAACCATCATAGGGGTCGAACAGATCGTTATAGGCAAACACCCTTATGACATAGTCCCCGGCCTCGGCGACGGTAAGGCTTTCAGTCTTGCCGGTACCCTTGGAGACGTCGATCTGTTTTGACGGATCCGCGCCGTCATACAGATACAGATCCAGGTCCCCCGTTGTGTGGTCGGCAATATTAAGGGTAATGGCCTGACCGGCGGCCAGGCTGACACGATAATAATCCGAGTGGTCGCCAGAAGAGAACGAGCGGCCACGATTGCCGGTACCGGCCACATTCACGTAGCCCCCCACCATCACCGGATTGGGGATTGACTGGGCCTGGGCGGGGGTATCGTTGGCAGCGTAGGGGGCGTAGGGATCATTGACGTCACTGTCCACGATAGAGCCCGCGGCACTGCTCACCGTGCCACTGAGGGTAAAGCGGGGGACGGGATCTGAGTCATCACCATTGGTACAGCCACTGAGGAGGCCACACAGCCCCCCCAGCAGCAAGATGGATTTCAGTGTCTGGTGAGTCACACAGTTCTGCAGCATTGGCTGGCCGTCCTTTGTCATAATATGCATCCATCATGGGCTTTACTGTTTGTCGGGAAGTCTTGGCAATCGTAACCAGCATCGCGCACAGGTACAGTAGAATATTGCCAAAACCGGCAGATTTCCAGGTGGAAGTTCACACTCTGCCACGTATCAACCGGCCAGCATGAGCCAGAGATAGGCCAGACTGAATAGCACCATGGTGGCAATACCCACCCGGCTCCACAGGGTCATCAAGGCACCCGGCCGGTCGGCCACGGCGATCGTTTCACCCTGCATCACGCGGTGATTGATAGCGGCGAGAACCGGCGCGGAAAGAAAGGAAACAACCGTGGCGACGGTGACAACCAGCCCCATGGCGCCAGCGGTATTGCTGACCACAAAGAATATGGTCACGGTGCCGATCACGCAGATCGCCAGCATGACCCGGTAAACATGCCGTGGGCCGCCATCCACGGCGGGGCCTGATGCCATTGCCCGGTTGGCAGCCACTGGCTGATGGTCGCTGTCGCGCCTCCAGATCAGATAGCACTCTGCCAGGGTTCGTGGATAGGCATCCAGGCAGGTCAAGGTGGTGCTGAACATGGTCGCCAGGGCCGCAATGCCAATAATGGGGTAGGCCCACTCACCCAGCGAGTCCGTATACATGTTCATCAACTGCGCGGCGAAAACGGCCCCGCTCTGCGAGGGCGTCTCGCCATTGCCGAACATGATCATGGCACCCAATGATAAAAAAATCATCGCCAGGATGGCGGTGCCAAAATAACCGATGCGGAAGTCCCGCATGACACGCTGCAAGGAAGGGCGGCGCCCTTTGCTACGAGCGTCTTCCTCAGCCCACACCGAGTGCCAGACACTAATGTCCATCGGTGCTGGCATCCAGCCGAGAAAGGCCGCCAGGAAAATAATGTCGGCGTAGTCATACAGGCTGAAGGCCGGTGTTACCTGAGATGCCGGGTCGGCAGGCTGCCTGAACAGGACCATGAGCAGCGCCGTGATGGTGGTCAGCGTCAGCACCAGAATGATGGCCTTCATCGTCTTGTCCAGGGCGCTGTATTGGCCGATGAACAAAATGACCGCAGCGATAACGAGAATCGCGATGGCGGGAGCATGCGGCAAATATTCTGCCGGAATCTGCAGGCCAAAAAAGTGAATAGCGATGGCGCTGGTGACAAGGGTCACCGCCGCCTGGATCAGACACATGGATAACAGCGTCAACACGACATAGGTCCGCAATGCCCAGTTACCCAGCGCCTGGTATCCGTGCAGAATATTAGATCGGAAGAGCACACGTCTGAACTCCAGTCACACTGATATATCTCGTATGCCGTCTTCTGCTTGAAAAAAAAAAAAAAAATAAAGAAAA
>CAJVYS010000070.1 GCA_913009875.1 uncultured Gammaproteobacteria bacterium | reverse complement strand
TAGTTCGTTTTTTTGTGTTGTTGTGTTTTTTTTTTTTCAAGCAGAAGACGGCATACGAGATATATCAGTGTGACTGGAGTTCAGACGTGTGCTCTTCCGATCTGATTCAGGGAGTGACCCAGCACAAGGCGCACCTGACCCTGAGCATCAAGCCGTTCGGCTGCATGCCGTCTTCCGGGGTTTCTGACGGCGTGCAGTCGCTGGTGATCGCGCGCTATCCGGAGGCCAATTTCCTCGCCGTCGAAACCACCGGAGACGGCGGCGTGAACGTACACAGCCGCGTGCAGATGGCGCTGTTCCGGGCGCGCCAGGCCGCCGAGGATGAATACCATGCCGCACTGCAGACCACCGGCATCGGCAGCGAGCAGGCGACCACCCGGCTGGCCGCGCAGCGCCGCTGCCGCCAGGCCACCCACTACCCACCCCACCGGGTTGCCGGTACGGCAGCGAACCTTTTGTATGAACTGGCGCGGCGGCTATAGCCTCTGCGATTGACGGGCGTTCGGTGAGGGGCAGGGTTTTGTTCTTCGCGGCTGGCAGGCCGGCTTATTAACCCGGCCACACGCCATGGTGAAGGCCCACATGTTTTAGCCTTTTAAAGGAGACGACTTATGAAAAAGCTGATTGCATTGGCCGCGGCCTGCGCACTGACCCTGCCGCCACTCTCTGTCTACGCTGAACAGGCGCACCATCCGGAACAGCGGGAGACCAAGGGTGAAATGCCGGCGCAGGGCCAGCCGGCCCTGGACGGCATGATGGACAAGATGCAGGGACACATGAAGAAGATGATGCAGCAGATGGATGCCATCCACAAAACCGATGACCCGGAAAAACGCGACAAGCTGTTACATGAACACAGGCAGAGTATGCAGGAGGGTATGCAGATGATGCGCGGCATGGGCGGTGACATGATGAAAGGCATGATGGGTGAAGATGGCGGGGGCATGATGCGAGGTGGCGGGATGCATCAGGGTGGCGGCAAAATGTCCGGCGACGACAAGGACATGCGCCACCGCATGATAGAGCAGCGCCTGGATATGATGCAGATGATGATGGAGCAGATGATGCAGCACCGGGAGGCGGAACGGCCCCGCCACAAATACGGGCGATCCCGGTAGGGGTGCGGCGCAGCCATTGAAAACCTGGTACCAGAAGCTGGCCGCCAGGCTCGGGCGCCGAAGTACAACGGCGCCGCAGAGCCCCCCGCGTATCGGTGTGATATTGAGCGCCGGCGGCAGCCGCGGCGTCTATGCCCACACGGGTTTCCTGTTGGCCCTGGAGCAGATGGGTATTCCCATATCGGCCGCCGCCGGTTGCAGTGCCGGTGCCGTGGTGGGCGGGATTGCCGCCAGTGGAACTGACTTGAAGGTCTGGGCCGATGCCATTTGTCGTGTCAAACGAGAGGAATTCTGGACGCCGGATCCCGTGCGCCATGTGATCTGGAGCATGGCCAGGAACAGGGGGATAGGTTACACCGGCCTCTCCGGTACTGCGGCGGGAATGGACTTCTTTCGACGCAATCTCACGGCCCAGACCTTCGAGGACTGCCGCTATCCGCTGTACATCATGGCCATCAATCTGGACCGGGCAGAGAAAGTGGTGTTCAGTCACGGCGAACTGGCGCCGCGCATGATGGCCAGCGCGGCGATACCGGTTCTGTACAAGCCGGTGAACATCGACGGTAGTTATTACAGTGACGGTGCACTGGTTGAACTGGCGCCCGTAGACGCCATCTGTTGCAATCACGGGCTGGATGCCCTGATCGTGCACCAGGTAGGGCAACACTTCGGTCGCAAAGGCGACATGAGTGAGGTCGTTCGACAACCCTGGTCGCTGCTGGAAATCATCAATCGTCTGCTGTTTCATCAGCGGCCCTGGTATCTCTCCAATGAAGAGCTGGGCTTCAAATATTGCAGCTGCGGCTGCGGCGCAGTGGTCGTTGTGCTGGAGCCGGAGCTGCCCGAGTTGCCCTGGCCCCATACCAAAGGGGGGGCACGGGTTCTGGAAGTCGCCAGGCAGAGAACCGAAGTCCTGTTACGGCCGCATCTGGATGCCTTGCTCACGGACCCGCGCCAGCGTCTGCCCCTGCCGCCCACAGACCTGCAGATGCAGCGGTCGCGTGGCGCGGGGCGCTGTGCAACGGGTCAATAGTGCCGCAATGCTCCGGTATTCATGGGCTAAGCTTAATGCGGCGGGCTGCATAGCCACGGAAATGGCGGCAGCCATAAGATAGAGATATAGCGATGACAAAGTGCCATAAGATTCTGGCCGCAATTGATCTGATTGCACTTTGGAAGGGTCGCCCGCCACCTTAAATAAGAGTAGACCGGGGGAGATGAATGATGCTTGTCGGGGAAAATACACAGCAGAGTGTTGAGACAGGACGCCGAATCCTGGCACTGGTTCTGGCAGACTATCATGGACCTGTGGCAATACGCCTGTGGGACGGTGAACTGGCCATTGGTAATGACAATGCGCCCTGTACGGTGGTATTCCACCAGCCGTCGATGCTGCGTAGCCTGGTATTGCACAAAAACGTCGTGCGCTTGGCCGAAGCCTATCTGGCGGGTGAAGGCGATATCGAAGGAGATGCCGAAACCCTGTTTGACCTCGTGAGCTATATGCGGGATCTGGTTCTACCCTGGCCCGTCAAGTGGCGGGTCTTGCGCCAGGCCCTGGGTCTGCCCGGAACGCTGCATCGCGCCGGGAAAGATGCCAAAGCCGTGCGCGCCAAGCCTGAGACGCAGCAAAATACACAAGAAAGCATCGCCCATCATTACGACGTCAGCAATGATTTCTACCGCCTGTGGCTGGATCGTGAGATGGTCTATTCCTGCGCCTATTATCCCGAAGTCGATCGTTCTCTGGACAGTGCCCAGCAGGACAAACTGGATTATATCTGCAAAAAATTGCGTCTGACGCCAGACCAGACCCTGCTGGACATCGGCTGTGGCTGGGGTGCCCTGATCTGCTGGGCTGCACGACATCATGGGGTTCTGGCTCATGGTATTACTCTGAGCGAGCAGCAGTATCAGTATGCCTGCGAACGGATCCTGAGCGAAGGGCTGGAGGAGCGGGTAACCGTCGAGTTACGTGACTATAGAGACCTGCCAGAAGACATTCAGTATGACCGTATCGTCAGCGTCGGCATGTTCGAACATATCGGTGTCGCCAATTTCCCGCGCTATTTCGATATCATCAAACGGGCGCTAAGACCGGGTGGGCTGTTCCTCAATCACGGCATTACCAATGATACCGGCTGGCAGGATACCCCCATTACCCGTTTCATCAACAGCTACGTCTTTCCCGATGGTGAGCTGGCACGCATCGGCACCGTGATCGATGCCATGGAACAGGCCGGCTTTGAGATCATCGATGTAGAAGGCTTACGCCGCCACTATGCATTGACCCTGCGTAGCTGGGTACAGGGCCTGGAAGCCAACCGGGAACAGGCCGTTGCCCAGGTGGGGGAGGCGAGCTACCGCGTCTGGCGCCTCTATATGGCGGGCTCCGCCTACTATTTCGACGAAGGCAGCATCAATGTCTTTCAGGTGCTGGTGGGGCATGACCGTGAGCCACTGGCCATCGCCCTGCGGCGCGACGAACTGTATGCCAAGGGCTGTGAATGTCCTCCCTATCAAAAGCCTGTGAAAGCTGAAATCAGCAAGCCGCGCTGAAAAGGGCTCGCACAATACAATAATGCAGGCCAATCATTTTTCAGAAGTGCAGATTCGCAATCGTGTCTCTACTCAGCAAACAGAATCACCAGTGAACGAGTTTGTGTGGAATACCGATCCTGTCTCTGCAGTGATGGCCCATCACCAGGGGTATTGATATCGTGCGGGGCCGGTTGCGCGGTATCCACGGCGATTCGCCAGGGGCGACCGTCTGGTGCTTCGGGAAGCTTAAAGTGCACCGTGTCCGGGCCTGCGTTAAACAGTAGACACAACGCTGACTCGACGCTATCAGCCATATTGATAACACAGCCGAAAGCACGGCCTGGACCCTCCCATTGAGGGGTATTACCGTCTGGACCCAACCACCGGATATCCTCAGCTTTATAGAACGTTTCTCTGCGGAGTATTTCATAATGCTTGCGCAGTGCGATCATGCCGCGTGTAAAGCGAAAGATCTCCTGATGTTTCTGCAAGATTCCCCAGTCAAACCAGGATGTTTCATTATCCTGGCAGTAGGCGTTGTTGTTGCCGTTCTGGGTGCGACGAAACTCATCACCGCCGAGCAGCATCGGTACCCCGCGGGCGATCAGCAGGGTCGCCATTAAATTCTTGATCTGCCGTACGCGCACCGCTTCGATGGCCGGATCGTCGCTGGCACCTTCAACGCCGTAGTTATCGCTGTAGTTGTTGTTGTCACCATCGGCGTTATTCTCACCATTGGCCTCGTTGTGCTTGTCCCGGTAGCTGACCAGGTCGTTCAGGGTGAAGCCATCGTGGCAGGTAATGAAGTTAATGCTGTTTAGCGGCTGTTTGCCGCTGTGCTGATAGATATCCGCGCTGCCGGCGATGCGGCTGGCCAGTGAACCCATCATACCCAAGTCGCCGCGCCAGAAACGGCGCACGTCGTCACGGAAACGCCCGTTCCATTCCGACCAGCGTTGTCCCGGGAAATTGCCTACCTGATAGGCGCCGCCTGCATCCCAGGCCTCGGCGATGAGCTTGACATCACGTAGCACTGGATCCTCTGCAATGCGCTCCAGCAGAGGCGGGTTGGCGAGCAGATTACCGTACACATCCCTGCCGAGTATCGACGCCAGATCAAAGCGAAAGCCATCCACATGCATCTCCATGACCCAGTGGCGCAGGCAATCAAGGATGTAGTCGCGCACAACGGGATGGTTACAATTCAAGGTATTGCCGGTACCGGAGTAGTTTTTATAAAAACGCCGATCGTCCTCGAGCAGATAGTAGATACGGTTGTCCAGGCCACGGAAATTAAGCGTCGGACCGTTCTCGTTGCCCTCAGCGGTATGGTTGAACACAATATCAAGGATGACTTCGATACCGGCTTGATGCAGCGCCCTGACCAGGGTCTTGAACTCGATCTGTTGACAGCCCGGCTCACGTCGGCTGGCGTAGCTTTCCTTGGGGGCCAGGAACGCCACCGTGCTGTAGCCCCAATAGTTGCGCAGTCGCTCACCGTTAAGCGGATTTTCTCGTACCAGTTCGTACTCAAAAAATTCCTGCACCGGCATCAGCTCGACAGCGGTGATACCCAGTTCTTTTAAATAAGGGATTTTCTCGACGAGACCCAGATAGGTGCCGGGCTGTTCCACTGCGGCGGACGGGTGCACGGTGAATCCGCGCACGTGAGTTTCATAGATCAGCGTATCGGCCCAGGTGTGATGGGGCCGCTGGTCGCCCTGCCAGTCAAATGCGCCATCACCCACCAGGCATTTAGCCTGCCATCGGCTGTTGTCCTCGCGCGAAAAGGACAGATCCCGCGCCGGCGACGTCGCCTCAAAACCGCACGCGCAAGCGAAGTCCCAGCATTCCGTACCCACCAGGGCGGCGGCATACGGATCGAGCAGTACCTTGTGAGGGTTGAAGCGGTGCCCCTGCTCCGGCTGGTATGGGCCGTTTACACGCCAGGCATAGATTGCGCCCCGATCCAGGCTCTCAATCCAGACATGCCAGATGTCGCCGGTACGATGCTGAGCCGGGTCCAGATCGATGCTTCGGCAGGGCGCCTCGGCCAATGGCGCATCGAACAATAACAGACTCACCTGCGTCGCATGGCGGCTGAATACCGCCAGGTTGACCCCGCCGCAGCGTTCGTAAGCACCCAGTGGTAACGGCATTCCTGCCCGGATCATGAGACTATGAGTGGCATGGGACAATCGAGGACAGCCGAAAAGGCGCGCAATAATTCGATTTCAACAGGTGATATTATTTGGTCGTGTACAATGCTGGTTGCACATGCCTTCAGCAGTTGCGGCTTGGCCAGGGGTTTCAGCTTTTGCAGTTTTTTCAGGGAACGATCCAGATCTGCAAGACTGATTTTATTTTTTGCCACTAATTGAAGCCCGCTGATTTTCAGTGTTTTCGCTGCTGCACCATTCGCTGCTGCACTAAAGGCTTCTTCAATAATATTTTGATCCTGTTGACCAGCATGGGCCATTACTGACAGGATCAGGCCAATTTCTTTCTTGAGCTGACCGGCATCGGAATAGCGTGTTTTTGTACGTGTCAGCTTGAAGAACTGCCCATCCAGATGGCTAAATAGAATTTTCTGGAGCGACCATTCCAGTAGATCGACCCTGGAATCCATTTCAATCAACGCAACCAGGTTGTCTCTGAAGGCCTGGTATTGGCCGAGTGATAACTGTTTTAACGCCGGTATGCTGATATTAATTATCGGCAAGCGGTATTTAATATCCAGGCCATCCATCTCCGGGAGTAGTTTGTGTGTTAACACAAAGACATCCGGATCGGCATGCTCTCGAAGATGCGCCAGTTGCCGACCACGGACCTCCTGCCCTGGATCAAGCACCAGAGAATAAATAACGGCGCGGGCACCATAGGGTTCTCGGGCAGCCTCTTTAATGGTCGCGGACAACTCTTCAATCAGTGCGCGGGCGTGATTGATTGTTTCCGCTTTTGGGTTGCCGATTTGATCGATCGCATGCGCAACATCGGCCATGGCTGCACCGGTAATGACAGTAGCAACCTTTTCGGCAAGCTCTTCACGCGTCATGGTTTCTTTTTTTACACGTTCCTCCTCACCCTTTGGTGAGTCGGTTTTATCGGCAGAATCAAACTTGCCGTCCCACTGGGGATCGATGCGCAGGATGCGCTTGGCCAATGGCGGATGCGTGGCGGCCAGTGATTGCATAAAACCGGATACACCCTGAGCAAAAAAGGCATGGCTGACTTCGGGTGCGCCGGGGTTTTCCACTTTGGAACCGGATTCGAGCCCGCCGATTCTCTTCAATGCGCCCGCAATCCCGTCCGGGTTGCGGGTAAACTGCACCGCTGAGGCATCCGCCAGGTATTCCCGTTGCCGGCTCACCGCGGCCTTGATCAGGCCGCCGAAAAAGGTGCCGGCAAAACCAATGACCATCAGCCCGATCGCCAGCGCCAGTATTCCGCCCGCATTTTTACCGCTGCTACGTCCACGCCGCGAAAAAGAAGCGGAATACAACAGATAGTAGCCAATAATGCCGATAATCAGGATGCCATTCAGTATGCCCATCAAACGGATGTTGAGCCGCATATCGCCATTAAAAATATGGCTAAACTCATGGGCGATGACGCCCTGTAGCTGATCACGGCTTAAATGATCGATGGTCCCCTGGGTCACCCCGATAACGGCATCGCGTGGTGAGAAGCCGGCCGCAAAGGCATTAATGCCCGGCTCACCCACGAGCAGATAAACGGGCGGTGCCGGCGTGCCGGAGGCGATGGCCATTTCCTCCACCACGTTCAGTAGTTTGCGTTGCTTCAGGTCATCCGTATTTTGCGGGATCAATTGTCCACCCAGAGCCTCCGCAACGGTTTTGCCACCGGCCGATAAGATCATGATCTTATAGAGACTGCCCACCAGCACCACGGTGCCAACAGCGACGCTGACAGCGGCAAATGTCTGCCAGTCCATTTGCTGGAGAAATGCCCCGCCATCTTGAATTTGTTCACTATTGATATAACCGAATACCACCATGACCAGGAGATTGGTCATGATGATCAAGGTGACCACCGCCAGCGTAAACAAGAAGACAAGCTGGACCGTGTGTTTACGCACACGGTCTTGTGATTCAAAGAAATTCATTTTAAATACCAGATTACACTACACTAAAATGAGACTTTTGGTGCAGCCTGTATGGCGGCACTGTCTTCAAATTCCAGCAAGGTTGCGTCTTGCATGTGGCCAAATCGCCTCGCAAAAAAGACCGGCGGAAACGTCTGTTTATAGGTGTTATATTCCATTACCTGGTCATTAAAGGCCTGCCGGGAGAATGAGACTTTATTCTCGGTGGAGACAAGTTCTTCACTTAACTGCATCATGTTCTGGTTGGCTTTAAGATCCGGATAGGCCTCCATCACCATGTTAAAGTTCATCAGGGCGCCAGCCAGTTTGCCTTCGGCGCCACTCAGTCCCTTTATCGCCTCGGCATTGCCCGGATCGGCCGCTGCCGTTGACAGCATTTTTTGCGCCGTGTTACGTGCTTCAACCACTGCCTCCAGGGTTTCACGCTCGTGCTTGATATAACCCTTCGCGGTCTCTATAAGATTGGGTATCAGGTCGTAACGCCGTTTTAATTGCACCTCAATCTGTGCAAAAGCGTTTTGGTAACGGTTCTTCAGCGTAACCAGTTTATTGAAAATCCCAATAACATAGAAAACGATCAGTGCAGCAATAACCAGAATAACTATTAATGTGGTATCCATATTTCTCACCTTTTCCAATTCGATTTTTCGAGCAGAATCCGCGCCCGCCGACATACATTCTTCACACTGAATCCATATTCGCGCAGTATGTCCGCTGCCGGTGCCGATGCGCCAAAGCGGTCTACACAAAGTACGTCCCCACCGTCGCCGGCATAGCGGTGCCATCCCTGGCTTACCCCGGCCTCGACCGCGAGCCGCACAGGGGTTGATGGCGGCAGCACCGAATCACGATACGCTTTTGTTTGTGCCTCAAACAGCTCCCAGCTTGGCATGGAGACCTGGCGCACGGCTATGCCCTCGTCCCGCAGGTACTTCGCTGCGGCCACAATCAGTCCGACCTCGGAGCCGCTGGCAATCAGGATCAGTTCGGGCCTGCCGTCCTCCGCATCAGACAATATGTACGCGCCCTGACGCAGGCCATCTGCCGGCGCGTAGCGACTGCGATCGAGCGTGGGCAGATTCTGCCGGCTCAACACCAGCACCACGGGACGATCACGCGTCTCCAGCGCGACCCGCCAGGCAACTGCGGTTTCGTTGGCGTCGCCGGGGCGGATTACGGTCAGGTTTGGAATTGCGCGCAATGCGGCCAGCTGCTCCACCGGCTGATGGGTGGGTCCGTCCTCACCGAGGGCGATGCTGTCGTGAGTGAATACGTGCACGACGGGCAAGCCCATCAGTGCGGCCAGCCGGATCGGTGGCTGCATATAGTCGGAAAAGATCAGGAAGGTTGAGCCGTATGGAATGGTGGCGCCGTGTGCCGCCAGGCCGTTGACTATCGCACCCATCGCATGCTCGCGCACACCGAAGTGCAGGTTGCGTCCGGTATAGCCCCATCCGCTTTTGTCGCTGCTCTGGGTGTCGTCATTCTGGCCGGCTGGTGGATGGAAATCACCGAATCCCACAAGCGCGGTGTGGGTGGATGGGTCGAGATCCGCCGAGCCGCCGGTCAGCGCCGGCAGCCGTGGCGCGATGGCGTTCATCACCTTGCCCGAGGCGACACGTGTGGCGATACCCTTGGCATCGGCGGGAAAGCGCGGAATGTCGGCGTCCCAGTCAGGCGGTAATTCGCCGCGCAGGCTGAGCTGCAACTCCTTGGCCAACTCAGGAAAGGCCTGTGCGTAGGCCGCCATACGGTCATTCCACGCTGCCTCGTCGTGTGTCCCACGGGCTAACGCCTCACGAAAGTGCGCTTGCGCTGATTTGGGAATCAGGAATGGTGGCTCGGTCGGCCAGCCGAGGTTCTGCTTGGTCAGGCGTACCTCGTCGACACCGAGTGGCGAGCCGTGCGCAGCAGGGCTGTCGTGCTTGTTCGGGGAACCGTAGCCAATGTGAGTGCGTACCAGGATCAGCGAGGGCCGGGTTGTCTCCGCTCGTGCCGCTTGTAGTGCGGCATCGATGGCCGCAAGGTCGTTGCCGTCCGCCACCGCCACCGTGTGCCAGCCATAGGCCGCAAAACGGCGGGCGCGATCCTCTGTGAAAGTGATGTCAGTGCCGGCGGCCAGTGTAACGCGGTTGTCGTCGTACAGACAGGTCAGCTTGCCGAGTCGCAGATGTCCGGCCAGCGAGGCAGCTTCCGCCGCGACGCCTTCCATCAGATCGCCGTCGCCGACCATCACATAAGTGGCGTGATCGACCACCTCGAAATCGGGACGATTGTAACGTGCCGCCAATTGTACTTCGGCGATCGCCATGCCGACCGCATTGGCGAAACCCTGCCCGAGCGGCCCGGTCGTGGTCTCCACACCCGGCGTATGGCCGCGCTCGGGATGCCCCGGTGCTTTGCTGCCCCACTGGCGGAAACGCTTGATGTCGTCCAGTGAGAGATCGTAGCCGCTCAGGTGCAGCAGACTGTAGAGCAGTATCGAGCCATGTCCGGCTGAGAGCACGAAACGATCACGATCGAACCAGTCCGGATTGCGTGGATTGTGCTTGAGCAGGCGTGTCCACAGCACATAGGCCATCGCTGCAGCACCGAGCGGCATGCCGGGATGTCCGCTGTTGGCCTGCTGTATGGCGTCTACCGACAGAAACCGCACGGTGTTGATACAAAGCTGATCAAGTTGATCTGACATGGTTACTCCTGGTACCTGCTATTTTCTAAAATTTAGTTTGCATACTGTGTGATATCAGCTGCCGGGGCGAGAGTTTCGCCAGTTTCTGCTTCTGCTCGACCGTGGTCGACGCCTCGACACGGTTGGCCACCGGCTCGCCGAGGTGGTGGGCAAGTTCACGGTAGTGTTCGCCGGGCTCGTGCCCGGTGCATGCGCCGATCTCCGCCGATAGCAGCGCTGGCATCGGCCAGTTATTGCGTGCACGTTCCTTATCAACATCCGGCGGGAACACGACCGGATCCGCCACCATTACTCAGTCTCCTCCGCGATGGGGTTGTGCCAACTGCCGTTTGCTGCAATGAGCGCGTCCGCTTCATTGGGTCCCCAGCTGCCGGCTTTGTACGACACGACCCGATGATGCTTCGCCAAGACAGGTTCAACCACCGCCCAGGCGGCCTCAATACATGCTTCGCGGGCGAATAGTGCTCCGTCACCGGCCATGGCGTCCCCCAAGAGCCGTTCGTAGGGGGCTTCTTTATCCGGTTGCTCGTCCAGTAGGAAGAGTTCACGCTGGTCACCGGTGAACGCCTTTCCTGCGCGCTTGACGCGAGCGGCGAGTGCGATGGCGGTACGGGGGGAGAGCCGGAAGCGTAGATAATTGTCACGACCGTTCGTCGGAGCCGAGTCATCGAAAAGTCGCTGTGGCGGCGGTTTCAACTCCACCAGAATCTCAGCTACCGTTCCAGCCAGACATTTGCCGGATCGCAGGTACCACGGTACACCTTGCCAGCGCCACGAGTCGATGAACAGTCGTAGGGCGCAGAATGTTTCGACATCGGAATCTTTCGCCACACCCGGCTCTTTACGGTAACCGGTGTACTGGCCGCGCACCAGGTCGTCGGGCGCAAGCGGACGCATGGCTCGAAAGATTTTGTGTTTCTCGGTGTGCACGGCGTCAAAACTCTGGTAGGCCGGCGGCTCAATGGCCAGCAATGCGACGATCTGAAACAAGTGATTCTGGACCACATCGCGCAGGCAGCCGGCGCTCTCGTAAAATGCGCCGCGACCCTGCACGCCGAATGCCTCAGACAGTGTGATTTGTACGCTGGCCACGTAATTGCGATTCCAAACCGGTTCCAGGAACGTATTGGCGAAGCGGAAATAGAGGATATTCATGATCGCTTCCTTGCCAAGATAGTGATCAATGCGGAAGATCGCGTCGTCTGCAAACACCGATCGCAGGACACGGTTGAGCTCCCGCGCGGACGCCAGATCGCGTCCGAATGGTTTTTCGATAATGACGCGCGCCTGCTCGGCCAGGCCCGTGGCGCCGAGTCCTTTAACAACCGTCATGAACAACTCGGGAGGGATGGCGAGATAATGCGCCGGGCGACGGGCGTCGCCCAGCGTATTTTTGAGTGCCTTGAAGGTGCCCGGATCGTTGTAATCGCCACTGACATAACCGAGCAGGGAGAGAAGATGATCGAGGGCTGGTTTGTCATCGATCTCGCCGGATTTTATTATGGCTTCCCGGGCGTGCTTGCGCAGTTGCGCCAAACTCCACGGCGAGGCGGCAACCCCGATCACCGGCACATTAAGCATGCCGCGCTTGACCATCGCATAGAGTGACGGAAAGATTTTTTTGTAGGCAAGGTCGCCGGTCACACCGAACACCACCAGCGCATCCGCCGCCGTGTGGCCCTGGGTATTGTCCATTTCAGAGTTCCCCCTTTTTTCTCATCATGTCCGTCAAATGCTATTCGCTATGGGTATGTATAGCAGCTATGTGCTAGACACAGATCAAGGTAATACCGGAAGTATTGTCTTGGGAGCCTCTGATTAATCCTGAGAGACGGGTACCATCTCCCCGGTCACGGGCTACGCAACAGCTGCATAAAGTCACCAACCGGCATGGCATCAAAGCGTTCGCTATTGCCAAGCAGTGCCAGAACCTGTTCACAGCGATCCTTATCGAGATGGCTTCTTGTATTGTCGCGGAATTTTTCGCGCAACAGTGGCAATGCTTCCTCTCGGCGTTGGTGATGACCGAGCGGGTATTCTACGGCGATGCGTTCGCTCTGGCTGCCGTCGCGAAAGAATATCTGCACGGCGCCGGGAATCGCGCGCCGTGACGGGTCGTGATAGGCGTGAGTGAATTCAGGATTTTCGATAACTTCCGTACAGTCGCGCAGACGATCGATGCGTGGGTCGGCCGCCCGGCTGTCATGATAATCCTCGCTGGTCAGATTGCCGCGCAGCAGCGCAATGGCAACCATATATTGCAGGCAGTGGTCACGGTCTGCCGGATTATTCAGCGTGCCGGTCTTGTTGATGATACGCATACCCGCCTGCTGGGTTTCTATCACGATATGCCTGATGTCACCACAGCATTCGCCTACGCTGGAATGCAATCGTACGGCCGCTTCAACGGCCGTCTGGGCATGGAATTCGGCCGGAAAGGCCACCTTGAACAGAATGTTTTGCATCACGTAACAGCCGAGCGGTTGTGTCAGGGTGAGTTTCCGGCCGTGCAGCAGGCTGTTCTGAAAGCCCCAGCCGGGCGTGCTGAGTGCGTGCGGATATCCCATCTCACCGCGCAGTGCCAACAGCGTCAGCCACAGACCGCGTGCGGTCGCATCCCCCGACGCCCAACTTTTTCGTGAACCGGTATCCGGCGCATGGCGGTAGCAACGCAAGCTGCCGCCATCCACCCAGGCATTCGACAGGGCATTGAAAACCTGTTGGCGCGAGCCGCCCAGCATGGCGCAGGTAACCAGGGTGGTAGCAACCCGTACCAGGATGACATGGTCCAGGCCGAACTGATTAAAGCTGTTGTCCAGCGCCAGGCCGCCCTGAATTTCATAGGCCTTGATCATCGTCGTCAGCACGTCGCGCAGTGATACGCGGCACTGTCGTTTTTCCATCCACAGCGCCGCGGCCAGAATTCCGCCGAGATTATCTGATGGGTGTCCCCATTCGGCAGCCAACCAGGTGTCGTTGAAATCCAGCCAGCGGATCATGCTGCCCAGATTGAAGGCGGCCTGGACCGGATCCATCTCGTGTGCCAGTCCGGGGATGTGAACGCCCCCCGCTATCGTGATGTCATCCAAAAGTGGCCCGAGTACACGCCGACAGCCGGCATCGTCGAGGCTGCGCAGTGCACAGCCGAGACTGTCGATCAGGCAATAGCGTGCTGTGTCATAGGCATCAGCATTGGTAGGGATGTAATCGAGCACATAGTCCGTGAGTTGGTTCAGCAGTGCATCCGCCGGTGGCACGGGTGAATTTGATTGGGTCATGGTTTTTCTAACTCCGTTAGAGTCATGTTTTGACCAGCCCCTTCTCACGACAAGCGACACAGCTGCATTGTTTGTCTTTGTCCATAAACATCAGTAATGCTGGCAACAGCAGGAAATCCATCACCAGAGCGACACCGACCACCATGGCGGTGAGAATACCCATGTCGACATTGAGTTTGTAACTGGAAAAGGCCAACACCAGGAAACCGGCGACCATCACCACGGTGGTCACCCACAGGGCCTTGCCAACGTGGGAAAAACTGAAACGAATGGCATCGTGGGTGCCGAGATTATGTTCCCGCTTGCCACGACGGTACTTGCTGAGTATGTGCACCGTGTCGTCGACGATGAGCCCCATGCTGGTGGCGGTGATCATGGAGGCGATGATGCCGATTTCACCGACGAAAATGGCCCACAATCCAAAGGTAATGAGCACCGGGAGGAAGTTCGGGATCAGGCTGATCAGGCCCAGGCGAATACTGCGCAGGGCGAAGATGAGCGTTATGGAAATCAGCACGAAGGCCAGTGCGGTGCCGCCCAACATGCCGATAATATTTCGGATCGCAAGATTTACGAACATGACAATCGTGCCGGTTGCCTTGGCCTGCATGGCTGGTGGCATGTTTTCCGTCAGCCATGCCTCACTGCGCTTAATCACCTCGATAATCTGTTTTTGCGGGAGGGTGTCCAGGGTTGCCGTCAGCCGGCTTGCGGATTTATCTAGATCGATCTGGCTGTTGAGATCAAGACCGTAGGGCAGGGACATTTCGTATAGCAACAAAAATTGGGCCGCCAGCTCACGTTTATCGGGCAACCGGTACCAGCCAGGGTCATCGCCGTGCATGGACTTGTTCAGGCGCTTCATGACATCGGTGAAGCTGTTGACATGGGTTATCTCAGGCTGTGCACGCAGCCAGGCCGTAAAGGTCTCCAGTCGTTGCAGGTATTCGGGTTCCGAAATGCCACCGGACTCGCCGGAGTCGATAGAGAATTCCAGCGTATAAGGGCCCGTTAGATTGGCGGTGGCGAAATCCGTATCGACACGAAACGGGACGCTTTCGTCAAACCACTGGATGAACCGGTCATCCAGTTCGAGGCGGGGGATGAAGGATATGATGACGAGGCTCAGGACTATCATGCCCCAGAACAACGGCACACGCCGGCCAACCACGAAGTCGCCGAAGCGATCCATGGCCAGGCGCTGGTCCTTGACCCGGGGCCGAACATGCAAGGGGAGGATTGACATCAGTGCCGGCAGGAAGCTCATGGAGAATACCCATGCGGCAACAACACCGATGGCCGTGATATTACCGAGCTCGTTAAAGGGTGGTGAATCAGAAAAATTGAGGCTTATAAAACCGATACTCGTCGTTAGCGTGGTCAGGAACACCGGCTCGGCGTTGATGCGCAAACTTTCCACCAGGGCATCCTGTTTCGAACGGCCGGCGCGCATTTCGTGGAAGGTGGCGAGCAGGATGTGCACACTGTCGGCGATGGCGAGGGTGAAAATGATAATCGGCGCCAGTGCGGTCGAGGCGTTCATCTTGATGCCGAGCCAGGACATGAGGCCCAGGGCGGTAACGACCGACAGGCTTACCACCAACAGTGTCACTAGCGTACCGGAAATCGAGCGCAAGAATACCAGTAGCAGCGTGATCATCAGACCGTACATCACCGGTACCAGGGTGTACGAATCCGATTCACTGACCTGGATCTCCGCCGCGCTGAAAATGGCGATACCGGTGAGCGCCACGGTCAGGTCGGGATGGGTGGCGCGCAACTCTGCCACCAGTTTTTCGGCATAGGCCACGGATTCCGGCAGATGCCGGGTATGGTCTGCGCCGGGAAACTGCAAGGTCACCGAGACGCCGGTGGTGCCGCCATCGTAGGCGATCAGGCGTCCTGCCAACGCCGGTTCATTCAGCGCCACGGCCCTGACCCTGGCCAGGCCGGCGGCGTCCAGCGCTTGCGGACTTTCCACCAGGTCGGCCACCGTGAGGTCATCGCCGTTGGCCTCGGTGTGCTGGTAATTGGTAATGGAGTCCACGCGAATAGAATAAGGAATCTGCCAGGCCTTTTCGGTCAGTTGTTTGATGATCTCAAGGGTCTTGGGGGTAAAAACGTTTTTGTCCTTCGGCTGGAGGACGAAGAGAATATTCTCCGAACTGGTATAGGTATTCTCGAACTTCTCGAAGGCGATAAGCTCGGCATTGTCTTTACCGAAGTACACTTTGTAATCGGCGGTAAACGAAAAATTGCGCAAACCATAGCCGGCGGACAGAGTCGCAAGCAGGCACGCGGCGACAACCAGCCAACGCCAGCGTATGACCCATCGGGCATAGGCTGGAACAAATTGTTCAGTCAGTTTTTGCATGATCCTTCTTGTGTTGCGCATCCTGTGCCCGCTCTGCTGCGAGGTAATCTAACAACTCGTATAATTCCTCTCGGGTCTGCATGCGCTCCAGCCAGGCGCGCTGGCTGCCATCTGAACGTATCGAGGCATACAGCCCTTCTACGGCTTTACTCATAACCCGGAAGGCACTCAATGGGTAGAGCAGCAGGCTGACGCCGGTCTGTGTCATCTGTTCACGATCGAACAATGGCGTTTGACCAAACTCGGTCAGGTTGGCGAGCACCGGCACGCGAACGGCCTCGGTGAATTGCCGGTATTCCACCAGCGAGGTGAGCGCTTCCACAAAGATCATGTCGGCGCCGGTTTCGATGTAGGCCAGACTGCGATCGATCGCAGCGGCCAGACCTTCGGCGCTATCGACACTGCAAGCATCGGTGCGTGCCATAATGATGAAACTGCTGTCTTTCCGCGCCGCCAGGGCGGCTGACAGACGGGCCTGCATTTCCCCTGTCGATACCAACCTCTTGCCGGGGCGATGGCCACAGCGTTTCTCGTCCACCTGATCTTCGAGTTGCAGTCCGGCGGCGCCTGTCTGTTCCAGCTCCTGCACACAATCCGTGATTTCATCACCCCATCCCGTATCCACATCGACCAGTAGTGGCAGTGATGTGACTGCCGTAATACGGCGCGCCTCTTCAATGACTTCTGCACGTGTTGTCAGGCCGAGATCAGGACGGCCATACGCCATGTTCGCCACTGCTGCACCGGACAGATAAATTGCCCGGAACCCGGCCTGTTGTGCCTGCAAGGCACAATACGCATTGGGTACGCCAACAATTTGTAGAGGTCTTTCTTCGTCAACCGCCTGACGTAGACGTTGACCGGCTGCGGGTAGACTGGATGATGGCGGGTTCACAAAGGGTATTCCTTATTGAGCCAGGCTTTCCTTCAATAATGTCTCGGCGGCAAATTGGGCCAGATCGTAAAACAGTGTTTCGGCCCGGGACTCTTGCTGGTCCTCTGGAAGTTCCAAATGTCGCTCGATTTGCACCTCGATTTTGGCAAGCTCGGCCGGATCGGCTGATGGGCGGAGCGATTCCAACAAGCTTTTATGGGCGGCCTTGCGCTGCATCACTTCCAGGCCATCGAGGATCTGGCGGTGAGCGGTGCCTTCCCAGATAGAAAGAATTATGGATTCGCGGAACCAGCGCTCCACTGGATATTCACCAAGCACACCCAGCCCGCCATGGACTTCCATGGCCCATTTACAGGTCTGGGCGGCAAACTCGGCGGTCCAGTATTTTGCCAGGTGGGCAAGCAAGCGAAACAGGTGGTAGTGGTCATTGTAAGGTGGGGTCTGCCGCCATACTTCGTCCAGCATCCATGCGGCCTTGCAGGCGAGTGCCATGGCTGCCTGCAGGCCGTGATGGCGTTGGTGAAACTGCTGTTGCAGCAGGGGGTGTTCGATGATGGTCTTGCCGAATGCCTGACGTTGGCGAGCGAACGTTGTCGCTTCGGCAATTGCGCGCTGGGCCAGCGCCACACTGGCGATGCTGTTGGCGACGCGGGATATATTCAGCACCTCAAGAATCAGGTACACGCCCTGTTCGCGGCTACCCAACAGCCATGCCTCACTGTCACGCAGTTCGACCTCACCGGTGGGAACCGAGCGGGTGGCGATCTTGTCCTTGATGCGGCGAACCGTGTAGTTGAGTTCTCCGTTCTCTTTCAGCCGTGGCAGCAGAAAGAGGGCCAATCCGCGTACGTCCTGGGTGGCACCTTCAGGATGCGCCGCAACCACGGCCAGCTCGGCACCGAGATTGCTGGCAAAGTACTTGTCACCACTGAGCTGCCAGCGGTCCCCTTGTTCACGTGCAATGGTTTCGACATTGGTCCCCAGATCAGAACCGCCCTTGATTTCGGTCATCCAGGTGGCGCCCTGCCAGACCTCGTCATCGGTTCGCAGCAGATGCGCTAGAAAGCGTGCCTTGAGTGTTTCGCTGCCGTATTTTTCCAGCGGTACCGCCGTGGCGAGTGATACGGTGTAAGGACAATAGAGCCCGGGATCATGGAAGGCGGTGATATAGCCGAGACGGTAAAAGGGTAATACTGAGTTCTGTTCGAAGACGTGGGAGATGATGCCCTGGCGATAACCCTTGCGAAGCATGGTCCAGTAGTCGGATGGATAACAAATCTCATCGATCCGGGTGCCGGTACGATCGAACATGCGCAACCAGGGTGTTCCCGCCCTGTCCACGGCCTCCGAAACAGCCTGCCCCTGTGTTGTCCACCAATGTTCATAGGCGGTCAATGCCGCCGTGTCGGGGATATTGCCCAACTTGTCACCAAGAAAGGCCAGCGGTGTTGTGAATCGATTAAACGACATCGCGCATCCCCCTATCCTTGCGCCACGAACGGATGGTCATGGCGATGGTTAAAAGTCTAGCAGAACGCTACCAATGTGCTGGTCATCTTTTTATTAACCCGGCCTTTCATATGAAAACAAACGGTTCGGGACTTCAGGCGTCCCCCATCTCTGCGTTATCACTCTTGCCAATGGAATTGCCATTGGCGGCGAGTGATGCCTTGATCCGAAGGATGCTTAAAGTTTTGAACACGATCTATTTTGTTGCCAGGTTAATAGTGGACCCATTTGGCCAGATAACTGACGTAATAATGCATCCAGTCGATGTTGGTATTTGCAGGGCCCAGGTGCAGGGCAATGAGCGAAGACACGACGTAACCAGGCCGAACAGCCCATAGCACCTTACCGGTTACGGAAAGACGTTTTCTTTCGTTATATTCAAGGCCGACAGGAAGAATTCCTGGCCCATAAAGGGAATCTCCGGGGAGACAGGATACTATCGCACCGAGAGTCTGATATCGGTCAGGATCGCCTGTTGGCACTGCGCAGTACTTGAAGCAGCGCTACTGCCATCAGTAGGTAACCCGTGATGAATAACCCCCACCAGAATTCACCCGGCAAAAATTGTTTGAATGCATCAACACCTTGCGTCAGCAATGGAAACGCAGGTTGCAGAAAGGCCGCGAGATCGAGACTGGCACCAACGACAAAGAGCGATGCCGAGAGGTAAGTGAAGCGAAACGATTGTGGCGACCTGAGCACCCAGCCACCCCATACCACAAATAAGGCCGCAATCAAGGCCGGCGCAATCCACGGACTCAGCCAGACCCAGGGGATCAGAAACAAGATATCCCACTCTAGCCAGCTCATCGGCCAGCCAGATCGGAAGAGCACACGTCTGAACTCCAGTCACACTGATATATCTCGTATGCCGTCTTCTGCTTGAAAAAAAAAAAAAAAACCCCACTCGAACTTTCGCTTTTTCGCACATCACTATCACCAAGACCACCCTCCCACGTCCTCCCCCACCCTCACTCCCTCGGCCCATACCAATTCTGACCTCCACACCCCCACAAC
>CAJVYS010000069.1 GCA_913009875.1 uncultured Gammaproteobacteria bacterium | reverse complement strand
GAAGCCGGCATACGATCTATATCAGTGTGACTGGAGTTCAGACGTGTGCTCTTCCGATCTTCCACTTCCCGTGGTGTGAGCGCAAGTGCCCCTATTGTGATTTCAATTCCCACCAGCCGCGTGGCGCGGTGCCAGAGCGGGAATACATCGATGCCCTGCTGCGCGATCTGGCCGATGATCTGCCGCGCGTGTGGGGCCGCACGGTGCAGACGGTGTTCATCGGCGGCGGCACCCCCAGCCTGCTGTCGGTGGAGGCGGTCGATCAGCTGTTGTCCGGCCTGCGCGCCCTTCTGGCGCTGCGCCCCGATGCAGAGATCACCCTCGAGGCCAACCCCGGCAGCGCCGAGCAGGCGCGCTTCAGCGAGTATCGCGCCGCCGGCATCAACCGCCTGTCCATCGGCGTGCAGAGTTTCAGCGACGATAGCCTGCAACGCCTGGGCCGCATTCACGGCCGCCGCGAAGCCACCGCGGCCGCCGAGATGGCGCACGCCGCCGGCTTCGACAATTTCAATCTCGATCTGATGTTCGCCCTGCCGCAACAGACCCCGGCGCAGGCCGCGGAGGACGTGGCCACCGCCATCGCCCTGGAGCCCACACACATCTCCTATTATCAGCTGACGCTGGAGCCCAACACGCGCTTTTTCGCCCAGCCACCCACGCTGCCCGACGATGACAGCGCCTGGCGCATCCAGCAGCAGGGACAGGCACTACTGGCCAAGGCCGGCTATGGGCAATACGAGATCTCCGCCTATGCCCGCGAGGGTCGACGCTGTGCGCACAACGTCAACTACTGGCAGTTCGGCGACTATCTCGGTATCGGCGCCGGGGCCCACGCCAAGCTCAGCGATGCCGCACAGCAGAACATCACCCGCATCGCCAAGCGGCGCGGGCCGCAGGATTATCTGGATGCAGATCGTGTGGAACAACGGGTACAGAGCGAACGCACCGTCATGCGCAACGAGGTGGGGCTGGAGTTCATGATGAACGCCCTGCGCCTGACGGAGGGCTTTGCGCCGCCGCTGTTCGTCGCCCATACCGGCCAGCCGCTGACGCTGGTCGAGATACCGCTGCGGATGGCCGAAGACAAGGGCCTGCTGGACTGGTCCGTGGACAACATCCGCGCCAGCGAAAAGGGGCGGCTGTTCCTCGATGATCTGCTGGGTATTTTTACCGGAGTGGCGGGTGGGCGGTAGATACCCGCGCAAGGCGCGGTTATGCTCAGCGGAAGAAACCACTCGGGGAGGGAATACCATGTGTCGCCAACTGAAAATTGTCAGCTTGATCCTGCTTTTTCTGGGCAGCGCATCCGCACAGGCCTTCAACAATCAACGCGAGGCCTTTATCGTCGGTCTGGGCATCGGTTATCACGGCACCGATCTCGATTTCAGCCATACGGGCAATCCCACCGAGACCGCCAGCGCCGCCGGCCTCGCTACCTCGGTGCGCATCGGCTTCGGCCTCAGCAACCAGTTCACGCTGTATTATCTGAGTGAAAACAACTGGTATAACCGCGGCGGCGACACCTGGTCCCTGGGCCTCAACGGCATCGGCGCATCTTATTACTTCTCACCCCGGGCGCGTTCGGCCTATCTGCACTACGGCTATGGCTACAGTTACAGTTCGCAGTCCCGGGACAGCGGCACCGACAGCAGCAAATTCGGCAATGCTTACATCCTCGGTGCCGGCTACGAATTCATGCCCCACGTCAGCCTCGAGGCCAGCTACCTGCGTGCCAATCTGAAAGACGCCATCGACAGCCCGTATCCCGCACGCACCACCAGCTGGCGGCTGATGCTGAACTATCTGTTCTATTGAGCCGGCCGCGGCATGGGCTTGCCCTTGTCCAGCACCACCAGGGCCTTCATGGCCTTCGGATAACCACGCGCGGCGGCCGTGGTGATCCAGCGGATCGCCTCCTTTTCGTTACGCGGCACGCCCAGCCCGTGGTAGTACATATACCCCAGCACATACTGCGCCTGCAGGTGGCCACGTCTGGCCAGGGTGAGCATCAGGCCCGCCGCACCGGCATAGTCCTTCGACAGATAGAGAAGCTTGGCGCGCTTAAACATCGCCGCAGAAACCTCTTGCGGGGATACCGTCCTGGCCGCCGGCTCGACCGGCACGGTGGTGCAGGCGGGGAGTCCCAGAACACTAATCAGCAACGCCGGGATCAGCAGATGAAGACGGGGTGGCAAGGGAAATGACATGCGCCCATAATAACGCCACTTTCCCACTGACCGATAGTTACCACTTCCAGCGTGGCGCCCTCAATAAATTCCGCCAGCTGCCGTAAAGACACACCAGAAGTCGGGAAACTGGTGCTCACTATCTTTGGCATACACCATTGGCGCGCACCAAGTTCCCATCATCCATCCGGGCGGTTCACACCGCATCAAACAGGAGTATGAAATGGCATCGCGGACAGAACAGATCAACGGGGTATTACAGACACTGAAAAGCGACATGTCCGATGTCGTTGCCAGCGTACTGGTATCGGTGGACGGCCTGGTGCTGGCCAGCCAGTTGCCGCCGGACATCAGTCAGGAAAATATCGGCGGCGTGGTCGCCACCCTGTTGCAGCTCACCCAGCGCGCCGCATCGGAGCTGCGCCAGGGTGGCATGGAGCAGGTCATGATCCAGAGCGAGCACGGCTTCTCTTTCATCCTCGGCGCGTCGGAGTCCACCTTCCTCGTCGTGCTGTCGAAGAAGGGCAGCACCCTGGGCCTGTTGATGGCCAACGCCAAAAACGCCGCACGCGATATCGCGGAAATCATGTAAGGGGATGACGATGGGTTCAACAGTGCTTTTCGATAACGGCGATCACAAGAACATCCTGATCGAAGACTTCAACTCCGGCCTTGCCGTGCAGGCCAACCAGCACCTCATCATCCACAACGGCGAAGGCATGATTCTCGATCCCGGTGGACACAAGGTATTCAACAAGGTTGCCAGCGCCACCAGCAGCCTGCTGGGAGATGGCACGCTGCGCTACCTGTTTCTCTCCCACCAGGATCCGGACATCGTCGCCGCCACCAACGGCTGGCTGATGACCACCGATGCCGACGCTTACATCTCCGCCCTGTGGCAGCGCTTCCTGCCCCACTTCGGCATCGATACCTTCGTCGAGGACCGCCTCAACCCCATCCCCGACGAAGGCATGATACTCGACCTTAACGGCGTCGGGCTGAGTGTCATTCCCGCCCACTTCATGCATTCCTGCGGTAATTTCCAGGTCTACGACCCGATCTCCAAGATCCTCTACAGCGGCGACCTGGGCGCCTCGCTGGGCATGGATTACATTGAAGTCAGCGACTTCGACGACCACCTGCAATACATGGCAGGCTTTCACCAGCGCTATGTCGTCAGCAACAAGGTTCTGCGGCTGTGGGCGGCAATGATCCGCGGCCTGGATATCGAAATCATCGCCCCGCAGCACGGCGCCCTGTTCAAGGGCAAGGAAATGGTCACGCGTTTCATCGACTGGTGCGAGACCCTCGAATGCGGCATCGACCTGATGGACGATGTCTACAAGCTGCCTAGCTAGGACTAGCTGTAGGAGCGGGCCATGCCCGCGATGAATGGTGGGAAAAAATAAATTTGTGGGAGCAGCTTCAGCCGCGAATAATGGTTAGCCCTATTCGCGGCTGAAGCCGCTCCCACAATTAGTCTAAATTAATGTTTAGAACTACAACCCCTGTAGTGACAGGCAAGGCTATCGCGGGCATGGCCCGCGCCTACCAATCATCGCGCACCAATCAACTCAATCTCGTAGCCATCCGGATCGGCGACAAAGGCGATGATGGTCGAACCCGCGTTCATCGGCCCTGCATCGCGGATAATCTTGCCGCCGCGCGCCTTGATGGTCTCTGTCGCCCGGTACACATCATCCACCTCGATGGCAATATGGCCGAAACCCGTGCCCAGCTCGTAGTGGTCGACGCCCCAGTTGTAGGTCAGCTCCAATACCGTATTCGCCGCCTCGTCACCGTAACCGAGAAAGGCCAGGGTGAACTTGCCTTCGGGGTAGTCCTTGCGCCGCAACAACTGCATGCCCAGTACCTCGGTATAAAAACGGATCGAGCGATCGAGGTCGCCGACGCGCAGCATGGTGTGAAGTATTCTCATGGGTTTTTCCTCCACTAAAATTGATGAATTGCCGGCTTCAATCTGCCTGCAGGCTCTTGGACACCACCTCAAAGACATCCTTCGACAGGCCGGGCGCGGCGAGCAGGCGTTGCAGCTGCGCCTGCATCAGGACCTGGCGTTGCGGCTCGTATTTGCGCCACTGGGTAAAAGGGCTGGTGAGGCGTGCGGCGACCTGCGGGTTGAGCGCATCGAGTTCGAGGATGTGGCCGGCAAGGAAGGCATAGCCGGCGCCATCAATGGCGTGGAAACAGGCCGGGTTGGCGCTAGCGAAGGCACCGATGAGGGCGCGCACCTTGTTGGGGTTCTTGAGGCTGAAGGCCTCGTGTTCAGTGAGGGCGCGCACCCGCGTCAGGGTATCCGGCAGAGACGCGGTGGCCTGAATGCTCAGCCACTTGTCCACCACCAGCGGGTCGTCGCGCCAGCGCTGGTAGAAGGCGGCCAGGGTACGTTCGCGGGCCTCAATGGCTTGGCTGGCGAGACTGGCGAGGGCGGCCATGCTGTCGGTCATGTTGCCGGCCGTATTGAACTGCTCCTCGGCGAGGGCGATGGCATCGGTGTCACCGATGCGGGACAGGTAGCCCAGGCAGGCGTTTTTCAGTGCACGGCGGCCGATGGATTCGCCGTCGATGCGGTACTCACCGCTGCCGGCATTTTCCGCGTACACGGCCTCCAGCTGCGGGCGCAGGCGTTCGGCGAGAGCGCGGCGCAGGAAATCGCGGGCCTCATGGATGGCCTGCGGGTCGATGGGCTGGATGAATTCGGCCAGGTAGTTTTCCGTCGGCAGGCCGAGGGCCAGGGCGGCGAAGGCGGGGTCGAGGCGTTGGTCATCAAGGGTGCGGGCAAAGGCCTCGGCGAAGGCGTTGTCAAGCTGCAGGGGCCGGCCAGCATGGATATCATCCACCAGGCCCATGAGGGTCTTCACCGCTATCTTTTGTCCGGCCTCCCAGCGTGAGAAGGGGTCGCTGTCGTGGGCCATGAGGAAATAGCGCTGGCTATCGTCGAGGTCGTCTTGCAGTTTCACCGGTGCGGAGAAGCCGCGCAGCAGGGAGGGCACGGTGCCCGCGGGCACGTCTCGGAAGGTGAAGGACTGTTCGGCCTCGCGCAGATGCAGGACACGGGTGGTGTCCGTTGCCAGTTCTTCGCCATCGAGGCGCAGGGACAGCTCATTGCCTGCGGCATCCAGCAGGCCCATCGCCAGCGGGATGTGGAAGGGCTGCTTTTCGGGCTGGCCCGGCGTCGGGGGACAGCTTTGCGTTATGTCCAGGGTCAGGGTCTTCTGCTCGGCATCGTAGCGGTGGCTGACATTCAGCTCCGGCGTGCCGGCCTGGCTGTACCAGCACCGGAACTGGCTGAAGTCGGCGTCGTTGGCGCTTTCTATTGCGCATACAAAATCGTCCGTGGTCACCGCCTGGCCGTCGTGGCGCTCAAAGTAGAGATCGGTGCCACGGCGAAAGCCTTCGGCACCCACCAGATGGGCCAGCATGCGCACCACCTCGGCGCCCTTGTTATAGACAGTGACGGTGTAGAAGTTGTTGATCTCCACGTAGGAATCCGGGCGCACCGGGTGGGCCATGGGGCCGGCATCCTCACGGAACTGGTGGGTGCGCAGCACGTTGACATCCTGGATGCGCTGCACGCCGCGGGAATTCATATCGGCGCTGAATTCCTGGTCGCGGAATACGGTAAAACCTTCCTTCAGACTGAGCTGGAACCAGTCGCGGCAGGTGACGCGATTGCCCGACCAGTTGTGAAAATACTCATGGGCGATGACGCTCTCTATTCCCAGATAGTCGGCATCGGTGGCGGTGTCCGGGCGCGCCAGCACGTAGCGCGAGTTAAACACGTTGAGGCCCTTGTTCTCCATCGCGCCCATGTTGAAGTCGTCCACGGCGACGATCATGTACAGGTCGAGGTCGTACTCGCGGCCGTAGGTCTCTTCATCCCAGCGCATCGCCTTCTGCAGTGAGTGCATGGCGTGTTCGCACTTGTCGATATTGTGATGCTGCACGTAGATGTGCAGATCCACGCTGCGGCCAGACATGGTCGTGAATGTGTCCTCGATGCATGCCAGGTCACCAGCCACCAGGGCGAACAGATAGGACGGCTTGGGAAAGGGATCCTCCCACTTGGCCCAGTGGCGGCCGCCCTCCAGCTCACCGCTATCAAGCAGATTGCCGTTAGACAGCAGCACCGGATAGCCGGCCTTGTCCGCCACCAGGGTGGTGGTAAAACGGGCCATCACGTCGGGGCGGTCGAGATAATAGGTGATTTTGCGGAATTCCTCCGCCTCGCACTGGGTGCAGAAATTGCCGCCGGAGGTGTACAGGCCGCCCAGCGAGGTGTTGGCCGCCGGGTGAATCTTGGTGACGATCTCCAGCTCACCGCTGTCGGGCAGGCCGTCGATGCCGAGGCTGTGGTCATCAAGGCGATATTCACCCGTTCCGAGCGTGCGGCCGTCTACGGCCACTGAGATCAATTCGAGATCATGGCCATGGAGCACCAGCGGCTCGCCTTCGCGCACACGGCGCACCGACAGACGGCTGGTGACGCAGGTGGTCTCGGGGTCGAGGTCGAAGTGCAGGTCGACATGATCGATGACGTAGGCCGGCGGCTGATAGTCGGCGAGGCGAATGGTCTGGGGTGTTTCGGACATGGTGGGCTCGAGGTGCGGTAAATGGGCATCGTGGGAGCGGCTTCAGCCGCGAAGGGTGTGTGTTCTTCCATTCGCGGCTGAAGCTGCTCCCACATGGTAGCCATGGGTAAGGGTAAGGCGGGATTATAACCCACGCCACCCCTCAGACATGCCATCACTCGCCGGCGAAATAGATGTCGCCGTAGAAGGCCGAGGCGCTCTGCCCGGTGTTGTCGCTATCGGTCATCACCGCCACCGCGTCGATATGGGTGAAGTCTTTGCCGAACAGGCGCTTGAGATCCTCCCGCACGTTGCGTCGCTCCTGCACCCAGCGGCCGGCATCGACAGCACCGGAGCGCACTGCGACCATCATGGCATTGCCGGTGAAGGCATTGGGCCAGCTCGTCCCCACCGGCTGGTTGCTGGACCAGACGTAATTTACCGCCCGTGTGCGCCAGAAGAACATGCCGCCGTCCACCACCACGTAGATCCGTGCGGGATAATCATCGCCGGCCTTGCTGCGCTCGTCATTGCCGGCAAACGTCTCATCCACCCGCCACGACCAGTGCAGCCAGGGGGTGCGGGTGAGATCGATGCGCACCTTCTTGAACATGCCCGAGGCGCTTTTCCGCGCGCGGGCGTACAGCGTTTTGCCCTGTGGCATGTCGACGATTTCGTAACGGGTGTTGCCGACGAAGGACTTTTCCTCCCAGCCGTCCAGCTCGCCGGCGCTGAAGCGGCCGATGGGCAGGGTCTCGGCGAGGACGGTGCCGGTCAGGCCGGACAGGATCAAGACAGTGGCGCACAACTGGCGATACGAGAGGCGAAAAGGCATAGTGTTTTCCATGGATAGTGGTGTCTCTGCCCTCTGACACGCCACAGCCCCGATCGTTACAGCAAACCCCGACGGATAGCCCAAACCATGGCCGCACAAATCTTCCTCGGTATCCTCGGCCTGGTGGTGGCCCTGATTCTGTTTTCCCAGTGGCGCATGTCACGCCTGGGCCACGGCCTGCGCGGCCAGCCTGCGCCGGTGGAGGCGCGTTCGCACCCGCAGGGAGTGCTGTATTATTTCTACAGCCCACGCTGTGGCCCGTGCCGCGCCATGGGGCCAGTGATCGACCGCGTGGCCGAGGCCCACCCCGATCAGGTGGTGAAAGTAGACGTGGGCGAAGAGCCGCAACTGGCCGCGGCCTTTCGTGTCGCCGGCACACCGACAACAATGCTGATCAGGGATGGCAGGATCATCGAGGTGATGCTGGGGGCGAAGCCGCAAAAACACCTCGAGGCCCTGCTGCAGGGCGATGCGCCATCATCCGACTGACCCGCCATGACCAACCCCACCCACAACGACCTGCAACGCATCCCCGGCGTCGGCCCCTCCATCGCCGCCGACCTGCAGGGGCTGGGTATCGATACCGTCGCCGAGCTGCGCGGTGAAGATCCCGAGCGCCTGTACCGGCGCCTGTGCGTGCAGGCGGGCGGGCCGGTGGATCGCTGCGTGCTGTACGTGTTCCGCTGCGCGGTCTATTTCGCCGACAACGCCGTCCACGAACCCGAAAAGCTCAAGTGGTGGTACTGGAAGGACCATCCATGAACGATCCCTTGTTACGCGTCAGCCAGCTGGTGACCCACCGGCGCGGTCCCTTCGATCTCGCCATCGACGCCGGCGAATGCGTCAGCCTGCGCGGCCCTTCCGGCAGCGGCAAATCATTACTGTTACGCGCCATCGCCGACCTCGATCCGCACCAGGGCGAGGTGTGGCTGGACGGCATGGCCTGCGCGCAAATCCCTGCCCCGCAGTGGCGTCGACAGGTGGCGCTGCTGCCGGTGGAGAGCCAGTGGTGGCTGGATGACGTCGGCGCCCATTTTCCCGCCGGGGACTGTCCTTGGCTGACCCGACTGGGTTTTTCCGGGGCCACGCTGAGCTGGCAGGTGAGTCGCCTGTCCAGTGGCGAAAAGCAGCGTCTGGCCCTGGCGCGGGCGCTGATGAACCGGCCCCGTGTGCTGCTGCTGGACGAACCCACGGCCAGTCTTGATGAGACCAGCGCGACGGCGCTGGAGACAGTGGTCGCCGAATATCGCCTTGAGAACAACGCCGCCGCGCTATGGGTCAGTCACAGTGCGGCCCAGGCCGCGCGGGTAGCGACGCGACATTATCAATTGACGCCACAAGGCGTGCAGGAGGGCGAACTATGATCACCCTGAGCGTCTTCGACCTCAGTCTGGCGGCATTGCTGGTGCTGATTCTGGCCGCCTTGAGCTGGCACATGCGCCTGGGGCTGGAGCGTTCGCTGCTGGTCGCCACCCTGCGCATGGTGGTACAACTGTCGCTCATCGGCCTGGTGTTGAAGACGGTGTTCGCCACCACCGGCCTGCTGTGGGTGAGTCTGATGGCAATGGTGATGTTGCTGGCCGCCGGACGCGAGGTGATGGCACGCCAGCAACGGCGGCTGAAGGGCTGGTGGGGCTACGGCCTGGGCACCGGCGCCATGTTCATTTCCTCGTTCGCCGTCACCGTACTGGCCCTGTTCACCATGATCGGTAACCAGCCCTGGTACGAACCGCAATACGCCATTCCACTGCTCGGCATGATGCTCGGCAACACCATGAGCGGCATCGCCCTGGCCCTGGATCGCCTGACCCAGACCGCCTGGCAGCAGCGCGCCGTGATCGAACAGCGCCTGATGCTCGGCCAGACGCGTACCGAGGCCATCGATGAAATCCGACGCGAGTCCATGCGCAGTGGCATGATGCACATCATCAATGCCATGGCCGCCGCCGGCATCGTCAGCCTGCCGGGCATGATGACCGGCCAGATTCTCGCCGGAGCACCGCCCATGGAAGCGGTGAAATATCAGATATTGATCATGTTTTTGATAGCGGCGGGAACTGGCTTCGGCGTCACCACCGCCCTGTGGCTGGCATCAAAGCGGTTGTTTGACGAGCGGCATCGCTTGCGCTTGGATGTGCTCAGCGCCCCGCGCCCGTAGGAGCGGGCATGCCCGCGATGGTTTCACTCTTTGCCCCACAACAAAATTTGTGGGAGCGGCTTCAGCCGCGAATAAAACCAGCCTTGTTAAGAAAGGGCGTTCTATAACAATCAGGTGGTGGGTTTCATTCCTAAGCGCATTTATAGGCACATATAGCCATGTGGTACTTGATAGCGTAATGCATGGTGACGTAGAAGCATTTTACCCATTCTCCCAAGTAAATGGGTTGTTGGGGCTAATTACCGTACCCCAGCTGCATCAGCTTTGCCTCTACAGCGCGCTGATTGGGGCGATTATCTTTTATTCTGTTCAGTATGTGCGTAAAAAAACATAATCAGGCAGCCGGGAATTTCTAACCCCCAGCAAATAAGGTCACTACAGATTGGCGGTGAATTGTTGCTCTGGCATGTTGCCTATATGGATGTAGGCAAGGAGCGAAAGCTTTGGGGTTCATAAAAAACATTCACCCCAACCTACGTCTGAAATGTTTGGCGATGAGGACGATAAGCCGCCGCGCCAGTTGTGATTTGGCGGCCTGCGGCAATTCGGTCACACCGTTGGCATCGATCACACTCAGCGCATTCTCTTCGGCCTCGAAGCCCAGCCCCCCGCCGACGCGGTTGGCGGCGATCATGTCCAGCCCCTTACGGGCCAGCTTGTCGCGGGCGTATGCCAGCAGGTTTTCCGTCTCAGCGGCGAAGCCGACAGTAAACGGGCCGCCAGGTAATGCCGCCACGCCGGCGAGGATGTCTGGGTTGCGCACCAGTTCCAGGCTCAGGGTGTCAGTGGTCTTTTTGATCTTTTTCTCAGCAGGCGCGGCCGGGCGATAGTCGGCGACGGCGGCAGTGGCAATGAAGATGTCGGCGCCACCGGCCTGCTCCTGCACGGCCTCGTGCATGTCCTGCGCGCTGCGAACATCAATACGCGCGACGCGCGGTGGCGTTGGCAGCGCCGTGGGGCCACTCACCAGCGTCACCCGCGCTCCAGCCTCGGCGGCAGCCTGCGCCACGGCATAGCCCATGCGACCGGAACTGCGGTTGCTGAGATAGCGCACTGGGTCGATGGCCTCCTGCGTGGGGCCGGCGGTGACCAGGACCCGCAGTCCGGCCAGGGCACCGGTGTCGAACAGCCCGGCGGTATGGCGGGCGATGTCGGTGGCCTCCAGCATACGCCCAAGGCCGGTCTCGCCGCAGGCCTGGTCGCCTTCGGCGGGGCCGAACTGGTGCATGCCGCGCTCGCGCAGCCGTTGCAGGTTGTCCTGCGTAGCGGCATTGGCCCACATCTGCTGGTTCATGGCCGGGGCCACGGCGACGGGGGCCTCGGTGGCGAGACAGACAGCGGCGAGCAGATCATCGGCACGACCCTGGGCGAGGCGGGCGATGACATTGGCCGAGGCCGGCGCAACCACCACCGCATCGGCCCAGCGTGCCAGCTCGATGTGGCCCATGGCGGCCTCGGCCTCGGTGTCCAGCAGTTCGCTGTGCACGGGGTTGGCGGACAGAGCCTGAAAGGTCAACGGAGTGACGAATTCCGCGCCGCCCGCACTCAGCACCACGCGCACCTCCGCGCCGCCCTCGCGCAGGCGGCGCACCAGCTCGGCGGCCTTATAGGCGGCGATGCTGCCGGTGACGCCGAGCAGGATGTGTTTGTTGGCGAGACTGTGCATGCTTGTGTGATATTACCTGTTGGCGAAGTGTCGAGTTCTGTAGTGTAAACGAACCTTGATTTTTCACCACAGAGGCGCAGAGACATGGAGAAAGATCCAGACATTCCATCAAGCTGATTCAACCGCAAAGGACGCAAAGAAACGTCAAGTCTTCCATATTTTCTTTGCGTTGCTTCGCGTCCTTTGCGGTCATCGCCCTTGGCTTTCTCTGTGTCTCCGTACCTCTGTGGTGAACAAAACGAATCGACGACAAGGATGTTGCAATGGCAATTACCGATTGGCCGGCCGAGGAGCGGCCGCGTGAAAAACTCCTCAGCCGTGGCGCAGAGGCGCTTTCCGACGCCGAACTGCTGGCGATTTTCCTGCGCACCGGGGTGCCGGGAAAGACCGCGGTGGACCTGGCGCGCGACCTGCTGATCCGCTTCGGCAGCCTGCGCGCGCTACTGGAGGCGGACTGCAAGACCTTCTGCGAGGCACCGGGACTGGGTTCGGCCAAATTCGCTCAACTGCAGGCCACCACCGAAATGGCCCGCCGCCACCTCGCCGAGACCCTCAAGCGCGGCGAAGCCCTGACCAGCGCCGGTGACACCTGCCGCTACCTCAGCGCCCGTCTGCGCGACTACCCCTACGAAGTGTTTGCCTGCCTGTTCCTCGACACCCGCCACCGGGTGATCGAATTCGAGGAGCTGTTTCGCGGCACCATCGACGGCGCCAGCGTACACCCACGTGAAGTGGTGCGCCGCGCCCTGGCACACAATGCCGCCGCCGTGATCCTCGCCCACAACCACCCCTCCGGCATCGCCGAACCCAGCCGTGCCGACCGGCACATCACCGAGCGACTGACCGACGCCCTGGCACTGGTGGACGTGCGGGTGCTAGATCATCTGGTTGTGGGTGATGGCGAGGTGGTGTCGTTTGCGGAGCGGGGGTGGATGTAGTTCGGGAAAGGTATAGTGTTGCAGATAACATTCGAGGCAGTATCCTTCAGTTATTGCGTACTACGCGGCCCAAGCGGATCAAGAAAAGACACAATCTGTAGGTTAGGGTGAGAGAAGCGAACCCCAACGTTTACTAAAACAAGCAAGAGGAGTAGAAAATGCCAAATATAGCCAGTAGCATCAATGGAGTTGCTGTTGAATTCTCTCCCGCCGTAAACAGTAGCGTCGATCAAAAAATTATTGATACACTGAAAAAAGTAGTAAAAACAAATATCGCATCAGATCACATTCTCACGAAAATTTATATCTCTTCAGCAAATGACCAGCATCAAACGCCGAGCAGGCATGTTCAGGGGAATGGAAAAGCTGTTGATATTTCACGTATTAATGGCATGAAAATGTCCGCATTCTACCCATCCAATCCTGCTGTAAAAGCAATAGTGGATGCGATGCGAGCCGAGTTTGAAACATATCTGCATCGACGGGAGAATTTTGGGCCGTCATTTAAAAAGAAGCTGGGAAATAATCATGCTGTACCTGGCCATAGTGATCATATCCATTTCTCTGTCAACTAGAGGCCACAATGAAGACGTTATTTTTTTTAACCATGATTATGATTGCTTCGTGCAGCCATATTCCTGCTAAAAACAACCTGAACATTAATGAGTTAAAGGTTGCGATGTCGTATGGAACCATGAGGCCGCTGAATGATATTGATCCAGATATAGAAAAAGATTTGCTTGTCAGATTGTACCAGGTCCCAATGATGGATGGAAATTGCTTTATAGAAACCCATGGCACCTGTCAAAACAAGTATTATCTCAGCGTTTCGACCTTTGATGAGTTCCCAGAAACAAACATATTTAGATTAAACATGGTTGGCGAAGTATCTGGCATACATTGGCTCCAAGAGGATATAAACGACCACGCAAAGATAGAATTCACTTTTAACAAGTACACAAAAGAAGCGCTGAAAAACAATCGCTCTCTTGTCAATTTTCAGTCAAAGATCTTGGTAGAATTAGACCCGAATACTCTTGAGGAAATTGCCAAGTAACTAAAAGTACGGCTCCTCAGCAAAATCTGTGGGTAAGTGTGGGCCAGTACTACAGCCTGGCAGGGTGGGCATGCTTTCCATGCCCACGCGAAATATGAATCAACCGCGTGGGCACACAAAACGTGCCCACCTTAACCAAGCTGCACAAAGATTTTATATCTAATTGAAAAACAACTGTATTCATGTTGTTGTCGCGAGCGAAGAGAGTCAGCACCATAATTACCTTGCAAAAAATGCATGAACAACATGGCCAAAGTGACGTCTACCATATAAGCATTTATCCGCCATGCTGAACTGCGCACGGCGGATAAATGTTTATATGTTAGCGATATTAAATTGGAGGTGGTATGAAAAACCTTATACTTATTACATTGTCGGTGCTGTCGATATCTTGTGCAGCTGCTCCCGATTTCAATCGAGATAAATTTTATGAAGAAAATAAGGATAATCTAAACGCAGTTTTAGGGGAAGTTGACAAAAGTACATCTGATACAAGTGTTGGTAAGGAGCTGTTATTTCCTCTGTTTATGAAGACGAAGATGTCATTTGATATAAATTTGTTGGCAGATACTTCATCCGGATTATTGATTAAAACTAACTCCGCTAAAGTAACGTTTGTTTCAGAAAATGCAAGTGAAATATTTTTTGTTGGTGAGGGGCGAAGTTTATTAGAGGTGTATTCAGATATATTTACCATGAATATGGACGAAATTAATAGAAAATACTCCAATGATAAAACTGTACTATATGGTATTTACGATTTCAAAATCGCACTTTCTATACCAGCTTATAAGGAAAGAGGGTATTACGATACCAATGCATTTATAATCTATTTTCTTATTAAAGAAGATTCATCAGAAGCATTCGTTTTAAATAAAAAGTTTCCTGACGAGGCGATACGTATCGCCGCCCAAAGTTTAGATTCTGAAAAATTCAGATATTTGATAACAAATATTACAACTGTTAACTAGGAGTAGGACATGGAACCTATATCTGAGGAAGAGAAAAAAGAACTTAGAGAAATATTATCTTATTTTTATGGTGACCAAGCCCTCAGCTGGGGAGTAACGAAGAGTTCATATGAATTGTTTGGGGAACTTATTTCTAAAATATGACAGTGTGATATGGCCATGAACTGGGTTCCTAGGCCTTTTTTGGTCAAAGAGGTCGGAGCCCTTTATGCGAAGACTCGGTTCGGTCGCTTATTTGTTTTGCAGATCAATCAGACCAAAATAAAAGCCCGGCCAGTGATTCGCTAGCCGGGCAAACCTGTAAATGCCAGGGAATTTTACGTTGAAGGTTTCAGTGATGTCCGTGACCACCACCACTGCCACCACTCGGCGTATAGCCATCGGTGAATGTCAGCATAAACGCTACAATGGCGTCTTCCTCGCTGCTCGTGAGCCCAAGATCACCCAATAATCTAGTCTCAACATTCTCTGCTACCTCGGGGGGATTCCATAGCCCGGGGATATCGCGCGTATTATAAAAATGAACAACCTCTTTGAGCGTCTTCAAAAGGCCGTTATGCATGAATGGCGGTGTCATGGCGATGTTGCGTAAATGTGGCGTCTTAAATTTGCCGTTTTCTGAGGCCACGCCCAATACGCCGCCAAGTCCCAGATCAACCGAGTTGGCGGGCTGCTGGTCTAACGGATATTCGGTATTTTTCGGCAATCCCAAATTGTGATAACGGAAATCAGTGAACAGGACAGGATCGGATGATCCACCCATTCCTCCCATGCCGCCCATTCCACCTCTTCCCATCATTCCGCCACTCAAATGACATTGACTGCACAGAGCCCGACCGTTGAACAACATACGGCCCCGTCGTTCCTGACGGGTGAATCTTGCCTGTCCCGCCATGACAAGGTCGAACTTTGAGGTGAATTTATTAAGCTCGTCAGTTCCCTCATAGGCTGCGATGGCCTCTGCCGTGCAGTCGTAGGCCGCATCAATATCGACAATGGGTCCACATACCTGCTCAAAGAGCCCCACATAGCTCGAGGCCTGAATATCCGCGATGACGGTTGCCTTGTTGGGGTTATTCATTTCGACGGGATTTAGAAAGGGCCCCTTGGCCTGTTCGGTCAGATTGGCTGCACGGCCATCCCAGAATTGCCCACCGATTGCGACGTTATTGATATAACTGAACTCTGGGAAAAACACGGCATAGGCAGCGCTTGGGGAATTTCTTCCACCAAAACGTCCCGGGATAACTCCCTCAGAGACGGGAAGATGGGTATCCGGATCAGCAAAACCCGCATCCGGATGATGACAGCTTGCACAGGATTGCCCCGCCGGTTCCGACAAATCTTCATCAAAAAAAAGAAATTTCCCGAGTAATTGCTGCGGCGATAATTCTGCTTGGACAGCAGAACCGTAAACACCAATAAGGGCGGACGCACATAGTGCAATAAATTTTCTGGCTCTCCGGTCCATGACCATTCCTCCATTAAAAGTTAGATGGACTGTAAAACTTGCGGGTTAGCGGGCGTGATAAATCAAGTTATTCAGACATTTTTGAAGGCGCAGAACTGCTCGATGCAATTTTAATCTAGACCAAGTCTAGAGGCGAGTCAACCCGAATAATACATGAGACAAAGGGTCATCTTTTTATCCCTGTGACTGGCTTGGGTTTTGCTTCGCTACATCTTCACATCATATTCAATGATCAGCGGAGCATGATCGGAGAAGCGTTCTTCCTTGTAGATTTCCACGGCCTTGACATGATCCTTCAGTCCCGGGGTGATGACCTGATAATCGATACGCCAGCCCACGTTTTTGGCCCAGGCCTGGCCGCGGTTTGACCACCAGGTGTACTGGCTGGGTTCCTGATTCACCACGCGGAAGGCATCGACAAAACCCAGTGGCCCGAATACTTCATCCAGCCAGGCTCGCTCTTCCGGCAGGCAACCGGAGTTTTTCTGATTGCTCTTCCAGTTCTTGATATCGATTTCCTTGTGTACGATATTCCAGTCGCCGCAGATGATGAATTCACTGCGCTTGCGGCGCATGGCCTTGAGCCTTTCGGTGAAGCGCTCCATGAAGCTGAATTTCACCTGCTGGCGCTCTTCCTTGCTGGAGCCGGAGGGCAGGTAGAGCGACACGATACTGAGTTTGCCTCTGTCGGTGTCGAAGTCGGCCTGGATAAATCGCCCTTCGGCGTCCATATCTTCGAAGCCTTCACCCAGTTTGGTGATCACCTTCAGCGGTTCCTTCTTCGCGTAGATGGCCACACCGCTGTAGCCCTTTTTCTCCGCGTCCACGTAATAGCAATGGTAGCCGTGGGGGTAAAAGTGCTCGGCCTCCAACTGGTGCTCCTGGGCCTTGGTTTCCTGGATGCAGACCACATCGGCGTCCTGCCTTTCCAGCCAGTCGAAGAAGCCTTTCCTGGCGGCGGCGCGTATGCCATTGACGTTGGCGGTGATAACTTTCATGGGACTCTCCGGGCTGGCGGCAAAGGGCGGGATTATAGCGTAGAGAGATACCGCAGTGAGCGCGCGGGGCAGGTCTGTTAAAATGCCCGCCTTTTCCCACCCCTCAGAATACGGACGGACCGTCATGCAAGACTATCAACGCGAATTTCTCGATTTCGCCATCGACGTAGGCGTGCTGCGCTTTGGCGAATTCACCCTCAAGTCTGGCCGTCTCAGCCCCTATTTTTTCAATAGTGGCTTGTTCAATACCGGCAGCAGCCTGGCGCGCCTCGGCCGCTATTATGCGCAGGCGGTGATGGATTCCGGCATCGAGTTCGATATGATCTACGGCCCCGCCTACAAGGGCATCCCGCTGGCCGCGGCGCTGGCCATCGCGCTGGCCGATCACCACGACCATGACCTGCCCTATGCCTTCAATCGCAAGGAGGCCAAGGACCACGGTGAGGGCGGCATCATCGTCGGCGCCCCGCTCAAGGGCCGCGTGCTGATCATCGATGACGTCATCTCCGCCGGCACCTCGGTGCGCGAATCCGTGGACATCATCCAGACCAGCGGCGCCACGCCGGCGGGGGTGGTGATCGCGCTGGATCGTCAGGAGCGCGGCAAGGGCGAGACTTCCGCCATTCAGGAAGTGGAGCGTGACTACGGACTCAGGGTGGCCAGCATCGTGCAACTGAACAATCTGGTGGAATATCTGGCTAAGTCGACAGATATGGCAGAACATTTAGCCGCCATTCGCGCCTATCGCGCACAATATGGTGTGTAAGACTAAATCCAGTCAGGTTATAATTCGCCGCTTGGCTATCCGCTGAATCCGACAATTATTCCAAGGACCGATCATGAACAGAAACTCTCTTTCCATTGCTATCCTGACCACCGTCTGTATTGCACCAGGCCTTGCCAGTGCAGACTGGAAGGGCGAGACCGAGCTCGGCTACGTGAAAACCGGCGGTAACACCGACACCGCCAGCCTCAATGCCAAGGCCAAGGCCGAGCAGGAGCTCGACAAATGGCGAAATACCCTGACTCTTGAAGCTCTCAACAATTCCACTGACGGTCTCACCACCGCCGAACGCTACTTCGCCAGCGGCCAAAGCAACTACAAGATCACGGAACGCGGATACTTCTTCGGCTTCCTCGGCTACGAGGGTGACCGCTTCAGCGGCTACGACTACCGCGCCACGGCCAACATCGGTTACGGTCACCGTGTGGTGCAAAACGAGAAGGTGACTCTGGATCTCGAGGTCGCACCCGGCGCTCGGCAAAGCAAGATAAAGATCCCCGACGAAACCGAAAATGAATTCACCGTGCGCGGCGCCTTCAAATTATTGTGGAACGTGAGCAAGACCGCCAAGTTCACCGAGGATCTCACCACGGAAATCGGCGACACGGACAAGGGCGGCACCGTGACCCGTTCTGTTACCGCCCTCACCGCACAGGTGGCTGGCAATCTGCACACCAAAATCAGCTACACCCTGCGCCACTCTTCCGTGGTGCCTGTGGGCAAGAAAAAGGTCGATGACGAAGTCGCCATCGCCCTGCTCTACAGCTTCGGCAAGTAGTCAGTAACAGGAAAACGGCGACACCGGCTGCGGTGTCGTCGTTTTTTTATGGCTCCGTGAAAGCAGAGCTCGGGTAGGATGTGGTGAGCGACAGCGAACCGCATTGGTCGAGGACAATGCTCCCTCTAACTGCCCATGCCCAGAAAAAATGAACTACCCCGCAGCAAACTGGCGGGGTATCGTGTTGTAGGAGCGAACCCTTGGGCCGCGATGCCAAGGGTGGGAAAACCATCGCGGCCCGGGGGTCCGCTCCTACCATTGTTCAGGGCAATAAAATTATTTCGCTGCACCAAAAGTAGGCGCTTGAGGCGAGCAGCGGGGAATCCAACCCGGAGAGATTGAAACACACAAACGATGCGGTTTGCTGTCGCTCACCAGCATCCTACGGGGATCCGCCAGCGGAAACGGATGCAAGCAGTGGCGTAATATTCAGGCTGGCAGCGGTACGCTCGGCGCCAGCCTGTCCATCGAAGGGTACGCGCCCCAACAGCGGCGCCTGCAGCCGCTGCGACAGGGCGGCGATATTTTCCTCGACGCACACGGCCTGTGTCGATATCTCGTTGGCCACCCAGCCCGCCAGCGTCAGGCCCCGGGCACGAATGCTCTCGGCGCTCAGCAGGGCGTGGCTGATACAGCCCAGTCGCACACCCACCACCAGCACCACCGGAAATCCCAGTGCCACGGCCAGATCCGCCAGCGTTTCGCGCGCATTGACCGGCACCAGCCAGCCACCGGCGCCTTCGACCACCACCACGTCGGCCTGGGCCTCGATCTCCGCGCAGGCGCGCTGCAACACGTCCAGCCGCATGGTCACGTCCACCTTTTGTGCGGCGATATGCGGGGCAATGGCGGGCTCGAAGGCGTAGGGGTTCAGGGTTTGATAGGGGATGGAAAGCGACGACTGCGCCGACAGCTGCAAGGCATCGTCGTTGCGTAAACTCCGGTCGCCTTCACTGCCACCCAGTTCGCAACCCGCCGATACCGGCTTCATAGCGGCAACGCACAGGCCCCGTTGCTGCAGCGCTGCCATCAGGCCCAGCGCGATGTGCGTCTTGCCGACATCGGTGTCGGTGCCGGTGACGAAGAGGCCGGAGATCGGAAGAGCGTCGTGTAGGGAAAGAGTGTAGATCTCGGTGGTCGCCGTATCCTTAAAAAAAAAACACACACAGACCTCTACGGCGTGACTCAGGGCAGCTACCCGCTCTCTATCCGTACCTTCACAACGACCTCTCCAC
>CAJVYS010000068.1 GCA_913009875.1 uncultured Gammaproteobacteria bacterium | reverse complement strand
CACCTGCCGCCAGGATACCCAATGCCCATGTGGCTTCATTTCCGTCTCGACACGACACATTAGCAAAACAACCTGCCGCATTAGGTACAGCGTCACTCGCTGCATGGAAATCCAGCTCCGCCGGTACCGTATACACCACCGATACATCATCCATTGGCTGAGCCGAAACATTACTCACGGTTATTGTATACGGAACCCTTCCACCGGCAACGGCTGGCCCGTTGACAGAGACATCCACTAACAGGGGAGACACAATTTCCAGCGATGACAGTGTGGTTTGCACCTCACTGATTCCGTCACTGACCGTCAGACGGGCGGTGTAATTACCGCTGGTGGCATAGGTATGCCCCTGTGATGCCATGTTGGCACAGTCATCGATGGTGTAGTCATTCGTACCATCAGCATCGATATCCAGTTCGCAGGTCAGTGTGTCGCCATCCACATCGCTGACTTGCCAGTAAAACGTAGCTGCCACTGTGGCATAGGCCGGGTTCGGTGACATGCTGAATTGGCTGATAACGGGCGGCGTCGACACTGTGACAGAAACCGTGTTCTGAACCGCCGGGGCGATTCCGTCTGAAACGCTGAGGCGGGCCTGGTGAGTTCCTGCCTGCGTATAGGTATGCGCCTGCGAGGTATTGTTGGCGCAGTCAGTGATGGTGTATTCAATGGTGCCGTCCGCATTGATGTCAAGTTCGCAGGTCAGCGTATGGCCTTCTGAGTCACTGACGTTCCAGCTGTACATCGTCGAAGCGCCGGTCGCCAGGGCATTTGGTGCAGCGCTGAAGCTATTGATGCTCGGTGAATGAGCATCGGTAACGGTCACGTCAACGGTCAGCTCTACCGGTGTATTGACACCATCCGAAACACTCAGGCGAACCTGAAAGGTGCCTGTCTGGTTGAAAGTGTGTACCTGCGAGGTGTTGTTGGCGCAGTCGTTGATGGTGTAGTCATTCGTACCATCTGCATCAACATCCAGTCCGCAGGCAAGTGTATCGCTATCAGCATCGCTGACACCCCAACTGAACGTAACAGGATTCCCTTTTTCTACGGGGTTCGGAGTAACACCAAGGTTGTTATCAAACACCGGTGGCGTATTGGAAACCACGGGATTGACAGTCATGGACACGGTCTGCTCAACCGCCCCGCCAGTGCCATCGTCGACAGTCAGCCTAGCGGTGTAATCGCCCGCCGTTGCATAGGTATGCGCCTGCGAGGTGGTATTGACGCAGTCGTCAATGGTGTAATCGGCGGTGCTATCACCATCAACATCCAGCGTACAGGTCAGTGTGTCGCTGTCTGCATCGCTGACATCCCAGCTGAAGGTCACCGGACTGCCGGCACTGACCGGATTGGGTGTGGCACTGAAGTCGCTATCGAAAACCGGCTGCGTATTAGCCACAGTAACGGTGACGGTGACAGTTCGATCCGCAGTGCCGCCGTTTCCGTCACTCACGGTCAATGTGGCGGAATGGCTGCCCGCGGCTGTGTAGGTATGTGCCTGCGACGTGGTATTGGCGCAATCGGAAATAGTGTGATCGATGGTGCTGTCACCATTGACGTCCAGAGTACAGGTCAGCGTGTCGCCGTTTGCATCACTGACATCCCAGCTAAAGGTCACCGGCGCGCCGGTATCCGCAGTGCTTGGCGTCGCCTGAAAGCTGTTGACCGTTGGCGGTTTTTGATTATCTCCGCCTCCGTCATCATCACCACCACCGCCGCAGGCTGCCAGCAAGCCGGCCACGAGAAAAATAGCGCCCCTGAGCAAATACTGTACTCCCATCACACATCTCCCTTGAGTCCATTGCTATGGTATTCACACACTTCCGCCAATACCTTACAATGTAAGATATCATGGATCAACCATTCCGTTGTTTATTGCGAGGAATTCTTCTGTGCCCCCTGAAGCCCCGGATTCAGGTAAACTTGTTGCAACCCACCTGAGAGAGAGGGAGGGAATTTTCGATGAAACAGACAGCTACACCCAAACTCAGCCTGAACGAAGCAATCATCGCCCATTTGCTACGGCAAAATTCACCAAACCCGCTTTTCGGGCTGGAGTTGGTGCGACGTTCATCAACTGGCAAACTACAACTGAAAAAGGGTACGATCTACGTCACCCTGGAGCGGATGGAGAAAAAGGGCTTGGTCTTGTCCGAGCTTGAAACATCGCCACCGCCCCATATCAAGGAAGGCGACTTCTATATTCCCCGGCGGATGTACCGGCTGACGCCTTTGGGGGAACAAGCCCTCACAGGGCTGGAAGAGGCCGTCGCCCAGATTCCCGGTTTTCTGGTGGGACCATGAAATGGACATTATCAACCCGCGCCTCGAACAGGCTTTAGAAACCCTGGATCGAGGCGTGCTGTTGTTCGCCCTTGGCGGCATGATTTTCAACGGGATTGAGGCATCCCTCGCCGGACTACTGCTAACGGCGGCAGCGGCCATCCTCTACGGACTGCTGCGTAACCGTATTACAAACCTGGATCATTTCGAGTTTGGAACAACACTGCCCTCCCTGCCGGGAGTCAATCTGGCCCGGTTTATGTTCGTGTGCCAGTGGCTGGGCAGCCGGCACTTGTTCGATGGTTTGCTGGGTGATCTGGTCGACCCAGAGATCGGTGGAACGCGCGCAGCAGCGCAACGGCACCTCCGAGAAGCGCTTTGGCCTGCGATTTGGAGCCGGGCCTGGAAAACGGTTCTGAGCCGGTTCTGGCTTGACCGCTATCTCTAAGGTCGATTAACACTAACAGCCCCTGGGAAGCTATCGACATGGATCCGTCGCAACACAAGAAACGCGACTTTTTTCCTTATATCCTCGTCGGGCTGGTAGCCGCCACACTGTTTTTCCTGTTATTGCTGGATCGGCGATCGCCTATTTTTTCCACCCCTGCCGGCATGGCGCCTTTCTTCTTTATCGTCTTTGCCATCGCGCTGACCCTGATCCTCTTCGCCATGCGCACCCCTGCGCCCGCTGACAGCATAAGCAATGGTTTCTGGCTGAAATGGCATCGTTCCGGGCCGATCGGTGGTGCACTCACCGGCCTGATTTTTCTCGCCATCTACTGGGCATACGATTGGCCTGCGCCCAACCGCATTGAGATCAGTGAACGTTGGGTGAACAAGATGTGCGGTATCCATCCACCGGTGCCGGATGAGCTGATCATCTGGAGCACCCCCGACCCCTTCAGCCTGATTCCCGGCTATATGCTGGTCGGCATGGCACTCGGCACGGTCGTCGGCCTGCTGTTCCCTCGCTGGCACGGATTCATGGCCCGCCTGACGCAGCACAGGCCTGCCATCAGAACGCTGGCTCACCCCTATCCTTCCGGTTTGTTATTCGGAATTATCTTCGGCGCACTGATAGGCACCTGGCTGTGCCCGATCATATTCAGCGTTAGCGATGGGCGCCCCTTTATCCGGGTGTCCACCTCGGCCATCTCGGTGTTCCTTGCCGTGGGCTTCTACCTGCTGTTCGAAGTCACCAGTTACCGTCACCGCATGAACCGGGCAGCCTATACCACTCTGGCCACCGTGCTTTCTGTCGGCGTATTGCTGACCAGTCTGGTCTGGTTGCTCGATGCGCAGTTCGGCATTTCTGAGACCGCCTACTGCTATTTCTACGATACCTGGAATACGCACACCAACCAGCTGAAGGCCGGCTGGCAACCGGCCATCGCAGGTGGCATCTATGGCAGTATGCTGGGGGCCATCATCATGTCCGTGACCTCGGGCTACCTGATCATCCGAACAGCCGTGGCACAAACCGCCGGGGAAAAGATATCGTCTGGCGAACACAATACCAGGGAATAACCGGGAAATGATTCCCAAGCAAGACTATGGCATGAAACATACGCCTTCAGACATTGTCACAGATTAACCGAAACGGGAGATTCAGACACATGAACACTATAGCAAGATTATACGCACTGGCGGCCTTGTTGCTGGCCAGCGGAATCACGATGGCAACCCAGCTGCCCGGCCCACTGGTGGATGCCGGCTGGCTGGAAAAGAACCTCGCCGGCGTGACCATCATCGACGTGCGAGGCGACATAAAAAGTTTCACCACCGCACCGATGTTCACGCGGGACATGAAGACTGGCCAGCAACAGCTGGCCCGCGTCGGCGGACATATATCCGGCGCACTCCTCGCCAGTTACAAGCATGTGCGTCGCACGCGCCAGATCGACGGCAACCGGGTAACACGCATGCTGCCGGAGCAAAAGGACTTCGAGTATTTCATGCAACTGGTGGGACTGGACAAGGACAGCACCGTGGTCATCGTCAGCAAGGGCGAGAGTAACGGCGACATGACCATGGCCACACGCCTTTACTGGCAACTGAAGTACTACGGCCAGGAAAAACTGGCCATCCTCGATGGTGGCATGGCCAGCTGGCTGATGGAAGGACGGGAGGTCAGCACGGATGGCAAGCGCCCCCCGCAGGGTAACTGGAAGATCACTACCGAGCGCAAGGAACTGCTGGCAAGCAGCGATGACGTGGCGGCCGTGGTAAAGACCGGCGCCGCCCAACTGGTGGACACGCGCTCCCTGGCTCAATACCTGGGTACCTATAAAAAATCCTACGTTTACGCCAAGGGCCACATACCCGGCGCAAAGCCGTTTCCCAATGAAATGCTGACCCAACCCACGGCCCCGGCCACCTTCACCCCGGCAAAGACCCTGAGCACCCTGGCCGCCGAACTAAAAATAGACACCGGCAAGGACATCATCACCTACTGCAACAGCGGGCATCTCGCCTCGGGCAGTTGGTTCATATTCAGCGAGCTGCTGGGCAACAAAAACGTCAAGCTCTACGATGGATCCATGCACCAGTGGACGCTGGAGAAACGGCCGGTAACGGCATTGAAGCTGGAGCTGTAAACACTACCTCCGGAACAGCTCGGCCAGCCTGGCGCCTGGATCGTCGGCGCGCATGAAGGCCTCGCCGACGAGAAAGGCATTGACGGCGTGGCGGCGCATCAGCGCCACATCGTCCGCTGCGTGAATGGCGCTCTCGGTGACCACGATACGGTCATCGGGGATCTGCGGCAGCAGGTCAATAGTGGTTTGCAGGCTGACCTCGAAAGTGCGCAGGTTGCGGTTGTTGATACCCACCAGCGGCAGATTCAGCGGCAACGCCCGCTGCAATTCATCGGCATCATGCACCTCCACCAGCACGTCCATGCCCAGTGCCAAGGCCAACTTGGCCAAGCTCGCCATGCGTGCGTCGTCCAGCACGGCGGCGATGAGCAAGATACAGTCGGCACCAATGGCGCGCGCCTCGTACACCTGATAGTCATCGATGATGAAGTCCTTGCGGATCACCGGCAGGGAGCAGGCGGCGCGCGCCTGTTGCAGATAGTCGTTGCCGCCCTGGAAGAAGTCCCGGTCCGTGAGTACCGACAGGCAGGCCGCGCCGCCGCGCTCGTAAGAGGCCGCGATCTCCGCCGGGTGGAAGTCCTCACGGATCACGCCCTTGCTCGGCGAGGCCTTTTTGATCTCCGCAATCACCGCCGACTCACCCGTCGCCAGCCTGTCGCGCATGGATTGTACAAAACCACGGCAGGGGGCGGTCGTCCGGGCGCGCTCGGCCATCTCCGTCAGACTCACGGACCGCAGGCCCTCGGTGATCTCCTCGCGCTTGCGGGCAATGATCTTTTTCAGGATGTCGGGGGTGTCACTCATCTCGTCTTCCAAACAGGATCCGTAGGAGCGGGCCATGCCCACGATTGATGTTTCCAGCCAAGTAATGAAACGCAGAGGTCGCAGAGGCGCAAAGGACGCAAAGATTTGTTATTGAATTTTCTTGGCGGCCTTTGCGTCTTTGCGTTCTTTGCGTTGAATCAGCGGCCTCGAAAAAACCTCGAGGGCATGGCCCGCTCCTACAGGGATCATCAGATTATCAAATATCGTGGGAGCGGCTTCAGCCGCGAAGCAGAATTTTCTATAGTCATTCGCGGCTGAAGCCGCTCCCACAACGACTACCCAAACGGCATCGATTCGACTGACTAATCCAGGTTATTCGACACCGCCACCAGCGCATCCAGCTTGCTGCGCGCGGCACCACTGGCAATCACTTCACCGGCCTTCTTTACGCCCTCGGCCAGACTATCGGCCAAGCCGCAGGCGTACAGTGCCGCGCCAGCGTTGAGCTGCACGATATCGCGCGCCGGGCCAGGCTGGTTCTCCAGCAACGACTTGACCACCGTCAGCGACTGCTCGGCATCCTCCACTTTCAGTGAGGCGACATCAGCACGAGAAAGCCCGAAGTCCTCCGGCGCGATGGTATAGGTGCTCACCTCGCCATTCTTCAGCTCGGCGACAAAAGTGGGCGCGCCGATGCTGATCTCGTCCATGCCGTCTTCGGCATGCACCACCAGCACATGCCCACTGCCCAGGTTGGCCAGCACCCGTGCCAGTGGTTCCACCAGATCGCGAGCGAACACACCCAGCACCTGATTGGGGGCGCCGGCAGGATTGGTCAGCGGCCCCAGTACATTGAAGATGGTGCGCACGCCCATTTCCTTGCGCGGACCGATGGCGTGTTTCATGGCGCCGTGGTGCCTGGGCGCGAACATAAAACCCACGCCCACCTGTTCGACGCACTGCGCCACCTGCGCAGGACCGAGGTCGAGGTTGACCCCGGCGGCCTCCAGCACATCGGCGCTGCCGGACTTGCTGGAGACGGAACGGTTACCGTGCTTGGCCACCTTGCCGCCGGCGGCGGCAACCACGAAACAGCTGGCAGTAGAAATATTGAACGTGCTGCTGCCGTCGCCGCCGGTGCCGACAATGTCGACCACGTGCTCGCCCTGCACGTCCACCCTGGTCGCCAGTTCACGCATCACCTCAGCGGCGGCGGTGATCTCGTCGATGGTCTCGCCCTTCATGCGCAGGCCGATGAGAAAACCGCCGATCTGCGCCGGCGTCGCCGCGCCGGTCATGATGGTGTTCATCACCGCGCGCATCTCGTCTCGGCTCAGATCGCGGTGCTCGGTGACCGCGCGAATGGCTTGTGGCATGTCCATGATCAAACTCCTCCAAATTGACGCAAAGTTTTTAATAAGGAAATCCTGAGATATTACTTTTCATCATCCCGGCTTGTGCCGGAATGGCTGATCGACCAAAGGATTCCTTAATCTTTTCTTTGCGTCCTCTGCGCCTTTGCGACCTTTGCGTTAAATATCCTGCTCCAGAAAATTCCTCAACATGCCGTGACCCTGCCGGGTGAGGATGGACTCGGGGTGGAATTGCACCCCCTCCACCACCAGTTCCTTGTGACGCACGCCCATGATTTCATCAAACTCGCCCTCGGCGGTCTCCGTCCAGGCGGTGATCTCCAGGCAGTCCGGCAGGCTCTCCTTTTCGATCACCAGCGAATGATAACGCGTGGCCTCGACGGGATTATCCAGCCCCTTGAACACGCCCTGATCCTTGTGGTGGATCATCGACGTCTTGCCGTGCATGATCTGCTTGGCATGCACGATGCGCCCGCCAAAGGCCTGACCGATACTCTGATGACCGAGGCACACGCCCAGCAGCGGCACCTTGCCGGCAAAGTGTTCGATAGCCGCCAGCGAAATACCGGCTTCATTGGGCGTACACGGCCCTGGAGAGATCACGATGCGCTCGGGCTGCAACGCGTCCAGCTCGTCTAACGTGATCTGGTCATTCCGATACACCTGCACCTCGGCACCCAGCTCACCAAAATACTGCACCAGGTTGTAGGTGAAGGAGTCGTAATTGTCGATCATTACCAGCATGGCTAAAATCCGGCGTTATTAACGCAAAGGGCGCAAAGATGCAAAGGACGCAAAGCAGTTCATAAGTTATTTACTACCCGATGAATTCCATGCTTCAGTAGTATCTCATTATAATTGATCAGCAAACCCAGTCTTCGCTGAGTCAGGCGCAAATAGGTCAACAACTGCGCCTTACGACCTTTGCGTTTAATATCTCAGTCTATCGATGCCTCTTAGGCCCGGCGTCCAACCCCGCCTCGGCCATGGCCACGGCGCGAAACACGGCGCGGCCCTTGTTCATGGTCTCCTTCCATTCCAGCCGTGGCTGGGAATCGTAGACCACACCGGCACCGGCCTGAATATAGAGTTTGCCTGACTTGATCACCGCGGTACGGATGGCAATAGCGGTATCCATGTTGCCATTCCAGGCCAGATAGCCCACCGCACCGGCATACACACCGCGTTTCACCGGCTCCAGTTCATCGATGATTTCCATGGCGCGGATCTTCGGTGCGCCGGAGACAGTGCCGGCCGGGAAGGTGGCACGCAGCACATCCATGGCCGTCATACCCGGCTTGAGCCGACCTTCGACGTTGGAGACGATATGCATAACATGGGAATAGCGCTCCACCAGCATCTTCTCGGTAAGCTCGACGCTGCCGATCTCGCTGACGCGGCCGGCGTCGTTGCGCCCCAGATCGATGAGCATGAGATGCTCGGCCAGCTCCTTGGGATCGGCCAGCAGTTCGGCCTCCAGGGCACGATCCTCCTCTTCCGTGTGACCGCGGCGGCGGGTACCGGCAATGGGACGCACGGTGACCTTACCGTCCTCCAGCCGGGTAAGGATCTCCGGCGATGAACCGGCGATATGAAAACCATGCAGGTTCAGATAGAACATGTACGGCGAAGGATTGAGACTGCGCAGGGCACGGTACAAATCCAGCGGCCGGGCGGCGAAGGGGATGGACAGCCGCTGCGACAACACCACCTGCATCACGTCACCATCGATGATGTACTGGCGCGCCGCCTCCACCACCTGTTTGAAACCCTCTTCGGTGAAGTCGGAGACAAAGTCCTCCTCTACCACCTCTCTGGAAGTGGAGGGTTCCGGCCGTGGCGTAGCGGTACGCAGACGCTCACTGAGGGCATCCAGTCGCTTTTCGGCATAGGCGAAAGCATCGTCATCGGCCGGATCGGCGTGGACGATGAGATACAGCTTGCCACTGAGGTTGTCGAACACGACTACTTCGTCGGACACCATCAGCAGGATATCCGGCATACCCAGCTCGTCGGGATTGGGGCACTCGGCCAGACGCGGCTCGATGTAGCGCACGGTGTCGTAGCCAAAATACCCCACCAGACCACCATTGAAACGTGGCATGCCGGCCACCTCGGCGACACGGTAGCGCGACTGGAAGTCCTCGATCCACTGCAGTGGGTCATCTACTTCCAGTGATTCAAGGGGATCGCCGCAGTCCAGCAGCTCGACGCGATGACCGCTGACACGCACCACCTGCCGGCAGGGCAGACCGATGATGGAGTAACGGCCCCACTTCTCGCCGCCCTGCACCGATTCGAACAGGTAGGAATAGGGGCCGTCGGCCAACTTGAGATAGGTGCTCAGCGGGGTATCGAGGTCGGCCAGCACCTCGCGCATCACGGGAATGCGGTTGTAGCCCTGCCGGGCCAGCTCGGCGAATTGTTCGGCATTCATGTTCATCACCGTCTTTAATACGCCTGTAGGAGCGGCTTTAGCCGCGACCGTGGTCGAGGAGGTTGTCGCGGCTAAAGCCACTCCTACAGTTGCTTACCCCTACAGCAGATTCTTCAACTCGGCCATGGAATCGATCACCGCATCCGGGTTGGACTCGCGGATATCCACGCCGTGGTTGTAACCATAGCTCATGCAGATGATCTGGAAGCCGGCGGCGCGCGCAGCCTTTACATCGCTCACCGAGTCACCCAGCATCAGCGAATCCCCGGGCTTCACGCCGAGGGTCTCGGCGGAGTACAGCAGTGGCAGCGGGTCCGGCTTCCTTTTCGGCAGGGTGTCGCCGCAGACGATGCTTTCAAAGTCATCATGGACACCCAGATCCTTCAACAGGGGAATGGTGAACTGGGCGGCCTTGTTGGTCACACAACCCAACCGGTAGCCCTGAGCCTTGAGATAGTCCAGTCCCTCGCGCACGCCGGGGTAGAGCAGGCTGCGCTTGCTGGTGTTCTCGGCGTACAGGTCGAGAAAGATGGGATAGGCCTTGTCGAACAGGGCCTCGTCGGGCTCGCCGTCGAGGGTGTTGATCAAGGCGCGGCGCACCAGGCGCTCGACGCCGTTGCCCACCCAGTTTCGCACCGCGGCTTCGCCGCGCTCGGGCATATCGAGCTGTTTCATCATTTCATCGACGCAATAAGCCAGATCGGGCACTGAATCCACCAAGGTGCCATCCACGTCAATAAGAATCATTTTGGGTTTTCGGAGTTTCATTGAAACCTCGTAAATAAACGCAAAGGTCGCAAAGGCGCAAAGAACGCAAAGTTTTTATTTTGTTTTCTCTGCGCTCTTTGCGTCTTTGCGTGCTTTACGTTAAATCGCCGCTTTCGACAATTCCTCGCGGAAGGCCTTGATCACGGAATCGTAGGTGTGGGGGTCGCTGTCGGAAGCGGCGCCGAACACGGCGGAACCGGCCACGAACATATCGGCACCGGCCTCGGCGATCTCGCGGATGTTGTCCACCTTCACGCCGCCATCGATTTCCAGACGGATATCGCGGCCGGAGGCGTCGATGATCTTGCGCGCCTCGCGCAGTTTGTCGAGGGTCGCCGGGATGAAACTCTGGCCACCGAAGCCGGGGTTGACCGACATCAGCAGGATAATGTCCACCTTGTCGATGACGTACTTAAGGACGTCCAGTGAGGTGGCGGGATTGAACACCAGCCCGGATTTGCAGCCCTCGCCCTGAATCAACTGCAAAGTACGGTCGACGTGCTCGGAGGCCTCGGGGTGAAAGGTGATGTATGAAGCACCGGCGGCGGCGAAATCGGGAATAATGCGATCCACCGGCTTGACCATCAGGTGCACATCAATGGGTGCGGTGACGCCGTGCTTGCGCAGGGCCTCGCAGACCAGCGGGCCGATGGTGAGGTTGGGCACGTAGTGGTTGTCCATCACATCGAAATGAACGATGTCGGCACCAGACTTGAGGACGTTGTCGACCTCTTCACCGAGACGGGCAAAATCCGCCGACAGAATCGAGGGTGCAATCTTGAAATCAGCCATGGTTCTAGCCTCTTAATTAACATGGCGCCACGGCCAGCGCGGCCATGGGCATTAAAATCGAATCGCGCACTTTACCCTATTTGACCGGCTTTTTCAGCCGCTGGGCGCGGGAACGACCCATGGCCACGAAAGGCTTTCTACCACAAAGGCCGCGAAGGAACGCAAGATAACTGCGTTTCTTCGCGGCACGCTGCCACTTCTGGCAGGTAATATTGTTGTGCCAAATGGAATTTGAAGTTGTGGGAGCGGCTTCAGCCGCGAAATGTTGTTTGATAAAGGCTTCGCGGCTGAAGCCGCTCCCACAATCTTATTCGGCGCAATAAAATTAACCGCAAAGGCTACAACACATCGCAATAACCAACGCGGAATTATTGGCCTTTGCGTTCCTTCGCGACCTTTGCGGTGGAAAATCTTTCGCAGGCATGACCTGCTACTACGACCCCGCTCAAAACCCCCGCGTCTCCTTGATGCGCTCGTAGGCGGTGCGGATTTCGTGGGTCTTTTGCTGCGCAAGTTTCATCATCTCTTCCGGCAGGCCCTTGGCCACCAGTTTGTCCGGGTGGTGCTGGCTCATAAGCCGGCGATAGGCCTTTTTCACCTCGCTGTCGGTGGCATCCTCGCTGATATTGAGGATGGCATAGGCGTCTTCCAGCGACGGGCCACGGCTCTTCCCGCCATCCTGGAACGCGTGCATCTCGGCCTGAATCATGGCGTCCAGGCGGTCGAAATCGGTCTGCGAGAAACCCAGCAGGTCACAGACATGCAGCAGCACATGCCGCTCGTCAGAATCCATCGAGCCATCAGCATAGGCGGCGAAAAACTGGATCTCGAGGAACATCTGCAACAGGTTGCGCTGCCCAAGGGTGACGCTGCGGAAGCTCGACAGGGTAGCGTCCAGATCGAAGTCCGCGGCCTTGCCCTGGTTAAACAGGCGCATCGCCTCACGACGCGCCGCCTCAGGCAGGCCCATGCGCGTCATCACCTGCCGCGCCAGGGCGATCTCTTCCTCGGAAACGCGTCCGTCCGCCTTGGCCAGGTGGCCCATCACGGAGAAAGTGGTCTCGAAGAAGGCCTGCTGTGCGCGTGCCTGGTTCACCACCCGCCAACTGGCGGAAAAGCCACCCGCGCTGCGTGACAGACCACGGTCAAACTGATGACCGAGGAACACGCCGATCAGGATGCCCCAGATGTTATTGGTGATCAGATAGCCGAATACACCACCGATGATTTTTCCCAGCAAAATACAATCCTCAGCTGGCAGCGCCTGTCGGCCCGCTGCCTGTCAATAAAAAACAGTCGCCAATTATACATGTCTTGCCGACAAAGCCCGGCTGTTATCCCGCGACAGCTGCGCTACAATGTTGAACAAGCGCCAAATAACCATCGAATCACATTACATTTCAGAGACATAAGCTAGGGCCTGTCAACGCTAATTGCACCACCGCGTTGCTGCCCCAAAATGGGCCAGGCAAGGCACGAGGAGAGAAGTTTGGTAATTCCAAATAAACGACGAGCAACGCTGCATGGCCCATTTTGGGGCGCAACCCGAAGGGACGGGGCCATTAGCGTTGACAGGCCCTAGCATGCCGAGCACGCCGGCAACGCCGCCACAGCCGCCCGCCTTCGTGCGCTGGTTCCGCGACTCCGCCCCCTACATCAATGCCTTCCGTGGCCGCACCTTCGTCGTCATGTTCGGTGGCGAGGCGGTGCAGGACGCCCAGTTCGCCGGTCTGATCCACGACCTCGCCCTGCTCAACAGCCTCGGCATCCGACTGGTGCTGGTCCATGGCGCGCGACCACAGATCGAATCCCGGCTAAAGACGCGTGGTGCCGACATGCACTACGTCAACGGCCTGCGCATTACCGACGATGAGGCACTGGCCTGCGTCAAGGAGGCCGCGGGCAGCGTGCGGGTGGAGATCGAGGCCCTGCTGTCTATGGGCCTGGCCAACTCGCCCATGGCCGGTGCCTGTATCCGCATCGCCTCCGGCAATGCCGTGATCGCCCGCCCACTGGGGGTGCACGAAGGCGTGGACTACCAGCATACCGGCGAGGTGCGGCGTATCGACAGCGAGGCCCTGTGCGCACAGCTGGATCAGGGCTCGGTGGTGCTGCTCTCGCCCATCGGCTACTCCCCCACCGGCGAGGTGTTCAACCTCAGCGCCGAGGACGTGGCCAGCTCCGCCGCCATCGCCCTACGGGCCGACAAGGTACTGTATCTGGTGGAGGGCCCGGGCCTGCGAGACAGTCGCAAACGCCTGACGCGCGAGCTGTCACTGGCCGAGGCCGAGCAGGTGCTGGCCTCACGGCGCAAGCTGCCGGAGGAGATGCAGCGGGTGCTGGGCAGCGCCGTCAACCTGTGCCGGCATGAGGTGAAGCGCGTGCATCTGGTGCCGCGCCACGTCGATGGCGCCCTGCTGCAGGAGCTGTTCACCCGCGACGGCATCGGCACCCTGATCAGCGCCGACCGCTACGAGGGCACGCGCCGGGCCAGCATCGACGACGTCGCCGGCATCCTCGAACTGATCGCTCCACTGGAGGCGGCCGGGCTGCTGGTGCGGCGCTCGCGGGAACGGCTGGAAATGGAGATCGAACGCTTCACGGTGGTCGAGCGCGACGGCATGATCATCGCCTGCGCAGCGCTGTATCCGCTCGATGACACGGCCGCGGAGCTGGCCTGCCTTGCCGTTCACCCGGACTACCGCGACCAGGGGCGCGGCGACGCCCTGCTTCAGTACCTCGAACAAAGTGCCGTTGATACAGGCATCCGGCGCCTGTTCGTACTCTCGACACAGACCTCGCACTGGTTCCGCGAGCGTGGCTTTGCACCGGCCGCGCCGAAGGCGCTGCCCGCCCGGCGGCAGGCCATGTACAACTACCGGCGCAATTCGAAGGTGTTCGTGAAGGCGCTAGACTGATGCCCGCCAGCAGGCACTGAGACAGCAACCACAGACAAAAAAAAAGCGGCCGAAGCCGCTTTCTGAATGTTTTATTATGATTATTTCGAATCCGGTAGTTTTCCTCCCACCAGACGCACCCAACTCTACTGGATGCCCCCCGGGGAGTCAACCACCTGAACATCGACTGAACAAACACCGACACTCCTGGCCACGGACACCTCACTGATGCTGGACAAATTGCGCACCCACCTGGCCCGTGCCGACGCCCTGCCAACGCTGGCCATTCTGGGACTTCTCAGTGGCCTGCTGGCGGGCGGCGTGATCGTCCTCTTCCGCATCCTCATCGACTCGCTGCAAATGAGCTTCCTGCCCGGCGGCGACGTGGAGAACTACGAGGGCCTGTCAGCCTTCTGGCGCTTCAGCCTGCCGGCCCTCGGCGGCCTGCTCATCGGCCTGCTGTTCCAGCTTGCCGGTGGCGCGCAGGTAGGCGTGGTACATGTGCTGGAGCGCCTGGCCTATTTTCAGGGCCACCTGCCGCTGCGTAACATGCTACTCCAGTTTGTCGGCGGCGCCATGAGCATCATCAGTGGCCACTCAGTGGGCCGCGAGGGTCCCAGCGTACACCTCGGCGCAGCCAGCGGCAGCCTGCTCGGTCAGGGCCTGCAACTGCCCAACAACAGCATCCAGACCCTGCTCGCCTGTGGTGCCGCCGCCGCCATCGCCGCCTCCTTCAACACCCCCATCGCCGGGGTGATTTTCGCCATGGAAGTGATCCTGATGGAATACACCATTGCCGGCTTCGCGCCGGTGATCCTCGCCGCGGTGACCGCCACCGCCGTGAGCCGAGCGGCATTCGGCGCAGCACCGGCCTTCATCGTACCGCCCATGGACATGGCCTCACTGCTGGAACTGCCCTACATGCTGGTGATGGGCATCGCCATCGGCACGCTGGCGGCCGTGTTCATCGGCCAGCTACAGCGTGTCACCCTGTTCGGCGCACGCTTCCCCATCTGGCAGCGCATGACCCTGGCCGGTATCTTCGTCGGCCTGTGCGGGCTGGTCGTGCCGGCGGTGATGGGTATCGGTTATGACACCGTGAACGCCGCCATTCTGGGTGAGCTGGGGCTGGGCTTCCTGCTGCTGGTGATGGCATTTAAGGTGCTGGCCACCACCGTGGGACTGGGCCTGGGACTGCCGGGCGGACTGATCGGCCCAACCCTGGTGATCGGCGCCTGCGCCGGCGGCGCCCTGGGCATCGTGGCGGAATATCTGTTCCCGGGACAGGTCGCATCACCGGGTTTCTACGCCATGCTGGGCATGGGGGCGATGATGAGCGCCACCCTGCAGGCGCCACTAGCAGCCCTGATGGCGCTGCTGGAGCTGACCTACAACCCCCACATCATCCTGCCGGGCATGCTGGTGGTGGTCTTATCGGATATCGTGGCCAGCCACGTATTTGGGCGCGACTCAGTATTCCTCGTCCTGCTGCGCGCACGCGGTCTGGACTATCGCAGCACCCCGTTGGCGCAGGCCCTGCGCCGTGTCGGCGTAGCCAGTGTGATGAATACCTCGTTGGCCACTGCACCGCGGACACTCAGCCGGCAAGCGGCGGCAGCTCTGCTCATCGGCGAACCGCTTCACATACTGGTCACCGAGGATGGACAACCGGTATCATTGTTACTGGCGGCAGATCTGGCACGCCATCTGGCCACCTACCCCGACGAGGCCGAGGTCGACCTGCTGGACATTCCCGCCCAGCGCGACGACATCCGCCCCATCGGCATACAGGCCACGCTGCAACAGGCACTGGATGAAATGAATGAGCACAACGTCGACGCCCTTTATGTCACGCAAGTCGGCAACAACGAAATCGCCGGCACCATCGCACGTCAAAACATCGAATCACACTATCGTTAACAAGAGAGAAGAAACCCCATGCTGTGGATCAAAGCATTTCACGTCATTTTCATGGTGACCTGGTTTGCCGGGCTGTTCTATCTACCACGGCTGTTTGTCTACCACGCCATGAGTGACGACGCAGCCAGCAATGAGCGCTTCAAGATCATGGAGCGCAAACTGTTGATTATGATGCACATCGGGGGGGCATTGACTGCCCTGTTTGGCCTTATTCTACTGGCCGGCTACGCCTGGGAAGCCTACAAAGGCGAGATATGGCTGCACATGAAACTGGCCCTGGTACTGGCACTGATCGGCTATCACATCTGGTGCCGGAAGCTGGTCAACGATTTCAAGCACGACCGCAACACCCGAGGCAACGTGTTCTATCGCTGGTTCAACGAGGCCCCGGTGCTGGCGCTGATCGGCATCGTGTTGCTGGTGTATATCCGGCCGTAAGAGGCTGGAGGCTGGAGGCTTACAAAGCGTGACACCAAGCACGGCGCCCCTGACAACCACCCCTCAAGCCTCGGGCCTGCCGCCTATAGCCTGCAGCCATCAAACCACCACCATCTGCCACGGCCGTGCCGCCGTCCCTCGTTCGGCGGTATCCACCGTGTGCAACCAGCGCTCGGCATCCAGCAGATGCTGGGCCCAGTGCAGGTAGAAACTGTTCTGCCAGTCACCCACCGCCCGGCCAGGGTCGGAGGGATAGGCCTCAAGCAGATTCAGACCCCGCCGCAGATCGAAATACATGTCCGTGAGGTCATCAGCCAATCGGTCACACAGGCGCGCCAACAGACGGTATTCACTACATGAAGACCATAACAAGGGATTGGCGTGCAGCCGGTCATGCAGGCGCATGTAGAGTTCAAAGCGCTGTTCGTCATCGGGCAGGGAATAGGCCGCATAGCCATCGCGCGGCGCGGCCAGTGCAATCACCGCCACATGCAATCGCGGCAACACTTTTTCAAGCTGCAGCCACCATGCCCGGCCCAGGCTGTCCGGCTCAAAACCATCGATCAGACAACAGTATTCCTCGGCGACCCGCGCCATCTGCCCACACTGCGAAGGGATTGCATCCATCGCTGACCTCCATCACACCTTTATCTTCCGTACAGGAAAAAGTGTAGACGACATCTCCGGCACTTGCAGTTTAGCGCATGACACACCGCGCCAATGTTAGACTCGGCGTATCGAAAAACGGAGCCCTACGCCATGAGCGACAATCCCAATCTTCCCATTGCCATGTCTTTCGCCGGCATGGATCCCAGCGGCGGTGCCGGCCTCCAGGCCGACATCGAAACCCTCGCCAGTATGGGTGTACACAGCACACCGGTGGTCACCGCCATCACTGTGCAGGACACACAGACCCTGCTGCGCTACGAGGCCGTGGACACCTCACTGCTGGTGGAACAGGCGCGCGCAATACTGGAAGACATGCCGGTCGCCGCCATCAAGATCGGCATGGTCGGCAGTGTGGAAAATATCGAGGCCATCCACACTATCCTCATGGACTACCCCAGCCTGCCAGTGGTACTCGACCCACTGGTGAGCGCCGGCGGTGGCGGTGACCTCGCCGACGACGAGATGCTCAACGCCATGGCCAGCCTGCTGTTTCCGCTGACCACCGTGCTCACCCCCAACAGCAACGAGGCGCGCCTCTTCGCCCCCGAGGCCGACACCCTCGACGCCTGCGCCATGGAGCTACTGGACATGGGCAGTGAATACGTACTCATCACCGGCACCCACGAGGCCACACCCAACGTGGTCAACAGCCTCTACAGCGGCCACCGGGTGATCGAAACCTACACCTGGGAACGCCTGCCGCACAGCTACCACGGCTCAGGCTGCACCCTCGCCGCCGCCATCACCGCCCTGCTGGCACAGGGCATGGAACCCGTCACCGCCATCCACGAAGCGCAGGAGTTCACCTGGGAAGCCCTCAAGCACGGCTACCACCCCGGCATGGGGCAGGCCATTCCCGACCGCTTCTTCTGGACTCGTGACGACGATGACTGACACCCATCTGCGTGGCCTCTACGCCATTACCGACGCCCGCGAAACCGACCCGCAAAAAATCGCCCACGCTGTCGAACAGGCCCTGCTCGGCGGTGCTCGCATCGTCCAATTCCGTGATAAATCCGACGACCAGCCACGCCGCTTGCAAACCGCACAGGCCCTGCGCGAACTCACGCACCGGCACCACGCCTTGCTCATCATCAACGACGACGTAGCCTTGGCTGCAACCTGTAACGCCGACGGCGTGCATATCGGCCGACACGACGGTGGACTGCGCGAGGCCCGCGCCCGGCTGGGCGCAGAGGCCATCATTGGCGTCTCCTGCTACAACCAATTCGAGCTAGCTCGACAAGCCGTCGAGGCTGGCGCCGACTACGTCGCCTTCGGCCGCTTCTTCCCGTCAAGGACCAAGCCCGATGCCGTGCCTGCCAGCCTCGACCTACTGCATCAAGCTAGACAAGAATTAGACATCCCCGTGGTCGCCATTGGCGGTATCACTGCGGCCACTGCCGCCCCGCTTCTCGAGGCCGGCGCCGACATGCTAGCCGTGGTCGAGGGCCTGTTCACTCAACCTGACATCCGTGCCGCCGCCAGGCAATTTCGGGAACTTCTTTTTCACCACAGAGACACAGAGCACACGGAGGAATGACTTCATTTCGGTACTCCTTCATGTGGGTATCACACGAAACAGTGAAACGGGTCATTGGTTTTTCTCCGTAGACTCCGTGGACTCCGTGTCTCTGTGGTGAAAAAAAGCAAAGTAGCCTGGGTTGAGTGTAGCGAAACCCGGGAGGATCAGCGCAACAAGCTCCCGGGTTTCGCTGTGCTCAACCCAGGCTACATTCTCGAATCACCGGCCCAGCCGGGGATAGGGTAAACCCGCGCACCGCATCAATCGCCTTGACACTGCAAACACAAGTACGTCGGCTGCCCGCCCAGCACCTGCTTCACGATGGGCGCACCGCAGCGGTAACAGGGCAGGCCCTCGCGGCGGAACACCCAGAAGCGGGCCGCCTCGAAATCCGCACCAACGGTTATCAACTCATGCGCTCGGACCAGATCATTGGTGATGCCACCGGTTTCGTAGGACTGACGGGGCAAGTGCAGCATGGCCTCCGTCAGCTGGATTCGTTGCGGATCCGTCAACTGTGCAGGCCGCAGTCGCGGATGCAGGCCGACAACGAAGAGGATCTCGCAGCGTAGGTAATTGCCCAGCCCGGCGACAAAGCCCTGATCGGTGAGCAGGCCACCGATCTGCCGGTTGCGAAAACGCCGGTCGGCAAGACGGGCCAGCAGCAAGGCTTGCTCCGTGGTGGGGTCCAGCACGTCCGGCCCGAGGCGTGAGAGAAAGGGGTGGCTCGCCAGCTCGGACTCATGCAGCACATCGATGTCCGATGCGCTGTACAGCAGCGCCGACGACTTGCGGTTATGAATGGCGAGGCGCAGCTGGCGCTGGATGTCGGGCCGCTCGCCGGCCGAGCAGCAGTACCAGCGGCCGTAGAGCTGGTTGTGGCTATAGATCAGCAGGCCGCTGGCAAAGCGCGTGAGCATGGCCTTGCCGCGGGTCTCCACGGCACAGACCTCGACCCCGCTCAAACGCCGCTCGAAGGGTTTCAGGTGTTCGAAGGCGAACCATACCCCGTCAGCCACCCGGCCCACGATGCAGTCGGCCACGTGGTCCGCGGCGCGGCGGATTTCCGGGCCTTCAGGCATCGCAGCTGGCGAACAGATACATCATCACTCGATAGTGGGAAATCCCGCCGCACAAGTCAAAACCAGCTGACCGTATGGGCACTGCCCACCGACTTTCAGCATTGGCTGATGGGGCAATGGTGGGCGGTCGG
>CAJVYS010000067.1 GCA_913009875.1 uncultured Gammaproteobacteria bacterium | reverse complement strand
CTCTTCCGATCTCTCACAGTCAGCCTGGGGTCGATGCCGGTGCACAGTTGCGAATAATAGGAACCAGGCGTTCCAATGCCGAGAGGCCCCGGAATTGATGAATGGGTCAGTGCCAATGTGCCATCGTCAATGGGGGGAGGTGCCGGCCCTATCCCGATTGGGCCTGGAATTCTGCTGCCAACCATGGTTAGTTTCTCCTGTTTTTCTGAATAAACGTTATCCGGGAAGTATAGGCATTCCTGTCAAAAACTGTAGAGTCAAGAGGGTCGTTTTCGTTGTATTGCAGATCTATGCTCAAATCTGGTACATGAGTTGAACTGAAAAACGGTACCCACCTGCTGAAATCGGCTTATCAAGAACTGACGAACAGCAAGGGAGATACGCCACCATGAACGAAGATAACGTAGTCGTATTTCGGACACTCGCCATCGGTATGGCCATCATGATTGGGAAACATCGTATCGTATCTTTGTGTCAGCTGGAAATACAGAACGACGAGCATAGACGGGTCAAGCTTACGCTTTTTCATTCTAAGCCACGGAAAACGCAATGACGCAAGCCTGACCCCATCTCCTCTGGAATTGATCGAGTCTGACCCCATTAATCACTACCGAAAACATCAATTACGCAAGCCTGACCCCATCGATCCTCTGGGATCAATCGAGTCTGGTCGAGTAGATGGGTTCCTCTGGCTGGTTAGGATCATGTTTGTTTTCACTGTTGCCGACTGGTTTCCCGTCGGTGCCACAATATTTGTTCCATATAGCCATTGTTACCACACCCCTCACAGAACCGTGCTGGCGCTATTTACGCACACGGCTCCTCGACAACACGCTTCACCTCAAAAGGACAATAAGTTCACCATAATTCGCGGCTTGGGCAGCGGATACAGATTGAGCAGTTTATGAAACTTTTCCCATGTGTAGCAGCCTCGTTTTCCTCGACGATTGAGCCATTTTAACAAGGTGAGTAACACCTGGTAGCAAAAGTTCTTTATGCTTTTGTAGTTATCCGTCACTCCATAGTATGCTATATGACCTCGCAGTTTCGCTGCGGTTGTTTTCAGGATTTGGGCGGTGGACAATGTTCTATTTGCCTTTAGCCATTCTTTGTATCCTTTTAACTTGGCAGTGAATCGCTTGCTCATGGTTTTCCGCTTCATACGAAAACACTTTCCATCCCGACTGCGGGAGCAGTAGTGGGTTAACCCCAGAAAATCAAACGTGGCTGTTCTTTCGCCTCTGGCTTTTGCTTTCGACTGGGCAAATTGCCCAAATTCGAACAGCCGGGTCTTTTCCGGGGCAACTTCGAGATGAAATTGGTTGAGGCGGGCTTCCATGTCTTGCATGAACTGCTTTGCACCTTCCGCGTGTTGAAAGCAGGCAACATAGTCATCAGCATACCGAATCAGCCGCGCATAACCTTGGCTGCTTCGTTTGACCCGCTTTTCAAACCAGAGATCCAGTGTGTAGTGAAGATAGATGTTGGCAAGCAAAGGTGAAACCACACCACCCTGCGGTGTGCCTTGTTCACTGGCCTTGTGTTGTCCATCTTCCTGGATGCCGGCTTTTAGAAAGCGTTTGATGTACCTGAGTATGCGTTTATCCGCTATCCGATGCTGGAGAAAGGCCATCAGCTGTTCCTGATCCACGTGATCGAAGAAGCCTTTGATGTCGGCTTCGACCATGTAGTGGACGGGATTGGCTTCGACGGTTTGGCTTAATGCGCGTAGCGCATCGTGGCAGCTGCGTTTTGGCCGAAACCCGTAGGAGTCGTTGAGAAAGTCTTGTTCATAAATCGCTTGCAGAATTTTGACAAGACCGGCCTGGACCAGTTTATCTTCTAGCGCGGGAATACCCAGCGGTCGCCGTTTCTTGCTGCCCGGTTTGGGGATATAAACCCTTAATACGGGCTGCGGTTTGTACGCCATTTTGTGCAGACGCTCTATCAAACTATCAAGATTTGCGTCTAAGTGGGTGGCGTAAGCTTCTTTGGTGATATTGTCGATGCCTGACGCGGCTTTGTCCTTTAGCTGCGTAAAGCATTCCAGCAGTAACGCCTTATTCATTAAATGAAACAGGCTGGTAAACTGACACCCTTTGTCTTTGCTGGCCTTTAAAGCTATGCGATGCAATTTCGTTTGCACGTTTTCTTCATTTCTGTGCATGAATCGTGTGTCCTTGCAACGCTGTTGTTGTCGTGATGGCCTTTCCTCCAGTCGCATTACACGCTTTCATAGGTACTACGCCACCATCCGACTTCCTGAACCGCATCAGTTGTTCTCGTTTTATTATCACTCGTTCAACTTACTCTCTTCTTGAAAGACAGCTCAGGATCTCCCGAGTTGCCGATCATTCCTGTTGGTCAACATGCCATGCTTTACAACCCCGAAGCAGCTCTATAATACTTGTCTGGCGCATCACAGAATGGGGGCTTCCAGGAGGGGTAACCTGTCGCCCTGCTTGTGTAGAAACTTACGAGGCTAAATCACTTCAGCTTTCGCTTACGGCCTGCTGCCTTGCGCCCATCGTGCTTAACATTTGGAGTTACCTCCGCCTGCCCGATGTTTGCTACCCGGTGGCTGACCTACCTTGCCGGAGCGGGACTTCCACCCGCTGGAATGATCGACCTGGCTCGGCCGCACACCCCATTGATTTCCTGACCCCATTGATTTGATATTGCATTGCAGGACCTGACCCAGCCACTGCGCTTTCCTCTCCATTAGATTCTCACAAAATATGGCAGCGCCACTAAAACTGCACCCACAATTACAATCATGTATACGTTAGACATGAAATATGGAAAGACAAACAGGGCAATGCCTGTAGCGAGTGGAATTACTGCTTTTTGCTTTTTCCCATATATAAAGAATCCGAAGCCAATAGCCCCGAAGACCATCCCCCAAATAAGCTGCGATGCGCTTTCCATTTATAAATTACGGTTCCTATTCATCGATTAAGGACTTCGCCCCATTTTTTGTACTCCGCGTGGGCATGAAAGGCCTGTCAACCCTACCTGTCTTCATCTAACATCTAAACAGATGTCCGCCGTGTATCGTTCAGACATGTAGGATGGGCACGTTCTATGTGCCCACGCGGTTGACTGAAGCATCTTGTTGATCCAAGGAGGCTGCTTCAGCGTGTAATTTCAGACCTAGCGCTTTAATGAGCTTAAGGATGGTATCGAAGCTCGGGGTTCTTTCTCCGGAAAGGGCTTTATAGAGGCTTTCGCGTGACAAGCCGGCATCTCGTGCAACTTGTGACATGCCTTTAGCGCGTGCAATGTCACCCAGCGCTTTGGCAATCAAGGAGGCATCTCCATCTGCTTCCTCAAAGCAAGCTTCCAGATAAGCCGCCATTTCCTCCGGGGTGCGGAGATGCTCTGCAACATCGTATCGAGTGGTGGTGGTTTTGGTCATGTACATTCCTACAGATTTTGGGCGAGGCGCAAGGCGGTCTTGATGTCTTTCGCTTGGGTGCGTTTGTCACCGCCACCCAGCAGAACCACTACCGCTTGCCCCTGCTTTGTAAAATACACCCGATAACCGGGACCATAATCGATTCGTAGTTCCGAAACGCCTTCCCCAACTGGCCTGACGTCTCCCGGATTTCCTGTGGCCAATCGCTCAACTCGAACAAGAATTCGGGCCCGCGCCCGTATATCGCGCAATCCATCCAGCCACTTGGCGTAGGCATCCGTTTTTCGGATTTCGATCATAATGAAATCGTAGTCAGCTGGCTACAGGCTGTCAATGCCTGTCCCCAGGGTTTTTGCGGCGCCTCAACCCATCATCTCCCGCAGGCGTTTGCGCAGCTTGCTCAGCGGAAGCGTGTTGAGCACATCATCCTTTTCCAGCCATCCCCGCCGTGCCTGATTGATGCCGCAGACAAGATTGCCGAAGCCACCTGGGCCGTGACTGTCGCTGTTGATACTGAGCAGGACACCACGTTCGCGGGCGAGTCGGCAGTGGGTGTCTTTGAGATCGAGGCGCAGGGGCTGCGCGTTGAGTTCGAGGAAACAACCGCGTTCTCGGGCGGCTTCTACCACGCGCGGCATGTCCACGGCATAGGCCTCGCGCTTGAGCAGCAGACGGCCGCTGGGGTGGGCGAAGATGGTGAAGTATTTTTGCTCCATGGCGCGCAGGATGCGGGCTGTCTGTTTTTTTTCCGACAGGCCGAAGTGATCGTGCACCGCACCGACCACTAGATCCAGTTGGGCCAGCACGCTGTCCGGCAGGTCCAGGCTACCGTCTTCGAGGATGTCCACTTCGATACCCTTGAGCAGGGTGATGCCGTGCAGCCTTTCATTGAGGCGGTCGATCTCTTCGATCTGTTGCAGCAGGCGTTTTTCATCCAGGCCGTGAGCCACGCTGAGGTGGCGCGAGTGGTCGGTGATGGCAAGGTATTCCAGGCCGGCCTCGCGGGCGGCAATGGCCATGGTTTCCATGTCGGCGTGACCATCGCTGGCGCGGGTGTGGCAGTGCAGGTCGCCGTGCAGGTCACGGCGCTCGATAAGCCGGGGCAGACGGCCTTCGCGGGCGGCGGTGATCTCGCCACGGTTTTCGCGCAGCTCGGGGGGAATGAAAGGCAGGCCGACAGAGGCGAACACCGATTCTTCGCTCTCGCCGGCGATGGCGTGCTCACCCTTGAACACGCCGTATTCGTTGATCTTCAGGCCGCGCTGCTGGCCGAGGCGGCGTATCTGGATATTGTGCGCCTTGCTGCCAGTGAAGTAGTGCAGGGCCGCGCCAAGGCTGTGTGCCGGCACCACGCGCAGGTCCACCTGCAGGCCGCTGCGCAGGATCACGGTGGCGCGGGTGGTGCCGCTGGAGATCACCTCGGCCACTTCGTCGTAAGCGGTGAAACGGTCCATCACCGGGCTGTCGGCCACGGCGGTGACGAGGATGTCGAGGTCGCCCACCGTCTCGCGTCCGCGCCGGTAGCTGCCGGCGATCACCACCCGCTCCACGCCAGGGGTCTCACCCAGGTACGCCGCCAGGGGCTCAGCGTACTGGCGGGCGACGCTGTAGAGGAAGCGGCGTTCCTGGGTGCGGTGGGCGACGATGGCATCGATGATGCGCTGCTCGGTCTTGGCGCCGAAACCGGGCAGGGCCTGCAGGCGGCCGGCCCGGGCGGCCTCGGCCAGTTGTTCGAGCGTCTCGATGCCCAGCTCATCAAACAGCAGCCGCACGCGCTTGGGGCCGAGGCCGGGGATGTGCAGCAGATCTTCGAGGCTGGCCGGCACCTTGCGGTGCAACTTCTCCAGCGCACGTACCTTGCCGGTCTGCACCCTCTCGACGATCTTCGCCGCCAGGTCCTTGCCGATGCCCGGCAACTGGGTGAGATCTTCGCCCTTGGCCACCATCTCCGCCAGCTCGCGCCCCAGGCTGCGCACACTGCGCGCCGCATTGCGATAGGCGCGCACACGGAAGGGATTGGCATCCTCGATCTCCAGCAGATCGGCCATCTCATCGAAGATGGCGGCGATGTCTTCATTGTGCACCGACATGGTCCATTCCCCGCTCTACCATTTTCTGCCTCCATCAAAGTGTAGTGGACTTCCCGTTACCCATGGGCAGCGCCGAGACGGCTTTCTGCTATCCTTGCGACTCCGAATGAAAAGGCAAAGGCCCTGATTTCCCGATGAAATACCAAGACCTGCGCGACTTTATCGCACAACTGGAAGCCCGCGGTGAGCTGATCCGCGTCGGCCACGAAGTCGACCCCAACCTCGAAATGACCGAGATCTGCGACCGCACCCTGCGCGCCGGCGGGCCGGCGCTGCTGTTCGAGAATCCCAAGGGATCAAGCATCCCCGTGCTGGCCAACCTGTTCGGCACGCCGCACCGCGTGGCGCTGGGCATGGGAGAGGAGTCCGTTACTGCGCTGCGCGAAGTAGGCAAGCTGCTGGCCTTTCTCAAGGAGCCGGAGCCGCCCAAGGGCATGAAGGACGCCTGGGACAAGCTGCCGGTGTTCAAACAGGTGCTGAATATGGCGCCGAAGGTGGTTAAGCGGCCGCCCTGCCAGGCGGTGGTGATGGAAGGCGACGACGTCGATCTGTCGAAGCTGCCCATCCAGACCTGCTGGCCGGGCGACGCCGGGCCGCTGATCACCTGGGGGCTGGTGGTCACCAAGGGTCCCAACAAAGAAAGACAGAACCTGGGCATCTACCGCCAGCAGGTGATCGGCAAAAACCGCGTCATCATGCGCTGGCTGGCCCACCGTGGCGGCGCGCTGGATTTCCGCGAGTGGTGTGAGACCCATCCGGGCGAGCGCTTCCCCATCGCCGTGGCCCTGGGCGCAGACCCGGCCACCATCCTCGCCGCGGTGACGCCGGTGCCGGACGCCCTGTCGGAATACGCCTTCGCCGGCCTGCTGCGCGGTTCCAAGACCGAGGTGGCACAGTGCCTGGGCTCGGAGCTGCAGATCCCCGCCTCCGCCGAGTTCGTGCTGGAAGGCTATTTGCAGACCGGCGACGAGGCCGACGAGGGTCCTTTCGGCGACCACACCGGCTACTACAACGAGGTGGATCGCTTCCCCGTGTTCACCATCGAACGCATCACCCAGCGCCGCGAACCCATCTATCACAGCACCTACACCGGCCGCCCACCGGACGAACCGGCAGTGCTGGGGGTGGCGCTGAACGAGGTTTTCGTGCCCATCCTGCAAAAGCAGTTCCCGGAGATCGTCGACTTCTACCTACCACCCGAGGGCTGTTCCTACCGCTGGGCCTGCGTCAGTATCAAAAAGCAGTACCCGGGCCACGCCAAGCGCGTGCTGCTGGGGGTGTGGTCGTTCCTGCGCCAGTTCATGTACACCAAGTTTGTGGTGGTGTGTGACGACGACATAGACATCCGTAACTGGGAGGACGTCATCTGGGCCATGACGACGCGCATGGATCCGGTGCGTGATACCACCACCATCGAAAACACCCCCATCGACTATCTCGATTTCGCCTCACCGGTATCCGGCCTGGGCTCAAAGATGGGCTTCGACGCCACCAACAAGTGGCCGGGCGAAACCACCCGTGAGTGGGGCGAACCGATTCAAATGACTGAAGAAATCAGGCAACGTGTCGATGATATCTGGGACGAGCTGGGCATAAGCTTGCCCGAAGGGCCACGCAGGCCACTATAATCACAGACCAACGTAGGGTGGGCATTGCCCACCACGGGCTCCGACGATGTTTCGGTGGGCGGTGCCCACCCTACCTACGGTCAAACAGAGTCAGAACAGGCAGCAAAGGGAGCGACAATGCGCACCATCATGTTGTTGAATGCCAAGGGCGGTTGTGGCAAGAGCACTCTGGCCAGTAATCTCGCCAGTTACTACGCCAACGAAGGCAGGGCCGTGGCGCTGGTGGACTACGATCCGCAGGCCTCCAGCCTCGAATGGCTGGCGGTGCGCCCGGATAACGCCGCACGCATCACCGCCATCGACGGCACCACCGAGGGCATGCGCATTCCGCGCGGCACCGAGGTGGTCATCTATGACGTGCCCGCCGGCATCAAGGGCAAGGAGCTCACCGCCCTGGTGCGCCGTGCCGAGACGCTGATCATCCCCGTACTGCCTTCGCCCATCGATATCCGCGCCGCCTCACACTTCATCCGCGACCTGCTGCTGGTGGGCAAGGTCTCGCGCAAACAGACCAAACTGGCGGTGATTGCCAACCGGGTACGCGAAAACACCCTCGTCTATCACCGACTGGAAAAGTTTCTCAAGAGCCTGAAGATCCCCTTCGTCACGACCCTGCGTGACACGCAGAACTATATTCGCGCCGAAGAGCGCGGACTGGGTATCTTTGAGCTGCCGCCCTCACTGGTCGCACATGACCTGGAACAGTGGGAACCTCTGCTAAGATGGCTGCGCAGCAAGCGCAGCCGGCCACAGGAATGAAAAAAATAAGCCACTGATTCTAGTTGTCTGTCCTTAAGAGCGGCTAATGCGCGAAGAATTCCTTTTCGACATAGCTATGGCGAAAATATGATACAGGCCGCATAATTCACCCATCGATGTAGAGTTGCTGAATAATTAAACTGATTGGCCGATAACCGACAAGGTCAATCTTTTAACACGAGACCTTTAATAAGGCTTCTAACACAGGAACCCATTATGAAAAATAAACTCATTGTCGCCGCACTTGCGGTATTTTCCAGCGGTGTCGCCCAGGCTGATTTTCTACGTTTCGAGGCTGGTGCCGGCATGTGGCAAAGCACACCGAGCGGAACGATTAATTATCAAACCAACAGTTTTGATGCTGTTGATAACTTTGGTTACAAAAAAGAAACCGCCTCCTATTTATGGATAAACCTCAAGCATCCTATTCCTGTCCTGCCAAATGTTCGTGTTGAATATACCGCGCCCAAGTTTGATGGTTCGAGTGAGACATCAATAAACTGGAATGGCCAAACATACACGGCTGGCGCTGCCAGTGAACTGCAGGTAAAGCAGACCGATTTCGCACTTTATTACAATTTGCTCGATAACACCTTCTGGGCCACATTAGATCTGGGCCTGAATGTCAAACTCACGAATATCAATTTTACTTTAACGGGGTCGTCTCCTGATTTTAATGAGTCTGCCAACCTGCCAATTCCCATGCTGTATGCACGTACGCGCATTCAGATTCCGGCAACGGATATCGGTCTTGAGGCCGATGTGAAATATATTACGTTTGGCGATGTTACGATCTACGATGCGCGCGCCAAGGTGGATTACACCCTGAGTTTTGTGCCGGTCGTTCAGCCAGCCATTGAGGTGGGCTATCGCACGCAGAAATTTCAATTTGATACTGACAGCATTGATTTCACCACCAATATTGAATTTACCGGTATTTATGCAGGACTAATGCTACGTTTTTGATTGAAGACCAAATGCCGGAAACAAAAACAGGGCGGATATTTTCCGTCCTGCCTCGTTTGTAGTCACAGCAATATAGAAAAACCGTAGGAGCGGGCCATGCCCGCGATTTGTTTGTATATCGCCACAGGGGTTGTTGTTTTGACATTGTGGGAGCGGCTTCAGCCGCGAAGGTTAAATCCAGCTTTCTTCGCGGCTGAAGCCGCTCCCACAGATTACTCCCTTCCCTACAGCTATCGCAGGCATGGCCCGCTCCTACCAATATGGCTCAAATAGGCTGCAGATTGGCATAGGCCGACATCAACCACTTGCCCCCCTGCGCATCAAAATTGACATGCACCCGCGCCTGCGCACCCTGCCCTTCCACATCCAGTACCACCCCTTCACCAAACTTGGCATGCTGCACGCGTTGGCCCAGGCGCAGGCCGTTGCTTTCCTGCTGCACCGGCGTGGCACCAAAGCTGTGATTGCTGGCCGGCATGGCGACACTGCCGCCCAGGCGTACCTCTTCGATAAGTTCGGCAGGAATCTCGTCAAGAAAGCGTGAACGGTGGGGAAAGGTTTCCTTGCCGTACAGTCGCCGCGCCTCGGCGTGGGTGAGATAGAGACGCTCGCGGGCACGGGTGATGCCGACGTAGCAGAGGCGACGCTCTTCTTCCAGCCGGCCCGGCTCCTCGATAGACATCTTGTGCGGAAACAGCCCCTCCTCCACACCGCACAAAAAAACTAACGGGAATTCGAGACCCTTGGCCGAGTGCAGAGTCATCAGCTGCACGCCGTCTTCACCACCGCTGGTCTGTTTTTCTCCGGCCTCCAGCGCCGCATGGGCGATGAAGGCGGAGATATCGTCCATCTCTTCGGCGCCTTCGGGTATGTCACCCTGCTCGAAATAGCGCGCGGCGTTGACCAGTTCTTCGAGATTTTCGATGCGCGCCTGACCCTTTTCGCCACGCTCCTTTTTATAGTGATCCAGTAGGCCTCCGTGATGGATCAGGTGCTCCATCTGCTCGAACAGCTCCATGCTGGCGGTGGCCGCACCCATTTCTTCGATGAGATCGAGAAAGCCGCGCAGGGCATTGGCGGCGCGCGCGGGCAACTGTTTTTGTTCGACCATGGCACTGGCGGCGTCCCACAGGGCGACGTTATGCTCGCGGGCATATTCGCGCGCTGCGGCGACGGTACGCTCGCCGATGCCACGCGTTGGCGTATTGACCACGCGCTCGAAGCCGGCATCGTCACGGCGATTGGCAAGCAGACGCAGATAGGCCATGGCGTCTTTTATTTCCTGTCGCTCGAAGAAACGTTGGCCGCCATAGACGCGATAGGGCACGCCGGACTGAATCAGGGCCTCTTCCAGTACCCGCGACTGGGCATTGGAGCGGTACAGCACGGCACAGTCGCGATAACTGCCGCCATCATCCATCCAGTCCTGCATGCGGTCGACGATGAAGCGTGCCTCGTCGCGCTCGTTGAACGCGGCATAACGGCGAATAGGTTCACCATCGGCGTCGGCGGTCCACAGATTTTTACCCAGACGCTCGGCATTGTGCTCGATGAGGGCATTGGCGGCCTTGAGAATATTGCCGGTGGAGCGGTAGTTCTGTTCCAGGCGCACGGTGCTGGCGCCAGTGAAATCACGGCTGAACTGCTGGATGTTCTCGATGCGCGCGCCACGCCAGCCGTAGATGGACTGGTCGTCGTCACCGACGGCGAAGACGTGTGATTGCTTACCAGCCAGCAGGCGTATCCATGCATACTGGATGGCATTGGTGTCCTGAAACTCGTCCACCAGAATGTGCTGGAAACGCTCGCGGTAGTGCTCGAGCAGACGTGGATTCTTCAGCCACAGTTCGTGAGCGCGCAGTAGCAGTTCGGCAAAGTCCACCAATCCGGTGCGCTGACAGAGTTCTTCGTAGGCGCGATAAATGCCGATCATCTGCCGTTGAAAGGGATCGCCGAAATCCTCGATGTGCTCGGGACGCTGGCCTTCGTCCTTGCGCGAATTGATGAACCACTGTGCCTGACGCGGCGGCCACCGGTCCTCATCCAGTTGCAGATCACGGAGGATGCGGCGGATGGTGCGGTATTGGTCATCGCTGTCGAGAATCTGGAAGGTCTGCGGCAGGCCGGCATCAGCCCAGTGCATACGCAGCAGACGATGGGCCAGGGAGTGAAAGGTACCTACCCACATGCCGCCCACCGGCAGCGCCAGCAGGCCCTCGATGCGCCCGCGCATCTCGGCAGCGGCCTTGTTGGTAAAGGTGACGGCGAGGATGCTGTAAGGCGACACCGCCTCGGTACGCACCAGCCAGGCGATGCGGTGCACCAGCACGCGGGTCTTGCCGCTGCCGGCGCCGGCCAGCACCAGGGCATGGCCAGCCGGGGCGCACACCGCCTCGCGCTGGGCCTCGTTGAGGTCTGCAATAATGTGGGAAACGTCCATAGTGCGAGGATTCTAACAGATGGGCACCAACCCGGCCCGCCGGAACACAGGGGGGGGCAGTGGGTTGCCGGAAAAGACTTCCTGTTTTCTTTTTCAGCATACGATAAAGTCAGCATACGAAAAACAAGGCTTTTCAATAGTCTGTTAAGTAATCACAGCGAGAAAGCACCTCCATGATTCCATTTTACTGATCACTTGAGGTGAATGCCTGACATGCTTAACAAAATTGACCAAAAACAAGGGTAAAAGCCTCATTTTCATAGTAGATTCATCCTCGGTTCGACAGACTTCCACGTACTATTTTTCATCCTGATTGGCAGGTATGCTGTCGCAACCAATATTCGATTTCCAAACCAACCAAGGGATCACCGCCATGACTAAATATTTGACCATCGCCATCGGATTAAGCGCCGCACTGCTGTTGAGTGGATGTGCAGTAACCGCAAAAGACGTGGAGAAAATGAACGCCGATATTGCCACGGCGCAGAAGACCGCAGACGAGGCGAAGACTATGGCCGCCAATGCGCAGACCAGTGCCATCCGCGCACAGAAAATGGCCGAGGACGCCAAGAACCAGTCCAGTTCAGGCAACGCTCAGGCCACTGCCGACCGCGCCCTGCGTGAAGCCGAGATGGCCAGGGCCGAAGCACGCGAGGCCAGCGAAAAGGCGGATCGCATGTTCCAGAAAGCGATCGCGAAATAACTGCCTCTTACCTGCCTGACCCGCGCTAGCGCGGGTCAGGCTTTACTATGGCAGAAGACTCCGGCTCACGCGGCTTTGGATCACATCGCTGCTAGTACCCTGCGGTGCCTCAACTACAAACCCCTCGACCCCAAACTCATCCCTGATAGCTTGCGCCGTAACGAATAGCGCCCGGCAATCGGCGAACGGCCCCACCGTCACCCGGCACAAACCGTCACTATCACAGGCCTGAACACTGACCGAGGGCGCCAAGGCCCTAAGCCGTTTCGCCAACTGTTCCGCGCGCTCAAAATCTTTAAATGCCCCAACCTGGAATAACCGCTTCTCACCGGTTTCGGACTGTGCACACTGCCTGACAATCGGCACGGGCACCCCGCTGTGACGGCTGGCCACCTCAATAATGTGATCCCAGTCCGCGGCCGGAAGTTGCCGGTCAGAGACACGCACCACCTGCGACACCACGCTGGTCAAACTAACGCCCTGCTGATTTTTCTGTTCCGACAGTGGCGCATGGGCCTCCAGAAACAACACGCCATCCTCGATGCCGACCTTGTAGGGCTCATTCTCGATACGCACCGCAATCTTGCGTGGCACCCGGGCAAACAGTTGCTCGATATCTTCGGGATAGAGACGGATGCAACCATGGCTGACGCGCATGCCGATGCTGAAGGGCCGGTTGGTTCCGTGCAACATATAGCCGGGTTCACTGAGCATCAGAGCAAAGTCGCCCAGGGGGTTATCGGGGCCCGGCGGAATAATCCGCTGCACCGCCAAACCCTCGGCCTCCATCTCCGCCACGATGGAAGCGGGTGCCGTCCAGCTGGGATGCAGGATCTTGTCCACTATCGAGAACTCCCCCAGCGGCGTCGACCACCCTTCCCGGCCGATGCCAACGGGATAGGTTATCACCACCCCGCGCCCGCCCGACTCGGACTCGGGAAAATAATAGAGCCGCATCTCCACCAGGTTGATCACGATACCCCGCCAGGGGCGCGGCGGCAGAACAAAGCGGGTCGGAACCATTATGCGGGTTCCTTCGCCCGGCAACCAGGGATCAATGCCCGGGTTGGCGGCAACCAGTTCATTGAAGCCCAGATTGAAACGGCGTGCGATATCCAGCAGGGTGTCTTCCTGACTGGCCGCCACGTACTGAACCTTGCCGACCAGGCTGTTGCCGGCCTCCGGCAGCGGGAAGGTCAGCGCCCTCGCCCCGCCCGCCAGGAACATTGCCGCAAGCAGTAAAACAGGCAATAAGACCCTACGCTGCGGGGCAAAGGCAAAACGGGCGAACGCCTGTCGGGTGTGAGTCATCATCTTCATAGTAGGCATGGTGGGGGCCAACATTCAGTCAATGTATGTCGCCAAATAAACCACCCCGCAGCAAGCTGACGGGGTATTGTGTTGTAGGAGCGGACCCTTGGGCCGCGATGCCAAGGTGGAAAAACCATCGCGGCCCGAGGGTCCGCTCCTACCGTATTCAGAGCCATAAAATTATTTCACTGCACCATAAAGTAGGCGCTTGAGGCGAGCAGAGAGGAATCCAACCCGGAGAGATTAAAGGCAATACTAATCCTTTTTCTGCAGATTGCGGGTATCGATCTGCACCACCACCATATCCCGAACCTCATCGGTAAAGTGGGGGCGATCGTTGCCCGCCATGCCGCCCAACTCATTCTCGCGACGGCTGATCAGCGCCAGGCACTCACGGATATCGTTGATGGTCTCTTCCGACAAAGGATGACGCATACCGGCCGGGGTGTAGGTATCCTTGGCCACATTGGTCAGGGTGCGGCGCATCGCACGCAGGATGCGCAGTTCGACAGGGGGCTGTTCTTCACTCATGCTGTTTTCTCATTGAGAGGACGATACAAGGTTTCTCATTAAAGGACGACACAAGCCTGTATATTTCATAAAATTATGCATCATCCCGCCTGCTCCTTGTCTGCATGGATACAGGCACCAAAGGTAGGCGCTCTTAGGCGGGGAGCGAATGTCTTGGATGCGCCACTTCTTCGGGACTTTCCGTCAAACCAAAGGCCCCGTGAAACCCATGCCCTGCGCGATCTTCAATGCAAATTCATGAAATATCCAGGCAGGTTAAAGACATAGTCTGGCATATTTTCGGGAACTTTTTCCGCGATTGACCACCCTGACGACCATGACTCCACCGGCTTGACGGGCCGGCAAATATTTCCGGCCCTGACGGCGCCCCACAAAAACTTGGTAGGGCGGGCAGGCTTTTCATGCCCACCCAACATGGCTGACGACCATGACCCCACTGTCTTGACGGGTCAGCAAATATTCCCAACCCACTGTAACTACCGCACAGATTTTGAGTCACTAAGCCACTATCGGGACATCCCGCAACACACTCAGGAAATTTTGCATGAATTCCCGCCGTACCGTACTGCTTCTTGTCGCCGCACTGATTGCCGCCTTCTTTATTTTTGATCTCGGCCAGTATCTGACACTCGATTTCCTCAAGTCACAGCACCAGTCGTTTCTTGACTATTATGCCTCCCACCAGGCGTTGACCATCGCCCTGTATTTTTTGCTATATATTCTGGTGACCGCCCTGTCGCTGCCCGGGGCAGCCATCATGACCCTGGCGGGCGGTGCCACCTTCGGCCTCGCCTCCGGTGTCGTGATCATTTCATTCGCCAGCACCATTGGCGCTACGCTGGCTTTTCTCATTTCACGTTTTCTGTTGCGTGATTATGTGCAAAACCGTTTTGGCGACAAACTGAAGGCCGTCAATGCCGGCATCAAGCGTGACGGCGATTTCTATCTGTTCACCCTGCGCCTGATCCCCATCTTCCCCTTCTTTATTATCAATCTGGTGATGGGCCTCACCCCCATGAAGGCATGGCGTTTTTATCTCGTCAGCCAGATCGGCATGCTGCCGGGCACCATTGTCTATGTAAACGCCGGTAGCCAGTTGGGGAAACTGGACTCCCTGTCCGGCATTCTGTCACCGGGCCTGCTGTTGTCGTTCGCCCTGCTGGGCCTGTTCCCCCTGCTGGCCAAAAAGCTCGTCGACTGGCTGAAACAGCGCAAAATCCAGCAGTGCTACCCACGGCCGAAGACCTTCGATTACAACCTGGTGGTGATCGGCGGCGGCTCGGCAGGACTGGTCTCGGCGCTGATTGCGGCAACCGTAAAGGCAAAGGTCGCGCTGATCGAAAAACATAAAATGGGTGGTGATTGCCTCAATACCGGCTGCGTACCCAGCAAGGCGCTGATCCGCTCAGCAAAGATGCTCAGTTATGCCCACCGGGCAAAGGATTTTGGCCTGCAAAAGACCGAGGTGAGCTTTGATTTCGCTGAGGTGATGGAGCGCATTCAGGGGGTCATCAAAAAGATCGAACCGCATGACTCGGTGGAGCGCTTTACCCAGTTGGGCGTGGATGTCGTGCAGGGTGATGCACAGATTCGTTCACCCTTCGAAGTCGAGGTCAATGGCAGGGTGCTGACGACACGCAATATCATTGTCGCGACCGGCGCACGGCCCGCGGTGCCGGACATTCCCGGCATCGACGCAGTCGATTATCTGACCTCGGACACCCTCTGGGATCTGCGCGAACAGCCCCAGCACCTGCTGGTGCTCGGTGGCGGCCCCATCGGCTGCGAACTGGCGCAGAGCTTTCAGCGACTGGGCAGCAAGGTCACCCTGGTGCAACGCGGTGAACACCTCATGCCACGCGAAGACACGGAAATCTCCGCCCTGGTCAAACAGCGTTTTATCGACGAAGGCATGCAGGTGCTCACCGGGCACACCGCCATCCGCTTTGAAGGCAGTGATACCGACACCACGCTGATCTGTGCACACGCGGGCGGGGAAATCAGCATCCCCTTCGACCGCGTGCTCATCGCCCTCGGCCGGCGCGCCAACACCGAGGGCTTCGGGCTCGAATCACTGGGCGTGCGCATCGCCCGCACCGGCACCATCGAGGCCGATCCCTTTCTGCGCACCAATTACCCGAACATCTACGTCTGCGGCGACGTCACCGGCCCCTATCAGTTCACTCACACCGCTTCGCATCAGGCCTGGTACGCCTCGGTCAATGCCCTGTTCAGTCCGTTCAAATCCTTCCGTGTCGATTATTCCGTGATCCCCTGGGCCACTTACACCGACCCGGAGGTGGCCCGCGTCGGACTCAATGAACAGGAGGCGCGCGAAAAGGGCATTGCCTTCGAGATCACCACCTATGGCATCGATGACCTCGACCGCGCCATTGCCGACAGCGAAGATCATGGCCTGGTCAAGGTGCTGACGGTGCCCGGCAAGGACAAGATCCTCGGCGTCACCATCGTCGGCTCGCACGCCGGTGACCTGATCGCCGAGTTTGTCATGGCCATGAAACACGGCCTGGGCTTGAATAAAATACTCGCTACCATTCACATCTACCCGACCATGGCCGAGGCCAACAAGTTCGTCGCCGGGGCGTGGAAGAAAAACCACAAGCCGGAAAGACTGCTCGACTGGGTGGGGCGCTTTCATGCCTGGCGGCGGGGCGCCTGAGGATTTTCCAGCGGCCTGCTAGAATAGCCGCCTCCGAACCTGTCAGCCGTACCTACCATGTCCGATAACAAACCCTTTTGGGAAAACAAACCCCTCAGCAAAATGAACAAACAGGAATGGGAGTCCCTGTGCGACAACTGCGGCAAGTGCTGCCTGCACAAGCTGGAAGACGACGAGACCGGTGAGGTCTATTACTGCAACGTCGTCTGCCATCTGTTCGACATGCAACGCTGCACCTGTGGTGACTACGCCAACCGCGCCACCCGCGTGCCCATGTGCGCGGTACTGACGGTGGAAAACATTCCCCGCTTCGGCTGGATGCCCAAGACCTGCGCCTATCGCCTGCTCAGCGAGGGCAAGCCGCTGCCGGACTGGCACCCACTGGTCAGCGGCGACCCGGAGTCCGTCTATCGCAGCGGCCACTCGGTACGCGACCGCGTGGTCATCGAAGACGAGGACACCAATCTGCAGTTACACATTACCGACTGGGATCTATAGGGCGCTTCCGATAATAGATTACGCCCTATGGCACCACATACCCCCGCCTTTTAATGCGTGAATCAAAATTTTTTGCGCGCGCCCGCGCGCGGTCCTGTTACTCTTTTTGCACGTTTTGCAGTGCAATCGGGAGACAGCAGGCATGGCCGACAAGCAAACCACTCAGGAAAATGCCGTTCGCGAAATCCGCATCAACCCCATCGTTCCAACGCAATCCGTACTGGTCGCCACGGCACGTGGCATGCGCCCCAAACAGGCCGAACAGGCGGCGCCACGCGATACCCGAAAGCACGTCGACACCTGTCCCTTCTGCACCGGCAACGAACACATGACACCGCCGGAGATCGCCACTTATCCCACGCCTGAGAACTGGCAGATTCGCATTGTCGAAAACCTCTATCCGGTATTGGGCGACGACCGCCAGCACCCCAGCTTTTCCTTTGGTCTGCAGCAGACAATTGATGGTTATGGCCGCCACGAAGTCATCATCGATCACAACCATCACGGCATCGGCCTGCATGAAATGGGCATTGAGCATCTGGCCATGTTGTTCGGCGCCTATCACGACCGCATGGAGGAACTGTACGCAACCGACAAGCGCCTACGCTATGTGCTGGTATTCAAGAATTTCGGCCCCGCCGCCGGCGGCAGCATCCCGCACACCCACAGTCAGGTCATTGCCATGCCGGTAGTGCCGGACAACGTGCAGGCCGAGGTGGACGCCAGTCAGCGCTTCTTCGAAAAGAACCACCGCTGTATTTTTTGCTCACTGATCGACGAGGCCCTGACCTTCGAAGTCACCATCTACGATCGCGAATCGGGCGAAGTCCGCCGCAAGCTGGACGTGGGCCAGTATGTCATCGAGCGCAGTGAGCGCTTCATCGCCATCAAGCCTTTCGCCAGTCGCTACGAATGGGAGATCCATATCCTTCCCCTGCATCACCAAGCCGACTACCGGGCCGTCACGGCCGAGGATCTCACCGATCTCGGGTGTCTATTGAAACGCACCATGGCACGACTGGAGGCGGTGCTGGACGGCGTGCAATACAACTATTTCCTCCACTCCCTGCCACCCAACAACGAAGAAGCCAGCGGACAGGAAAGCTTTCACTGGCACCTGGAAATCTGTCCGCGTACCAGCATCCCCACTGGTTTCGAACTGGGTGCGGGCCTGTTTGTGAACACCATCAGCCCCGAAGACGCCGCCGTCCAACTGCGCAATGTCAGGCTGGACGAATAATTCCTGCCCCGTGGCCCCCGCCACAACCCCCGCCATAAAAAGGCATCCGCCCTTGCGCGACCGATAACCGCCATGCTATGAACGACACCCATAATCACGCGTTCAGCCAGCGTTCAGCTATCCGCATACAATATTCCGCGCACAAAGTCATTAATATGTAACAAACAACGGAAAGATTTAGCAGGGAATCAATGCCGTAAATTACCCGACGCTGCTTTTTTACGTCGCCGGTAGTGCAAGTTTTTTTCCCACATTTGTTGATCGTTCCCGGTTTTCAACTATCTTGACTACTGGGATGCCAAATACCTCTGTTTATTGCTGGGGTAATAATGGCTCAGGGGGCCCTGAATCAGGCCCGGTTTCGCGACTGCCGAGAGTGTTTTTTTATTATGCACCATAGCCGTATCACAGATCGTCCCCCGCTCCCCCATATCCTCACCAAGCTACACAAAAACACGCTTTTTCTACCACGCGGCGCTACCCGCCCGCCAAACCATTTGGAGGGCCAAAAATTTCTTGACAAGACTCTGGAATAGGTAAAGTCTTGGACCTGCTCTAAAGATGCATCCATAATGCATCAATGAATGATCTATTAAGTTTCGATAAAATCAAAACCACGCGAAAAGTCGGGAGGTGACAATCGTGGAAACAACCGAGAAGTACCATTTTGATGTAGTGAGGTGGTTCAGTGTAGCCGCCGTTATCTACTTGGTCGTCGGCACCCTGGTGGGTGTCCTTATTGCCTCGCAGCTGGCATGGCCAGTGTTAAATTTCGATATTCCCTACCTGACCTTCGGGCGCCTGCGTCCGTTGCACACAAACGCCGTCATCTTCGCCTTCGGCGGCTGCGTGCTCATGGCCACCGCCTTCTACAGCGTACAGCGCACCTGCGGCGTCAAGCTGTGGAGCAACAAGCTGGCCTGGTTCACCTTCTGGGGCTGGAACCTGATCATCGTTTCCGCGGTCATCACCCTGCCGCTGGGTCTGACCTCCGGTAAGGAATACGCCGAGCTGGAATGGCCGATCGATATCGCCATCGCCGTGGTCTGGATCGCCTACACCGTTAACTTCGTGATGACCATCGCCAACCGCAAGAGCTCGCACATCTACGTGTCGAACTGGTTCTTCCTCGGCATGATGATCATGATCACCTACCTGCACGTGGTGAACAGCCTCGCCATCCCGGTCGGCATGTTCAAGTCCTACTCCATCTTCTCCGGGGTGCAGGACGCCATGATCAGATCGGAAGAGCGTCGTGTAGGGAAAGAGTGTAGATCTCGGTGGTCGCCGTATCATTAAAAAAAAAAAAAAAAACATAGAGAAAAAAAAAAAAACAAAACAGTCAGAGCCGTTCTAGCCCAAAAACGTACTTCATCTCTATTCTCTATGCCTGCGCATCGGCTGCTGTCGTGTAGATGAAGGTGTATCGAGAGCCAGTGTC
>CAJVYS010000066.1 GCA_913009875.1 uncultured Gammaproteobacteria bacterium | reverse complement strand
GAGGTTAAAAAAGAAGAAAAAAAAGTATTTTTTTTTTTCAAGCAGAAGACGGCATACGAGATATATCAGTGTGACTGGAGTTCAGACGTGTGCTCTTCCGATCTCGTCGTCCGAGGGAGACAGGATACGCTTGCCGGTGGCCACCTGCTGCTGGGTATAGCTCAGTTCCGTCTGCCGATCCATCATGCTGCGGACGGCCTGGGACTGCATCTGTGCGGTGGAAATACGCATATCACGATCCTTTCTTTCTGTTTTGTAATACCCACTTCACCAGGAGCGGACCCTTGGGCCGCGAACACCCATGGAGGGAAAACCATCGCGGCCTGAGGGGCCGCTCCTACGTGATCGGCGGAATAATCACCTGCCAGCCACGTTGAGCAGGGTCTGGAACAGAGTGTCAGCGACTTTGATCAGCTGGGCCGCGGCCTGGTAGGCCTGCTGATACTTGATCAGGTCGGCGGCCTCTTCATCGAGGTTGACGCCGGAGACGGCGCTGTTCGCCTCGATGGCATTGTCCAGCAGCGCCTGTTGCGCCTCGCTGTTGACCTTGGCCTCGCGGGTCTTTACCCCCACGTCGGCCAGCACCTTGCCGTAGGACGATTGATAGGTCTCGGTGCCATTGCCCAGCAGTTTCTGCGTCTGCAGGCCGGCCAGAGCCAGGGCATTGCTGTTGTCGCCACTGGCGTTGCCGCTGGCGGCGGCGGCAAACCCGGCCCCCGAGGCGAGGGCGACATTCATGTCACGGGCGCCATAGCGCACCGGGCGGATCAGGAAACTGTCGCCAGTGGCCACCGTGCCGCTCAGATCAAGGGTGATGCCCTCGCCGGCCACTGTGCGTGGGAGTCCTGCCGTGCCGAAGCCGCTGTCCACCACCGTATTGTCGGACAGGCGCAGCCGAGAGAAATTGGCGCCGTCATAGCCCAGGCGGTATTCCGAGGCCTTGAGCTGGCTGGCATCATTGATGGTCACCGCCACCGTGCCGCTGGCGGCGTTATTATTGATGTTGGAGAAAACGGCCGGACTGGTGGTATTGATGGCATCGAAAAACAGGCCGCCGGGGTTGCCGTTCAGGTCGTCACCCAGCTGGTGCTGGGCATTAATGGTAGCGGCCATGCCGATGGCGATGCGGCCCAGGCCATCCTGTGCCGGGTCCAGCACGTTACGGCGAAAGTCCATCAAGCCACCCAGTTGCCCGCCATTCAGTTGGCTGCCGATGGGAATGCTCGTGGTGCGGCTGGTAAAAACGATCTCCCGCTGGCTGGGATCAAAGCTGCCACGGGTGGTGCTCAGGCTGGCAGCTTCGCTGCCCAGCACCAGCGCCTGGCCGCTGCCGATAAAAATATTGGTCGAGCCATCGTCCGCCTCTACCCGATTGACCGACACCAGTTCAGCGAGGCGGTTGATCTGCCGGTCACGCTGATCCAGCAGGTCGTTGGGCGGCTGCCCGGCGGCGCTGGCGCGGGCGATGACGATATCCTGATTCAGCTCCGCGATGGAACCGGCAATGCTGTTGACCTCCGAGGTAAACACCTCCATCTGCGCGTTGACCTGGTCACGCAGGCTGTCGAATTCCCGGTTCAAGGACTGAAAACGATAGGCCAGCGTGGAGGCCTCCGAGAGCATGACTTCACGACCGGGAATGGAGGTCGGATTATTGGAAACGTCCTGCACCGCATTGAAAAAGGCCTGAATCGACGGACTCAGGCTGGAGGACTCGCCGGCCAGTGAGTTATCGACCCGCGCCGCCAGGTTGTACAGGGTGTTCATCTGCTGAAAGGAGGAAGTGCGGCTGGTCACCTGACCACCCAGGAACTGGTCGTAGATGCGGCGTACGGTGCTGACTTCAACGCCATTACCGACGAACCCCGAACCATTGGGCGTGGGCGCGCGCGACACCAGTTCGGCGCTCTGGCGGCTATAGCCCTCGGTGTTGACGTTGGTGATATTGTTGCCCACCACCGCCAGGTTGCGCCGGTAGGCCGTGAGGCCGGAAATTGCCGTACTGAGTAAGTCTGCCATGGTTACACTCCGCGCCCCGCCCGGCCGCCGTGGCCAACGCTGGAGGCGCTGACGGACAGCCTCGAAAAGGGGCTGCCCGTGATTGATTTAGCGACCGCCGTCACAAATTCTTTAAAAATCGTTAAAGGAATCCCGCTCCGCGGCAACCGCCGACAGGGAACGCGCCATGGGCTCGCCATCGATGATGCCGATGATCTTTTCGGCATAGTCCGGGTCCGTCGCATAGCCGGCCCGCGCCAGCTCGCTGACGAAGCGGTGGCTGTCCGGGGCCGAGTCCAGCGCCGGGCGATAGCGGGTGCTGTTCTGCAAGAAATTTACATAATCATCAAAACTGTCGGCAAAGGAATCATAGGCACGGAATTGCGCCTGCTCGCGGCCAAAGGCGCCATTACGGAATTCCTGTGTCTCGACGCTGACCCGCTCTCCGTCCCAGCGGGCATCCGCCTTGATGTTGAACAGGTTGTAACTGCTGCGGCCATCCGTGTGGCGGGACACAGAACGCCCCCAGCCGGTTTCCAGCGCCGCCTGCGCCAGCAGCACCGCGGGGTCCACACCCAGCTTGTCGGCCGCCTGACGGGCCTGCGGCCAGAGTGTCTTGACGAACGCTTCCGGCGTGTCCAGCGGGACGTTCTGCGCGGCGGGCTCAGCGATCGCCGCCGGCCGGGGCGTCGATGGCAGGCGGGCATCCAGATAGTCACGCAGACTGCGAATACGATCCACCGCCGCGGCCTGCGCGGAGACGCCCTCCATGTCCTTGCCCGGCCCCTGATTCTGCCGCAGCTGCTGCACCAGCAGCTCGGCGATACCAATACCCTGCCCCTGGGCCATGTTGATGGCCATCTGCTTGTCGTGCAGATCCTGATAAAAGTCCGTCTGCTCACTGTCGAACAGGCCGTCATCCAGCTTGGCATCGCGCGCACTCTTCAGCATCATCTGCAAAAACAGGGCTTCAAACTGCTGGGCGGCAAAGCGCAGGGTTTCCTCCGGATGCTTGTCTGCTCGACGGCGTACACCCTCCAGGCTCTGCAGGTCGGTGTACAGCGAGGCCGATGAGAGTGACGCGGTCATGGCAATTTTCCCGGATGTTTCATGAAATATCCGAGTTAAATCACGATCAATCTGGCGCTCAGTGCACCCGCAGCCTTGAGCGCCTCCAGTATCGCTACCAGATCCCCCGGGGCAGCGCCGACTTCATTGACGGCGCGGACGATTTCATCCAGCGAGACGCCCGGTGCGAACTTGAACATGCGGCTGTCCGCCTGCTGCACGTTGATTTCCGTACGCGGAACGACAACGGTTTGCCCCGCGCCACCGGTAAGCAATCCACCGGGCGGCGGCTGACTCACTTCCGGGCGGGCGCTGATGGTCACCACCAGGCCACCATGCGTCACTGCGGCCGGAGAAACCCGCACGTTTTTGCCGATAATGACGGTACCGGTGCGCGAGTTGACGACAATCTTTGCCGCCGTCTCACCCGGCGAAACTTCGATATTTTCCAACAGCGACATGAAGGCCACCCGCTGCCCCATGTCACGAGGCGCGGCAACCCGGACAGAGGCGCCATCCAGGGCGTGGGCCGTCTCAGGCCCGACATGTTGATTAATGGCCATGGAAATGCGATTTGCCGTGGTAAAATCAGGCGTGTTCAGATTGAAGATCAGCGAATTACCGTTAGCGAATGATGACACCACGCCACGTTCAACGGTCGCGCCGTTGGGAATACGCCCGACATTGGGCACATTCATGGTAATGCTGGAGCCATCGGCCTCGACACCAAAGCCACCGACCACCAGGTTGCCCTGCGCCAGCGCATAGACCTTGCCATCCGCGCCCTTCAACGGCGCCATCAACAAACTGCCACCACGCAGGCTTTTGGCATTACCAATAGAGGAGACGGTGACATCAATGGTCTGCCCCGGTTTGGCGAATGGCGGCAGATCCGCATGCAGGGTCACCGCGGCGACATTCTTCAACTGTGGATTGACATTCGAAGGGACATTGATGCCAAACTGGTTGAGCATGTTTTTCATGCTTTGCAGGGTGAACGGTGTCTGTGTGGTCTGATCACCGGTGCCACTCAAACCCACCACCAAACCGTAACCCACCAATTGGTTGCTGCGTACACCGGCAATCTGCGTCAGATCCTTGATGCGCTCGGCCTGTACCATTCCGGGTAGCCCTATCAATGTCAGTATCAGGCCGGCAATCAGCGCCCTATGCATACCCAGATTATTCTTCATCGGTCTATCTCCCGTTAGAACGGCCACCAGGGACCATCGAATACACGCTGCATCCAGCCCTTGCCATTGGCTTCGGCGAGCACGCCCTGGCCACCATAGACAATACGTGCATCGGCCACCTGCGATGACTTGACGGTGTTATCCGGGCGAATATCGACCTGGCGGATAATGCCGGAAATCCGTACATGCTCCGACCCCTGATTCAGGGTCAGCAGTTTTTCACCCCTCACCAACAAATTACCGTTGGGAAACACTTCAGCCACGGTCACGCTGATATTGCCAGTCAGGCTGTTACTCTGAGTGCTGTCGCCTTCCCCACCAAAATCACGCTCGGCGGCTACCGAGGCACTGAGAATATCCTTGCCGGCATAGCGTACCGGCGCACCAAAAACCGTGGGAACCGAAAGATCGATAGCGGCATCCTTTTTGGTGGAGGTGCTGGCCTTTTTACTGGCGTTGGTCTTTTCCTGTAAAACAATCGTCAACACATCACCGACACGATGGGCCGTGGAATCCTCGAACAGGGTGCGCTCGAAACCGGCCTTGTAAATCGCACCATCATTGATGGGAATCGGCATCGACATCACCGGGCGCACGGCCGAAAAACGTGGATCGCTGACCGGCTCGTGAACCGGCGTGGCGCAACCGGCCAACAGCAGCAGGATCCCCAGCAGTGGAATGACGAAGACGGGGTGGTTGTTCATGTCAGCCTCGGCCAGTTTGTTGTTTCATGTGTTGTTATAGATGGTTGTTATAGGTGCTTGTTATAAATTGTTGTTCAGGTACTGCAGCATCTGGTCCGCCGTGGAGATGGCCTTGGAGTTCATCTCGTAGGCACGCTGCGTTTCAATCAACTCCACCATTTCCTTTACCGCATTGACATTGGAAGATTCCAGCGCCCCCTGCACCACACTGCCCAGGCCATTGAGGCCCGGTGTACCGGTCTGCGGTGAACCACTGGCGGCTGTTTCACTATAAAGATTTTCACCCTCAGGTTGCAGCCCGGTGGGATTCTGGAAGTCAGCCAGCTGGATGTTGCCAATCTGTGTCGGCGCCGCACTGCCCGGCAACATGACGGAAACCACACCATCCGAGCCAATGGCGAGACTCTGCGCATCATTGGGAATGGTGATAGCCGGATCCACCTGATAGCCGCCAGCGGTGACGAGTTCTCCGACTTCATTGACCTGAAATGAACCGTCGCGGGTGTAGGCCAGTGAGCCATCCGGTTGCAGGATCTGAAAATAGCCACGCCCCTGAATGGCAACATCGAGATTGTTTTCCGTCTGGATCATGTTGCCCTGGCTGTGGTTCTTTTCCGTCGCCACGGTACGTACGCCGGTGCCCAGCATCAGGCCGGAGGGAAGTTTGGTATTTTCTGTGGACTGTGAACCGACCTGACGCACATTTTGATATAGCAGGTCTTCAAACACTGCCCGGCTGCGTTTGTAGGCGGTGGTGTTGGCATTGGCCAGATTATTGGAAATCACCGACAGACGCGTCTGCTGCGCATCCAGTCCGGTTTTTGCTATCCATAGTGCCGAATTCATTGTCTCTACCTCTCTAAGAGTTTGTCGGGTTGTGCTTCAGGCCGTGCATCAGCTCAGGCTCAGCAATTCATTGGATTTGGAGGCCATTTCACCCGCCGCCTTCATCATTTTTACCTGCGCCTCATACTGGCGAGCCAGGGCAATCATGTTGACCATGGCATCCACCGTGTTGACATTGCTGGTTTCCAATGCCCCGGAGGCCAGCCGTACCGAGGCGTCGGCATCGGCTTCAAAGCCATCCTTCAAGCGCATCAGGCCATCCTTGCCTTTTATCAGCTCCGCCCCGTCCGGATTAACCAGCTTGATGCGATCGAGCACCGTCAGCGAATTGGCAAACTCGCCAATGCTGCGGATGGTGATGGTTCCATCGACACCGATTTCCAGTGATTCCGCCTGCGGAACCGCGATCGGCCCACCGTTACCCATCACCGGGTAACCACTTCCTGTGACCAGAAGACCGCCGGATTCGATGCGCAAATTGCCGGCACGGGTATAAGCCTCCTGCCCATCGGGCGCCTGCACGGCGAGCCATCCACTGCCCTGAATCGCCATATCAAGATCACGCCCGGTGGCCTGTATGGCGCCGCTTTCAAGATTGACGCCCGGGTTCTCGGTCATGGCGTATACCCGTGTCGGTGCACCCGCACCGAATACGGGCATACTGCGAAAGGCCGCCAGGTCTTCACGAAACCCTGTGGTATTGGCATTGGCCAGATTATTACTGTTAACCGCCTGCGCCAGTGCGGTCTGCTTGGCGCCTGACATGGCAACGTAAAGCATGCGATCCATGAGTCGTATCCCGGTTCTTGTCTAACAATTAACAGCTAACAGTAATCAGCCATCAAATATTGATGATGGTCTGGGTAATGGTGTCTGCCGCACTGATCACCTGTGCATTCGCCTGATAGTTACGCTGCGCGGTAATCAGGTTCACCAGGCTTTCGGCAATATCGACATTGGAGGTTTCCAGTGCACCGGACTGAATCAGACCAAAACTGGCCGTATTCGCCTCGCCCATCAATAAATCTCCGGACTCGAATGTCTGTGCCCAGTTGGTGTCACCCAGTTGCCGTAGCCCCTGTACGTTGGGGAAATTCGCCAGGGCGATCTTGCCCAGCGGTGTTGCCTGGCCATTGGTGAAACGAGCGAACACGACACCTTCACCGTCGATATCGATACCGCTCAACCGACCGGTGGTAAAGCCATCCTGCGACAGGCCATTGACGGCAAAGGGACTACCGTACTGGGTGGCATTGGTGTAATCCAGGGCGACCTGAATGGGGTCGGCACCGGTACCCGAGGGCACGGCGTCATAATTGATGGTCAGAGGTCCATTGATGCTGCCATCCGAATTGAACGTCATGGTGATGGGTGAGGCGCCGCCACTGGGAACCACATTGCCATCGATGTACTGATAGGCGTCCCACTGGTTGGCGACGGCGGTTTTTACGTAATACAGCGTCGAGGTGTGTGGGGTGCCCAGCGAATCATAAATGATGGTGGACGTCGAGCTATTGAAACTGGTGGCATCCAGAGGGTCAAAGGGTGCCGTTGGCGGCTGTGAGTCAGACGAACTCAGGTTGATGCTGGCGTTGATTGAGGTCGTCGCCTGGGGCGGGCCATCAGATGTCAACAGCTGCAGGTCCGTCAGCACACCGGTATTGAAGGTGCCTCCCGTCACCGCCGGGAATATCTGTAACCTCTGCGCGGCCTGATTAACCACATAGCCTTCACGGTCGACATGGAAGGCGCCTGCGCGGGTAAATGACTGGCCAGATGAATCATTCAGCACAAACATGCCCTGTCCCCGCACCGAAATATCGAGATTGCGCTCGGTGAAGTCGATATTACCCTGGGTAAAGTTCTGCGACACGGCGGCGACGCTAACGCCGTTACCGGTGGCGATATCACTGATACCCTCAAAGGCCACGGCATAGACATCGGCAAACTCCGCACGCGAGCGTTTGAAACCCGTGGTACTGGCATTGGCGATGTTATTGCCGGTGATCGAAAGTTCGGTCTGTGCGGCATTCAGCCCGCTTAATGCAATACGAAATGGCATGATTTATCTCCTCATTCCCAACTGTTTACTGGATTGATCGCACACTGGACAGGTCGACGGTATTCCCATCGGCCAGGTTCAGCGTTATAGCTTGTCCACCCTGGCCCATGGTGACGCTATCAACGGCTGAGCTCACCAGGGTTTCCAGTGCCTCTGTACCGCTTTCGGTCTGTGTTTCGGCACTGATGTAATAGCGCCCTGCCTGGGACTGCACACCACTATCAGTTATGCCATCCCAATTGAAATACACATCCCCCGTTTGCTGGGGACCCAACTCCAATCGGCGCATGACCTGCCCGCTGGCATCTTGAATGGTAATCGTCAAATTACTACTCGATGAATCCAGATCCACCACCCCGGACAGCGTCCCACCTTCCGGCAGGGTGCCGATACCCGAGGGCACCATAACCGTACGCCCGACCAGTGATGATGCCTGCAATGCCTGATTGGATTGCAGTGACACGGCCAGACCATCGAATGACTGCTGCAGCTTGGTCAGACCCGTGACGGCACTGAACTGCGCCATCTGGGCGATAAAATCACCATTCTCCATTGGTTTCATGGGGTCCTGGTTGTTCAACTGGGCAATCATCAACTGCAGAAATTCGCTTTGACCCAATTCATCCGGGGCCTTCTGCTTGACCGACTGTTCGCCCAGGCCAAGCCCGCCGAGAACGGATGTCAGGTTGTTGTCCACGTTTGTCATCGTCATCTCCGCCTTATTCGCCCAGACTCAGGGTACGCATCAATAATTGTTTGGATGTCTTGGCCACTTCCACATTGCTTTGGTAGGACCGCGATGCCGCAATCATGTTGGCCATTTCTTCCACCATGTTGACATTGGGCTTGTAGATGTAGCCCTCTTCGTCTGCCTGCGGATGGCTTGGGGCAAATTCCTTGCGCAATGGTGACTGGCTTTCCACGATACCCTTCACGTCGACACCCGATCCCCTGCTTGCCTCGCCCAGGGCGCTCAGTGTGGCGGAAAACACAGGATACCGTGCACGATAGGTTTCATTCGTGCTTGAACTTACCGTCTCCGCGTTGGCGAGATTACTGGCGGTGGTATTGAGCCGCAGCGCCTGTGCACTCATACCCGACCCGGCGATATCCAGAACTTTAAATAGCGACATGATGATTTACTCTTGATTCCTTGTTATCCGCCCAAAGACTACTCACCTTTCAGTGCTGTCTTGAGCATCTTTACCTTGCCGGTAAGAAAACGGAGATTGGCCTGATACAGCAGGGCGTTTTCCATGAACGCGGATTTTTCACGCAAGGGGTCCACCGTGTTTCCGTCCAGCGACGGCTGAGTGGGGCTGCGGAACTTCATTTCACCGATGAGATCATCAATGCCGCCCGTCGATACGCCACTACTGCCCAGGTGTCTGGCATGGGTGGTGGTGAGACGGCCTGCACTGCCCTGCGCCTTGCTTTGCTGGCCGGCTTGCTGCAGGGCGGCCCTGAAGTCGATATCACGCGCCTTGAATCCGGGAGTTTCGGCATTGGCCAGATTATTGGCCAGCACCTCGGAACGTCGGGAATGGATGGCCAACGCCTGCTGGCTGATGCCGAGCACCTTTTCCAAACCAAACCGCATGTTTCTTCTCCGTTGCCACTTTTGTCATTGAGAACAAAGCAAAGGACGTGCCACTTTGTATTTTGTCTTTATTTACAGTCGGTTATATTTTTTTGGCAGACCGAAAAATAGCAAGAGCGGCAACTTGAGGCCGCAAGCGGCAAAGGGGGAGGAGGACTGAGGACTGAGTCAGGTAGGTTGGGCAAAGCTACTGCGTCCTGCTATCGCTCCGCGCCTAAGAGCGCCTACTTTTGGTGCCTACATCCATGTAGGCAAAGCGTAGCGTGCCCAACATCTCCATGCTTCCCGTTGGGCAGGTTTTTCATGCCCACGCGGAATATGCACCAACCGCGTGGGCACATAAAACGTGCCCATCTCATCACCCTACATGGCTAAGGCCTGCTTTTCAGACAAGCTTATAGATAACACCGTTGCGCCAGCGCACCAACTCGAAGTCTTCAGAATAACTGGAAATGGACTCTGAGCCACCCAGAACCAGAAAGCCACCGGGGTTCAGGGTGCGCGCCAGGCGGGCAAGAATATCCCGCTTCAGATCAGCGGAAAAATAGATCAGCACATTTCGGCAATAGATGATGTCGAATTTCCCCAGCGCAGCATAGCCCTGCATGAGGTTCAGTTCCCGGAAACTGACGCGCTTGCGGATGTCATCCTTGACCTGCCAGCCGGTTTCGGTTTGCTTAAAGAAACGTCGCTTGCGTTCCTCCGACAGCCCTCGTGAGGCGGCCACACCTTCGTAAATACCGCTGCGGGCCTGCTCAAGCACCGTAGGAGAAATATCCGTACCAAGAATCTGCACAGCATTGGCCGGCAGGCTGCCCGGCCGTTTCTGAAAATACTCACTGACGATCATGCTCAGCGAATAGGCCTCCTGGCCGCTGGAGCTGGCCGCGGACCAGATACGCACCTGCCGGGCCTGTTTGCTGGCAAACTCCGGTAATAGTTGTTCCTTGAGAATATCGAAGGGATAGCTGTCACGAAACCAGGAGGTTTCGTTGGTGGTCATGGCATCCATGATACGGTGCCGCATTTTGCTGTCCCGATTGATGAGCTGCATGAGCACACTGAAGGACTCGATGCCCTGCTCCCTCATCAGGCGCGTGAGACGGCTGGTCACCAAATAGTGCTTGTTATCACCCAGCACGATGCCGCTCGCACCCTCCAAAAAAGAGCGAAAGGCATTGTAATCCTCACTGGTGAGATCCTTGGCAAGCACGGCATTCCCTGTCATAAGTTTTTTGGCTGGATTTCGGATTATGCAGCCTTACCGGCCTTTACCGTCTTGATGGCCTCAAGAATCGTTTCGGCAAACTCGTCGGCATTAAATTTCGGCATAAATTTATCGGCCCCCACTTTTTCCACCAGGGCCTGATTGAACACACCGCTCAATGACGTATGCAGGATCACATATAGATCCTTCATATGGGAATCCTTACGGATCTCCGTGGTCAGCGTATAGCCATCCATGTTGGGCATTTCCACATCGGAAATCACCATCGTCAGCTCTGTCGAGAGGTCATCATGCTGCTTCGACAACGCCTGCAGATATTGCAACGCCTCCAGCCCGTCTTTCATGACCACAGACTCAATCCCGAGCTGATCAAGGGTGCGGGTGATTTGACGACGCGCGACGCTGGAATCATCGGCCACGAGAATCTTCGGGATATCACCCACGTTTCCGCTTTCAATAATTTCGCTGGACACTTCAGAGACCGTCCCCACCACCTCTGCGAGAATTTTCTCCACATCAAGAATTTCCACCAGACGTTTATCGACACGGGTCACGGCGGTCAGATAACTGTTATTCCCCGCCCCCCTGGGCGGCGGCAGGATTTCCTCCCAGTTCATATTGACGATGCGCTCAACCCCGTCGACGATATAGCCCTGCAGCGTACGGTTATAGTCGGCAATCACCACGAAGGCATTGCTGATGTCATCCATAGGCGAGTAACCCAACACCATGCCCAGGTCGTAGACGGGGATAGTCTTGCCGCGCATGCTGGCAATACCCCGCACCACCGGATTGGCATTCGGCATACGCGTCAGCGGCGGGCAGCGAATGACCTCCTGCACCTTGAAGACGTTGATGCCATATAACTGGTCCGTCGCCAGGCGGAACAGCAGCAATTCAAGCCGGTTTTCACCCACCAGCTGCGTGCGCTTATCAACACCATCAAGTACTCCAGCCATCACTCAACTCCAGAATTGTAAACACCTGTATTTCAGTAAGCGCTCTATCGACACCCAGCGGGAGTTCCTTGAGGAAAGCTGCATGGCACGTCTGTTGCTACTGTTCCGCCAGAGGCTGTCACAGGGAAGGGCAATCACCATCAACAGCCATTCAACATAGTTTGATAAAACAGCGGCTTAATCATATGAACACCATCACGGATATCATTTCATGGGTGCTTGGCGGGGATGCCAGCCGGCAAATCTGCGTCACAAAGTGGCAAGTCCCTGCCAACGGCCTGCTTTTGCTTGTCGTAATCGGCCTGTTTTCAGCAGTGGCCCATGCCGCAACCCCCACCAGCAATACGCCGCAATATCAGTCATTGGCCTCCCTGCATGAGACTGCACGTCGTTTTTTGCAGTTGCAAATCCCCCCTGAATCCGGCACCAGCCAGGAAATTCACCTTGGCCGCCTGGATTCGCGTCTGCGTCTGGGATTTTGCGAAGCGGAGCTGCAGGCCTTTGTCCCGGCCGGGAGCCGCTTGCAGGGAAAGCTGACTGTGGGTGTGCAATGCCCTGGTGAAAAACCGTGGACCGTTTACATTCCCGCCAATATCCGTGTCTTCGGTGATGTGCTGACCACATCCCGCCCCATCAGCCGGGGTGACACCATCACCCGCGCAGACATCATTGCCCGGCGGCAGGAGATCTCAACACTCAGTCACGGATACTATCGCCAGTCAGGTGAGGTCATCGGTAAGCTGGCCGTGCGCTCCCTGCCCGCGGGCACCCCCCTGACACCCCGCATGCTGAAGGCCCGTTTGTTGGTGCACCGTGGTGACGATGTCACCATTCTCGCCAACACGGGCTTTCTGCAGGTTCGCAGCAAGGGAAAGGCATTACAGAATGCCGCCTTGGGCGAGCGAATCACGGTGCGTAACACACGCTCAAAACGCGTTATCGAGGGTATTGCCATCAAGGCGGGAACCGTGCAGGTTCACATGTAGTGCAGAGCAACGATAATAGTACATACATGCCTGAAAAATCTGTGATCCACATTGAAACGCCGGCAATCAAACGGCAACAACGTGTTTCACAAATTGATCAGAGTTTTCTTAAGTTTCAATACCCTGTGCCGATAGTCATAGCAGTAGCGTCAAAGGAGCATCACCATGGCAGTTGATATCACAGGGGTTCCCCCATCCCAGCCGCAAGGCACGGGAGGAAGCGCAAAGAGCGCCACAGGCAGTAGTGGAAATGCGGCACAGACTCTGTCGCCGGTGGCACCTGCAAACAGGGTGGACACCGTCACACTCACCCCGCAGGCCAGTCAGTTGAAGAGTGTCGAAGTGGAGATCAATGCCCAATCCGTAATCGATGGGGAACGTGTACAGAGTCTCAAATCGGCTATCGACGCAGGGATGTATGAAATCAATCCCTTACGCGTGGCAGAAAAGTTCATCCAGTTCGAGAACAATTTGAGGTCATCCTGAGAGCATGGGCAATCCAACATCAGACCATCGGTTACTCATTCTGCTTGAGACACAACGGCAGGATGCCAAGTGCATGCTGGACGCGCTTAAGCAAGAATACAACGCACTGAAAGGCAACGATCTGCGGGCCTTCGAGCAGGCAATGGATGTCAAACTCAAGCACCTCAACGACCTTGAACAAAAAGAACTATTATCACTGCCAGAATTGGAAAAGATCATCGGCTCACCCTGCGACCGGCGCCAACTGGAGGCCTTCATTATCAACAGCAGAAATCCGCAGCTCGTCGCTGGATGGCGATCCCTGCACGCCACGCTGAAACAATGTCATGAACAAAACCTGCTCAACCAGCGCATTCTCGAGGGCTCACACGCCCAGATGCAACAGGCACTGAACCTCCTGCGTGGTGAAAACCACGAAAATCCCTCATCAAATACCTATCAAGACAGTGGAAAGTCGGATCACCGTCCCGTGCGGGGACAGTCAATTGCCGTTGCCTGATGCCGGCAGTCATCAACCGCCAGCGAAGAGATTCCCTAACCGAACACACAATACATGGCCCAGCGACAAGCGGAAGGTAATGGCTACCAACAGCAGTACGAGGAAGTCACCTCGGCAACTCGTATCACGGCCATTCTACGCCCCCTGCAACAACAGCACAGTATTGTCAGCATTGCCATTCCTTCGGCAAAATACCTGTATAACAGCACCCTCCTCGAAGTGAATCCTGAGCAAGCTTACCTACTGCTTGACGAACTCCATCCCCGCGAAGGCCATAGCCAACTCAGTACATCCAGCAAGATCGGACTAAGTGCACGCCGCGAAGGCATTGAAATCAAGATGATCCTCGAGATCAGCGAAATCGGCGTCGATAACGGCGTTGCTTTCTATAAGGTTCCGTTTCCAACAATCATTCGCTATCGCCAGCGCCGCCGCACTTTCAGAGTCCCTGTAAGTGCGGCACAGTCCATCCATGTTGAACTGGCGGATGAGCGGGGCAATGCCTTTTACGGTGAACTGCAGGACATTTCAGCCGAGGGCATGTGCGTGCGATTCCCGCCAAAAACCGCCATTCCCGAAGGAGAAAAAGCGCAGATTCTGACCTGCACCATTACCCTCCCCGACAAAAAACGTGTTCAAGGCCATTTCACCCTGCGCCGCATCACCCAGCATGAGCCCAGTCGCAACATTCAGGTCGGCGGCAGATTTGAGCAACTGGACAAGGTGCAGGCGCGCGCTATCGAGCGTTTTGTGCTTGAGATACAGCGGGAATCACGCCGCAAGATGTCGCGATAGGCACTCGACCAAGCAAGTAGGTTGGGCAAAGCGTAGCGTGCCCAACATCTCCATGCATCTCGTTGGGCACGTCGCTTCGCTCCTTTGCCCAACCTACCTGCTAACCATTAGACCCACCAAGGTTGACGGGTGGATACGTAGCAAGACAGGCCTTCAACTCGTCTGATAAAGGCAGACAGTCGGCCTCCCGTTTCAGTCGCTGCAGATCCTCGACAACGTCCACATCCCAGAGTGGCGCCAGGGCAAGATAACCGTCATCCATTCGCTGGCACGTCTTCTTGAAGACGGCATTAGACCCCCAGGGCATATCTTCAAATAGCGGGTGGTGGTTGCGGCGCAGCCCCAGCATGACATAGCCACCATCCTCCGCGGGACCAATCACCGCCGGCGCCCCGTCACGCAGAGCCGCGAGCGCCTGATAAAGATAGTCGGCACTCAATGCCGGACAGTCGGTGCCAATCACCAGCGCATACTCGGCATCGCCTAGCGCGACATCAAAGGCATGGCTCATCCTCGCACCGAGGTCAGGGCCGGACTGACCATGCAGGGTGAGGGGAAAGCGGGCCCGCTGGCGGGAAAAAAAATCATCGTGAATATCAGGGCTACACCACAGTTGCAGCGGCGCCAATTGCGCGGGAGCGACAGCTTTCAGGCAATGTTCCGCCAGCGCCCGGTGCCAGCGAAGCGCCGCCGTGTTGCCGATGGAACGGGCCAGCCGTGTCTTGACCTGGCCTGCCACCGGCGCACGGCAAAACAGCAGGATACGTGCTTCGGGAAACTGCATGGGATCAACGGTAATATTGACTGACCAGGCGTGCAGGATCGGCACCCAGCCAGTAAGAAAGGCGCAGCCGCCACATCAGCAGCACGGTCTTGAGAATGCCATTCTCCTCCCATCGCCGGCTGGATGTCACGACACGCTGGCGCAGGCAGACGGCAGGCGCCATTTTTTTCAGGCGGCGGCTGAGGGCAATATCTTCCATCAGGGGGATATCATCAAAACCGCCCACCGCATGAAACAGGTCTTTTGTCACGAACATAGCTTGATCACCGGTGGCAATTCGGGTCATCCGGGAACGCAGGTTCATCATGGATTCAATCAGCCGAAAGCCGGGGGCGGAACCGGAAAGACGCACGTCGAAGCGTCCCCATCGGGTCGTCTTTTGCAGCGCAGAAAGAATCACATCGCAGGCCGCATCGGGCAGCTGTGTATCCGCATGCAGGAACAGCAACACATCACCCTGCGCGGCATGGGCACCATGATTCATCTGCCGTGCACGACCCGCCGGCGACACCAACACACGATCCGCCAATGGCCGGGCGGTCTCTGCCGTGCCATCGCGGCTGCCGCCATCGACCACGATAACCTCGTGGCCCTGCGCCCGATACGGCTGCAGCCTGTCAAGACAGCCGGCAATCGCCTGCGCCTCATTCAGTACCGGAATGATGATCGAGATCCGCATACGCCAATGGTCAACACAAATGCGCCGGACGAATCATCATGACAGGGCACCGCCACAACTGCTGCCCTGCCCGGCGGTGCAGCCATAGCAGTGGCCGCTGACCACGATGGGCTCGCCCGCCAGATCGACACCGAGCAGATCAGAGAGATGAGTCTTGCCCTTTTCCGCAAACGGGGCAGGCCCGGCAGCCTGGCGGGTAATGGGCAGTTTCAGCATCTGGTTGAAATCGCAGTCGTAGACATAACCTTGCCAATCGACACTCAGTAGGCTGCGGCACATCACGGTGGCAAGATTAGCATCACTGTGCGAGGCCGTCAGCAGCGCCATGTATTCATCAAACTGCCCGCGTGAAATCAGTGTGCTGCCAAAGCGCTGGATGGGCATGTTGGCCAACGTCAGCAGCTGATTGAATTCGATACCATGCTCTGTGCGCAGCTGTTGCTTGTAATCCGCCTCCAGAGCACCTTGCCCCGGCGGCAAGAAGGGGCCGCCCGGATTGTAGACCAGGTTGAGCACCAGACCGCTGTCGGACTTGCCGTATCCCAGTCGGTTCAGTCGCTGCAAACCACGAATACTGGCGTCGTACACGCCCTTGCCACGCTGGTCATCGACATTCTCCTTCTGATAACAGGGCATGGAGGCCACCACCTCCACCTGCTGCGTGGCCAGAAATTCACCCAGCCCCTCATGGCCGGGCTCCGCGAGAATCGTCAGGTTGCAGCGATCCATCACGTGCACACCGAGCTTGCGCGCCTCCCTCACCATATAACGAAAATGCGGGTTCATCTCCGGCGCACCACCGGTCAGATCCAACGTGCTGATAGTTGTGCCCTCCCTGACGCTGCGCAGATAATCCAGCACTGCATCGATATTCGCCTTGTCCATCAACTCCGTGCGCTTGGGGCCGGCATTGACGTGGCAATGCAGACACTGCTGGTTGCACAGATAACCGAGGTTGACCTGCAGCGTGGTCACGCCCTCACGTGACAGGGAGGGAAATTTGGTTTGTTGTAGTAATGGCAGGGTTTCCAGCATATCTCTAATCTCAAAGCACTTAAAATGTGGGTGATAACCAAGTGGGCCAACGGAATCGGGGACTATGATCGATCCCGGTCCATGCGCCCGTAATGCAGCAAGCAGCTTGAAGCCACCCACCGTGGCAGGCAGAATACCTGAAGCCACGGGTTCAGGTACGACTTTACCGCGCCGCACGGGCACCCCTAAAGACGCGCAACCAGGACAAATGTTACCTTGAACCAGCAGCTACCCAGCGACGACGAGCTGATTCCCCGACTGTTGGCGCATGATGAAGCCGCGTATACGCAGGTGGTCTCTGCCTATCATGGCCTGATGGTGCACCTGGCCCGCGCCATTGTCGGCGCGGCCATCGCCGACGAAGTCGCCCAGGAGGCCTGGCTGGCCGTGATCAAGGCCCTGCCGCGTTTTGAGCGGAGATCCAGCCTGAAGACCTGGATTCTACGCATCGTCAGTAATACTGCCAAAACCCGCCTGCGGCACGAGTCCCGCACCGTTAGTCTGGAAGACACGCTGGGCGACCAAGCCAACATCGACCCCAGCCAATTCAATACCTCAGGCCGCTGGGCCAGCCCACCCACCGTCTGGCATGCAGACACACCGGATGACCTGCTGGCCAGCCAGGAACTGCGCGCCTGCATCGATACCACCCTCCGCGCCCTGCCCCACCTGCAACGAGCCGCGCTGACCTTGCGCGACATGCAGGGACTGGACATGGAAAGTATTTGTAAGGTTTTGGAGGTTTCCGAGTCCAATGGACGGGTACTGCTGCACCGTGCACGCAATCGCATACAAGCGGCAATTGAAGAGTTTTACCAGTGATGAAAATGATACCGAGTTGCCGTGAAATTACCGAACAGGCCAGCGATTATCTGGATCAGAACCTGCCGCCCTGGAAACGGGCCGCCTTCCGCATGCACCTGCTGATGTGCATCTATTGCCGCCGGCATGTAAAACACCTGGGACTCACCATTTCCACTCTGGGAAAAATAGCCGCCGAAGAGAATGCCCGTGAAAACAGCGACATCCAGCAGATCGTCGAGCTGATCAAACAAGAACTTGAAGAGACCCCTGGCCAAAAGGGTGAGGACTGTAGATAAGTTGCCAAATCCGGTGTTAAACTTGCCGCCACAAACGGGGCCGTAGCTCAGCTGGGAGAGCGCTGCGTTCGCAATGCAGAGGTCGGGAGTTCGATCCTCCTCGGCTCCACCAATAAACCTGTTTAGCGTTGCAGCAACCCACTCTCACTTCATGCCCCGGTAGCTCAGCTGGATAGAGCAGCCGCCTCCTAAGCGGCAGGTCGGACGTTCGAATCGTCTCCGGGGCGCCATTTTCCCGCCCTTCAAGCGGGCCTCACCTTCGTCAGCTTGCAGGAAATTTCATAGCGAAGATCGATATTTGGCTCGCAGCGCACCACACAACCCTTAGCCAAAATGGCAGGAATAACCTTGTCATCGCCAGGCTTTATCTGAATCGCGACCGGCGTACCAGGGACCAGTAACTCATCGCATTCGATGCGCATGCCAATCGCCGAAAAATCTACCAATCGAGCCACACTCCAGCCTTTCGAGTCGGGTGCACGGTAAAGCACCTGGCACTGGGTCGCTATCCGCGGGAAGAGCCGCTTCTCCCGAAAAGGCTTGTCAGAAAAGCTTGTCATCCATTTACCCGATTGAGATGAAAATACGCTATATCACCTTATTTCACCCTTGTATATCGGCGAATCGGGCTAAGTTTGAACCCTAAAACGAAGCATATTCGCCACCCGCAACGCAAATGTGCAATACGCTATACTGCCTGCTTCACCCATAACACGTATGGATCGACCCATGCCGCAAATCAACATCGAACATCACGTCTCCCCCGCCAAACTGGACGCCATGGGCGTGGACGGATGGCCGCTTTGGAGCAAAGAAGCCTCGCGCTTCGACTGGCACTACGACAACGAAGAGATCTGTTACATCCTGGAAGGTGAGGCCATTGTGACGCCCAGCGAAGGAAAGCCCGTCACCATCGGCCGTGGCGATCTGGTGCATTTTCCGGCGGGCATGTCCTGCGAGTGGGAAATCACCGCCGACATCGAAAAGCACTACACCTTCAAATAGACGGGAAACGGTACCCCGTCGCCAAGCACCCACATGTTGATCCCACACAAACAGCTCAGCCCGGAAGCCCTGAACAACCTCATTGAAGAATTCGTCAGTCGCGACGGAACGGACTACGGCGCGGAAGAAATCTCCCTGGCACAAAAGGCCGAACAGATACTTAGGCTGTTACAGCAGGGTGAAATCGCCATTCTCTTCGACGAGGAAACCGGCAGCTGTAATATTGTCCCCCGTCGTGAATTGGCTCAGTATGGAACAAACAGATTGTAGCGCAGAGGAGCTGGAGGCGTTTGCCCTCCGCGTCATCGGCGACAGCATGTCACCGGAATTCGAAGACGGACACATTATCATCGTCGATCCCGGGCATCCGCTGGTCAACGGTGCCTATGCGGTGATCGAGCAGGATAATGCATTCTTTTTTGCCCAGTACAAGCGGCGTGGTGAGCGCCAGTGGCTGCATCATTTAAACCCGGCCTTCGATGATATCGAACTCACGGCTGGGTTTACGGTGAAGGGCATCGTTACCCAGCGGTCGAGCCGGCGTCGGCGGGATACCAAGCATTATGAGTATCCGATGATGCCGTAAACCACCCCTCAGCAGGCTGATGGGATAATGGTGTTGATAGGAGCGGCTCATCGTGCCCTTTGGATATTGGCCACGATAGCTATGGTAACCAAGCATTCGCGGCTGAAGCCGCTCCTACAGATTTTGTTGCAAGCTGCGGGAAATCCAATCCTGGGAGAATAAACAACCCCGCAGCAAGCTATCTCGCTGCGCTCGACTTTCGCTTCGCGAAAGCGGGGTATTATACCGCCAGTTCAAACGCTTAGGCGTTTGAACAAAAAGCTTACGCAGCAAGCTGCGGGGAA
>CAJVYS010000065.1 GCA_913009875.1 uncultured Gammaproteobacteria bacterium | reverse complement strand
TATCGAACGGACGACTTCTATTTCTAATGATGCGGCGACCACCGAGATCTACACTCTTTCCCTACACGACGCTCTTCGGATCTTCTGTGGGGTGTCCGTGTTTTCGCTCACGGTGTTGACGGCGAAGGTCTTCAGGCCGCTGAAGCTGAAGTCCAGCCCGGGGCGGTTGGTCATGGGGCGCGGGAAGCGGAAGCGCGTTGGGTCGCCGCTCTCGGCCAGTTTGGCCAGCGCGGGGCCACCGGGGTAGTCGAGGCCCAGCAGCTTGGCGGTCTTGTCGAAGGCCTCACCGGCGGCGTCGTCCAGGGTGTCGCCGAGGATCTCGTATTCGCCCACGCCCTTCACCGCCACCAGCAGGGTGTGGCCGCCGGACACCAGCAGGGCGACGAAAGGAAAGGCTGGGGCGTCATCTTCCAGCAGTGGTGCCAGCAGGTGGCCTTCCATGTGATGCACCTCCACCGCAGGCACGTCCCAGGCCCAGGCCAGACTGCGGCCGATGGCACAGCCCACCAGCAGGGCGCCCACCAGTCCGGGGCCGGCGGTGAAGGCGATGCCGTTGATGTCGTCCGCCGTGCAGTTGGCGTCCGCCAGTACCTGGCGGATCAGCGGCAGGGTCTTGCGCACGTGGTCGCGCGAGGCCAGTTCCGGCACCACCCCGCCGTAATCGGCATGCAGGGCGATCTGGCTGTGCAGGGCGTCGGCCAGCAGTCCCTGTTCGCTGTCGTAAATGGCGATGCCGGTTTCATCGCAGGAGGTCTCGATGCCGAGGATTCTCATGTTGGGGTTCCAGGAATTTTGCATTTCATTCGTGATGCGGCTAGACTTCCGCGTTCTCCCGCGCATGGGTGCCCTCGTAGGCAGAAGTGGCGCAGGATTGAAAACCGAATTTTATCACTAGTTAGCAGCAAGGATTGGAACACAAATGCCAAACGTCCGTGTCAGAGAAAACGAGCCCTTCGACGTCGCCCTGCGTCGTTTCAAGCGTTCCTGCGAGAAGGCCGGTGTTCTCACCGAAGTTCGTCGCCGCGAATACTATGAAAAGCCCACTCAGGCTCGCCAGCGCAAGATGGCTTCCGCCGTCAAGCGTCACCTGAAGAAGATCTCTCGCGAAGTGACGCGCCGCAAGCGCATGTACTGATTTCGATGGCCGCCCCTTCGTGGGCGGTTTCCCCCTTCTTCCTGATTGACCTCTCTTATGTCTGAACTCAAGCAACAGCTCACCGCTGACATGAAGCAAGCGATGCGCGACAGGGACAAGCCCCGCCTCGGCGTGGTACGTCTGGCGCTGGCCGCCATCAAGCAGCGTGAAGTGGATGAGCGTGTGGAGCTGGATGACACGCAGGTGCTGGCCGTGCTCGACAAGATGGTCAAGCAGCGCCGCGACTCCGTGCGCCAGTTCGAGGAGGCCGGTCGCCAGGATCTGGCGGATCAGGAATCCTTCGAGATCACGGTATTGCAGACCTACCTGCCCGAAGCGCTCAGCGATGCGGAACTCGATGTCCTCATCGACGAGGCCATCACCGCCAGCGGTGCCAGCTCCATGAAGGAGATGGGCAAGGCCATGGGTATTCTCAAGCCCAAGGTACAGGGCCGTGCCGACATGGGTGCCGTGAGCGCCAAGCTCAAGGCGCGTCTCGGCGCCTGATGTCCGGGGCGCTGCCCCTTCGCGGTATTCCCGCACTGACTTGTGTTCACGCCGCTTGCGGCGCGTGCCTGTTGCTGATGCGCAGACACCTCTTCAGTGACGGCCTACACTAGTCCCATGGCTGGCCGTATCCCCCCCCATTTTATCGATGAACTGCTGACCCGCGTTGATATTGTCGACGTCATCGACGGTCGCGTGGCGCTGAGAAAGGCCGGCCGCGAATACACTGCCTGTTGCCCCTTCCACGACGAAAAAACCCCATCGTTCACGGTGAGTCGCGAAAAGCAGTTTTACCACTGTTTCGGCTGTGGTGCGCACGGCTCGGCCATCGGCTTTCTGATGGAATACGAGCACATGGGCTTTGTCGAGGTGGTGGAGGAGCTGGCGGGTTTGGTCGCATTGGAGATGCCGCGCGAGGCCGGCTCGGCACCGTCGGCTGACCGTGGCAATCAGGACCTTTACGAGGTGCTGGAAAAGGCCGCCGATTACTACCGCCAGCAACTGCGCCGGCACCCGCAGGCACAGCGTGCACAGGACTACCTCAAGGGGCGCGGCCTGAGTGGTGAAATCGCCGCCGACTTCGAGCTGGGTTTCGCCCCGCCCGGCTGGGACAACCTGACCGCCGCGCTGGGCGTAAAGGTCGAGCGCCTGATGGCGGCCGGCATGTTGATCCGCAAGGACGGCGGCGGCCATTACGACCGCTTCCGCGAGCGCATCATGTTTCCGATTCGTGACCGTCGCGGCCGGGTGATCGGCTTTGGTGGGCGCGTCATGGGCGGTGAAGATGATGCACAGGGAAGTGCGCCTGGCCCCAAATACCTCAATTCGCCGGAGACCCCGGTATTTCACAAAGGCAGCGAGCTGTACGGTCTGTATCAGGCACGCAAGGCGGTGCGCAAGCTGGAGCGCCTGCTGGTGGTAGAGGGCTACATGGACGTGGTGTCACTGGCGCAGTTCGGTGTGCGCAATGTGGTCGCCACCCTGGGCACGGCCACCACGGCGGAACATTTGCAGCGTCTGTTTCGTGTTGTACCACAAGTGGTGTTTTGTTTTGACGGCGACCGTGCCGGGCGGGAGGCCGCTTGGCGGGCGTTGGAAAATGCCTTGCCGGTGCTGAGTGAGGGGCGGCAGGTTCGCTTCATGTTTCTGCCCGATGGCGAAGACCCGGACAGCCTGGTGCGCAAGGAAGGCCAGGCCGGTTTTGAGCAGCGTTTAGAGAACGCCAGCCCATTTTCCAGCTATTTCTTTGATGCTTTATCGCACAGGGTCGATTTAGGCTCTATCGATGGCCGCGCGCAACTGGTGGAACAGGCCCGGCCGCTGCTGAAAAAGCTGCCACAGGGTGTGTTTCGGCACATGATGGCGACGCAGTTGGCGGAGATTGCCCGGCTTGATGCTGCAGCGCTGGCCGATCTGACCGGCGTCCCGCGCCCGACGGCAGGGCCCAGGCGCAGCGCGCCGGTAGCGAGCACCTCGCCCGTACGCCGTGCGATCCGCCTGCTGTTGCAGCGTCCGCAACTGGCTGAAAGCCTGACGGAACTTGATGCCCTGCGAGGGCTCGAATTACCAGGCGTGCCATTGCTTCAGGCAATGATTGATTTATTGCGTGCCAGCCCATATTTAAGTTGTGGTGCCATTCTCGAACACTGGCGGGGCCAGGACGAAGGCCGGCATCTCGCGCGTCTGGCGCAGTCGCCGGTTGATGTGCCGGATGACGGCTTGGCGGTCGAGTTTACCGATGTGATGTTACATATCGCCGCCTTGCGTGATGAGCAGGCCTTGGATCGTCTGCTCGCGAAGTCCCGTCTTGGCGACCTCAGTGATGAGGAAAAACATCAATTAAAGCAATCGCTTGCCGGAAAAAGTGGCAGTGGCGCTTGACGTGCCGCAGGGTGTTTTAAATCGGTCGCAAATCCCTGCGAAATTAGGTTATAATACGCGGCTATTTTTTATAGGTGTCTGACAATCACATGTCTATGAATGCAGAACAGCAGTCCCAGTTGAAGATTTTGATCGCCCGCGGCAAGGAACAGGGTTACCTGACCTATCGCGAGGTCAATGATCATTTGCCGAACGATATCGTCGATCCGAACCAGATCGAAGACATTGTCAGCATGATCAACGACATGGGTATTGCGGTGCACGAAGTGGCGCCGGAAGCCGATCAGATCGTGTTGTCCGAAAACAATGTCGCTACCGACGAGGATGCCGCCGAAGAGGCCGCCGCCGCGTTGGCCTCGGTCGACAGCGAATTTGGCCGCACTACCGACCCGGTACGCATGTACATGCGTGAGATGGGCACCGTCGAACTGCTCACCCGCGAGGGCGAGATCGTCATCGCCAAACGCATCGAAGATGGCATTAATCAGGTCATGTATGCCCTGTCCTTCTACCCGGGCACCCTGAAGAGCGTGCTGGATGCATACCAGCGCGTGGAAAACGGCGAGGCGCGCCTGACCGACCTGATCAATGGTTTTGTGCGTGAAGAGGACGACGAGCCGCCGAAGCCGCCCGTTGCACATCAGGCCAACGCAAAGGCCGGCGATGATGACGAAGAGGAAGAGGCCGTCGACACCGGCCCGGACCCCGAAGAGGCCAAGGAGCGTTTTGACGAGCTGCGCAAGCTGTTCGAAAAATACCAAAAGGTGGTTGTCAAACATGGCCGCGCCGATGAGCGCTGCCGCAAGCTCACCGAAGAAATGGTCGACAAGCTGGGCGAAATCAAGCTGATTCCCAAGGTTTCCGAACGGCTGATCTATAATCTGCGCAGCCTGGTCAACCGGGTGCGCACCCACGAGCGCGTCATCATGGATATCTGCGTCAGCAAGGCGAAGATGCCGCGTAAGGATTTCATCACCTCGTTTCCCGATAACGAAACCGACCAGGAATGGCTGCAGAAGCAGATCAATCGCAAGGCGCGTTACTCTTCCGTGCTGAAGGAATATGCGGATGAAATCCTGCGTGCACAGAACAAGCTGGTTGCGGTGCAGAAGGAAGCCGGCATTTCCATCAGCGAAATCAAGGATATCAACCGCAAGATGTCCATTGGCGAGGCCAAGGCCCGCCGTGCGAAGAAGGAAATGGTCGAGGCCAACCTGCGTCTGGTCATCTCCATCGCCAAGAAATACACCAACCGCGGCCTGCAGTTCCTCGACCTGATCCAGGAAGGCAACATCGGTCTTATGAAGGCCGTGGACAAGTTCGAATACCGCCGTGGCTACAAGTTCTCGACCTACGCCACCTGGTGGATTCGTCAGGCCATCACGCGTTCCATCGCCGACCAGGCGCGCACCATCCGCATCCCCGTACACATGATTGAGACCATCAACAAACTCAATCGTATCTCCCGCCAGATGTTGCAGGAAATGGGCCGCGAGGCCACCCCGGAAGAGTTGTCCGAACGCATGGAAATGCCCGAAGACAAGGTGCGCAAGGTACTGAAGATCGCCAAGGAGCCCATCTCCATGGAGACGCCCATTGGCGACGACGAAGACTCGCGTCTGGGCGACTTCATCGAAGACCAGAACATCCTGTCTCCGGTGAATTCGGCGACCTTCGAAGGCCTGCGAGAGGCGACGATTTCCGTGCTGGACAGCCTCACCGCCCGTGAGGCCAAGGTGTTGCGCATGCGTTTCGGTATCGACATGAACACCGACCACACGCTGGAAGAAGTCGGCAAGCAGTTTGATGTGACGCGAGAGCGCATTCGTCAGATCGAGGCCAAGGCCCTGCGCAAGCTGCGCCACCCCAGCCGCTCCGATCACCTGCGCAGCTTCATCGATGCGGAAGGCAACTCCTCATCCTCGTCTTCCTGATGTTGGTGAAACGAAAGCTCGACATGTTTGTTCATTACCGGGCCTGTAGCTCAGTTGGTTAGAGCAGGGGACTCATAATCCCTTGGTCCACGGTTCGAGTCCGTGCGGGCCCACCAAAAGATCGTGATATAGCCCGCCTTGTGCGGGCTTTTTTGTTAGTCTCAGCTAAAGGTTAAAACCACCGCCTTTAGGCGGTCAGATTTATCAGCCATGTTTGGTGTGTGAGCGTTGAAGTTGGAGAGGGTAGTTGCCTCTCAGGTAGGATGCCGGTGAGCGGAGCGAACCGCATCGGTCGCGTCTCTGGAGTCTGTGCAGGCGCCCATCGGGAGGTCTTCAGCTCTCGAATGATGCGGTTCGTGGAGCTCACCGGCATCCTACAGGAAGCTCCAAAGTGGCCTTCAAGAACGGGTCTATTGACCCGTATCCGGACTTTCAGTCCGTTAGACTAACCCTGCGTATTCCGGTATGTTTTTAGCCGGAATCCAGAGGTTGAAACCCCTGGGCTCCGGCCTCGGCTTTGGCGTCCTGCGTCGCCCTACCGCCTACATCCATGTAGGCGTTCGCCGGAGTATGTGATGATATTAATACCTCGTCAGCTTGCTGCGGAGTAGTTTATTCTCAATACCCTGGAGATCACGGATATTCCGGCCGTGGTGTGTGCCGCGCAGGAAGACCTGGACGTCTCGCGGCAGCGCCTCAGTGAGCTGCTGGAACCCTACTGGCCGGAGCTGACGTGAATCCGCTGGATATGTCCAACCATAATTGACGCGGTCGAACAGATCCCGCCGGGCACGGTCTTTGCCGATCTCCCGGATCACTGGCGCTGCCCGCGGCGTGATGCGGCGCGCGAAATGTTCCTGCCATTGGCGGAGGATTGAGCGGCATGCAGCCGATGCTCGACACAGTAGTACACTGTCCAGGTCATATTGGCGGAGTACCAGGATATGCACGAATTTTCGGTCTGTGCCGCATTGATGCAGCAGGTGGAGCGCGTTGCGCAGGAACACGGGGCCAGCCGCGTCGAGCGTATCGTGTTGCAGCTCGGTCCGCTATCGGGTGTCGAGGCGTCGTTGCTGCTGCGTGCCTGGCCGCTGGTGGCGAGTGGCACCCTGGCTGAAGCGGCCGAGCTGGTGATCGAGCCGGCGCCGGTGAAGGTCGAATGTGCCCAGTGTGGCCTGGTGTCGGAAGTACCGCCTAACCGTCTGCTGTGTGCGGGCTGTGGTGACTACCGCACGCGCCTCGTCAGCGGTGACGAGATGTTGCTGGCGACCCTGGAACTGTCACAACGGGAAACACGAGCGATGACCCAGCCATGTGCCTAGCCATACCCATGAAAATCATTGCCATCGACGGTTTCAATGCCCGCTGCGAGGCCAAGGGCGTGGAACGTGACGTCAGCCTGTTCATCATGCAGCACGAGGCGGTCGAGATTGGCGACTTTGTCATGGTGCACGTCGGCTACGCCATCCAGAAGATGACGCCGCAGGAAGCGCGCTCGACCTGGGAGCTGTTCGACCAGATGCTGGGGGGTGTCGACACGCCCTAGTACCTGGTCGAACAGAATCATCGTGCGCACGGCGCACGCTACGGGCAGCGGTAGTGTGCGCCGTGCGCACAACACAACGGGCTCATCACCGCAATGTGCTGGGCTGCTGATGTGGAGGGCAACCGCTGGGTGCAACGCTTCGTCGAGTTCGCGCGTCAGCAGAAGGCCCCCACGGATATTTCCCTGACAACCGGAGATGAACATGTGTGATACCTGTGGCTGCAATATCACGCCGGGCAACGAGCACCTGATACGGGCCGGCGGTCGGCTGGCGCGCACCGGCGAGGGCCGCGAGGCCGTTACGGTGCTGGAAAGCCTGTTGAGTGAAAATGACCACCAGGCCGCGCACAATCGCCAGCACTTCGACCGCCATCAGGTGCTTGCCGTCAACCTGATGTCCTCGCCAGGGGCCGGCAAGACGACCCTGCTCGAAGCGACCATCGAGGCACTGGGGGATGAATTCAGGATGGCCGTCATCGAAGGCGACCTCGAGACCGAGAACGACGCTGAGCGTATCCGCGCCCGCGGTGTCGATGCCGTGCAGATCACCACCGGCAGCGCCTGCCACCTGGATGCGCACATGGTGCACGACGCCCTGCATAAGCTGGACCTGGACGGTGTCGATATCCTGTTTATCGAGAACGTCGGTAACTTGGTGTGTCCGGCCAGCTTTGACCTGGGGCAGCATCGCAATATCACGTTGTTGTCGGTACCCGAGGGCGATGACAAGCCGGCTAAGTATCCCGTCATGTTCCGCGCCGCCGACCTCGTGCTGCTGACCAAGACCGACCTGCTGCCCTATCTGACCGATTTCAGCCCCGCACGCGCCGAACACCACCTGCGCGCCCTGGCGAGTGAATCCCCGCTGTTGCCGCTGTCCTCGACATCGGGTGAGGCCATTGATAGCTGGCTGGCGTGGTTGCGTACGGAAATGGCCGCTCAACGCGAACGGGTAAAGCAGGGCGGGGCGGCGGCACAAGGCCCTCATCAGCATAGCCATCATCACGACCATCCCCATGGCGGGCATGAAACCCTGTCCGGCAACAGCGGAACCTGATCGTGTCACTGACGGCACGCCAGTGGCTGGAGCACATCCGTGCACTCGACCTGCCGGAGAAGGTGCGCATCATGAACGTCTGTGGTGGCCATGAACGTGCGATTACCACGGCCGGCTTGCGTGGCGTCCTGCCCGCCAATATCGAGCTGATCCCCGGTCCCGGTTGCCCGGTCTGCGTCTGTCCCGAGGAAGATATCTACCAGGCCATGCAGCTGGCGCTGCACGAGGACATCATCCTGGTGGCCTTCGGTGACATGCTGCGGGTGCCTGTCAATCTGCCGAAACGCGCTATCCGTTCACTGGAGCAGGCGCGGGCCACGGGCGCGGACATCCGCCCCATCGCGTCGCCAATGGAAGCCATGCGTATCGCGCACGACAACCCCGAGCGGCCGGTGGTGTTCTTTGCCGCCGGCTTCGAGACGACCACGGCGCCGGTGGCCGCCATGTTGGCCGAGGGTGTGCCGGACAACCTCAGCGTGCTGCTGTCCGGACGCCTGACCTGGCCGGCGGTGGCCATGTTGCTGGCCTCGGAGGATGCCGGTTTCCAGGCCCTGATTGCGCCGGGTCATGTCTCGGCCGTGATGGGGCCGGAGGAGTGGGAGTTCGTGGTGCGCGACTATCATATCCCCACGGCGGTTGCCGGGTTTACGCCGCAGTCGCTGCTGGCCGCCCTGTATTCGACCCTGCGGCAAGCGTGTGAAGGCCGGCGATTCCTCGATAACTGCTACCCGGAGGTCGTGCACGCCGGCGGCAACCGTACGGCACAGCGTTGCCTGGCCGAAACACTGGATGTCGTCGACGCCAACTGGCGTGGCGTCGGTGTTATACCGGCTTCCGGTTTTGCCCTTAAACCCCATCTTGCGGCGCACAATACGCGTGAGCTGTTTCCCTCCTACGAGGATCCGGCGCGCAAGCATCGTGGTGAAATGCCGGCGGGCTGTGGCTGTTCACGCGTGGTGCTGGGCAAGATCTATCCCAACGAATGCAAGCTGTATGGCCTGGCCTGTACGCCACGCAGTCCCGTCGGACCCTGCATGGTGTCGGACGAGGGTGCCTGCCGGATCTGGTGGGCGGGTGGTGTGCGCGAACGCAAGACATCGGAGGTGGCATGAGTCGGCCGTTTGCAGCTCGTCGGTACCCACCCCGGATCGCAGCAGTGACCGAAGCGGAGCCTGCCTTGTGAATATCAGCCTGCTTTCATTGGGGTTTCTGCTCGGCATGCGTCATGCCCTGGAGAGCGATCATGTCGCCGCCGTGGCTTCGCTGGCGACACGCAGCCATTCCATGGGCGACACCCTTCGTCAGGGGGCGGTGTGGGGCGCGGGCCATACGCTGACCCTGTTTGTCTTCGGTTCGTTGGTGCTGTTGCTGGATACGGTGATCCCCGAGACCCTGGCGCAGGTGCTTGAATTCATGGTGGGCCTGATGCTGATCGGCCTGGGCATCGACGTCTTGCGACGTCTGCTGTGTGAGCGCATTCACTTTCACCGCCACGCCGACGGCCAGTTGCACTTTCATGCACATCCGTCCCCCGGCGCGCGAATGAGTGCGGCCGTCCCCGACTGCTACCCGCGACGCCGGTTTCCGTTACGCGCGCTGTTTGTCGGCATGATGCATGGCATGGCGGGTTCGGCGGCGCTGATACTGCTGACGCTGCAAAGCGTGCACTCGCCGTTGACCGGCATGGTTTATATCCTGCTGTTCGGCATTGGATCGATTGCCGGCATGGCCGCGTTGTCGGCGCTTATCGCCGTGCCCCTGTGCTATTCCATTTCCGGCCTGGGCCGGGCGTACACCGGCATGCACGCCCTGGTCGGCGTTGGCACGCTGTGGGTGGGCGGCATGATGGTGTACGACATTGCGATCGCCGGTGGATTGCTGGTGTGACCGATGGATGCCCTACTGGATCTGCGCCCCCCCTTGTCATCTACACCGATTGAGACGCGGCGCTGGCGCATCGGTGGCCGGGTCCAGGGGGTCGGGTTCCGGCCCTTCGTTTACCGCCTGGCGCATGAATACGGGCTGCTGGGCTGGGTGCAGAACCGGGTCGGCCAGGTCGAGATCCGCACCCAGGGTGCCCGCGGCGCACAGGAAGCCTTCGGCGCGGCGCTGATCAGCAAGGCGCCGCCACTGGCGCAGCCCCGCTTGCTGGTCGTCGATCACGTCACGCCCGAGGCGTTCGAGGGCTTCACGATCCGCCGCAGTGAACGTCAGGGCGAGGCACGGATCCATGTGCCGCCCGATTATTTTACCTGCGACGACTGCCTGGCGGAGCTCAACGACCCTGCTGACCGTCGCTTCCGCTATCCCTTTATCAACTGTACCCAGTGCGGGCCGCGCTATACGCTGATTCACGCCCTGCCTTACGACCGTGGCAATACCAGCATGGCGCCGTTTGCGTTGTGCCCGCAATGCGCGCGCGAATATGCCGATCCGGGCGAGCGGCGTTTTCATGCCGAACCGGTCGCGTGTCCCGTCTGTGGTCCTCAGGTCGAATTCGTGCGGCCGGGAGTCCGCCAATGGGCGGACATGCACGCATTACCCGCCTGTGTCGATGCCCTGCGCGCCGGCGAGATTGTGGCCGTCAAGGGTGTCGGTGGCTATCACCTGCTGTGCGATGCCCGCGATGATCGGGCGGTGAGGCGACTGCGCGAGCGCAAACCGCGCCCGGATAAGCCGTTCGCCGTCATGTTCCCGGCGCCACTGCAGACGCCCTTGCAGCCCCTGCTTGCCGACGTGGCGGCCGATGACGCGGAGCAGCGGTTGCTGCTGTCACCGCTGCGGCCGATTGTGCTCGCGGCACGCCGCACCGATAGCTCGCTTTCAGCGCTGATCGCGCCGGGCCTGCGGGAAATCGGTGTCATGCTGCCCTACAGCCCCTTGCACCATGTCCTGCTGAATGACTTTGGCGGTCCGCTGGTGGCCACTTCGGGTAATATCAGCGGCGAACCGGTATTGACTGAAAACCGTGAGGCGCAACAACGCCTGGTCCACGTTGCCACCGGATTTCTGCACCACAACCGGCCGATTGTGCGGCCGGCCGATGACCCGGTGTACCGTACCTTGCAGGGTCAGCCACGGCCGATCCGTCTGGGGCGGGGCTGCGCCCCTCTGGAGCTGACGCTGCCTTTTGAACTGTCACAGCCGGTCATCGCGGTCGGCGGGCAGATGAAAAACACCGTGGCGCTGGCCTGGCAGCGGCGCGTGGTGATTTCTCCGCACATCGGTGACCTGGGTTCGGCCCGCAGTCTGGACGTGTTCGCGCAGCTTATCGAGGATCTGCAAACCTTATATGCCGTGCGCGCCACGGCCGTGGTATGTGATGCCCACCCCGGCTATGCCAGCACGCGCTGGGCGCGGCAATGCGGCCTGCCGGTGACCCGTGTCTATCATCACCATGCGCATGCTTCCGCGCTGGCGGCCGAGCATGATATAGGGCGGCAATGGCTGGTGTTCGCCTGGGATGGTGTGGGTTATGGCGAAGACGGTACCCTGTGGGGGGGCGAGGCGCTGATGGGCCGGCCGGGGCAGTGGCAGCGTGTCGCCAGTATGCGCCCGTTCCATTTGCCGGGTGGTGATAAAGCCGCGCGCGAGCCCTGGCGCAGCGCCGCCGCTGTCAGCTGGGAGATCGGCCGGTCATGGCCGGGCGGTGAACAGGACGGTGATGTGCAGGCCTTGCTGTACCCTGCCTGGCAACGCCGACTGAACGCCCCGCAGACCTCGGCGGTCGGCCGCCTGTTTGACGCCGCGGCTGCGCTGAGCGGTGTCTGCGCGACAGCCAGTTTTGAGGGGCAGGGACCGATGCAGCTGGAGGCACTCTGTCAGACAGACGGTATACCGATTGACCTGCCCCTGGCGCGCAATGAGCGGGGTCTGTGGGTCAGTGACTGGCAGCCGTTGATTGAACGTCTGCTGGCTAACCGGGATAGCGCCAGGGCACAGGCGGAGTGCGTTCACGCAACCCTGGCGGAAGCGCTGGTTCGGCAGGCCCTGGCCATCCGTCAGGAGCGGCGTGTCGAGGGTATCGGCCTGTGTGGCGGTGTGTTCCAGAACCGGGTATTGACGGAACAGGTATACACGCGGTTGCAGGCCAAAGGCTTCGAGGTGTATCTGAGCGAACGCGTACCGATGAACGATGCGGGTCTGTGTTTCGGCCAGGTTATCGAGTACGGTCGCTCGACAAGAGCGGGAATCACGTCAGTGGAAGAATAGAGGTAACAGGAAGCAGACATGCAGGATACCCATATTTCACTGGCTCATGGTAATGGCGGCCGGTTTATGCGCGAACTGATCGACGAGGTGTTTGCACGCCATCTGTCCAACCCGGATCTCGATACGCAGGCCGATGCGGCCCGGCTGGTGCTGGAGGGCGGCGAGCTGCTGTTTACCACCGACGGTTTCACGGTGCAGCCGCTGGAATTTCCCGGGGGCGATATCGGTTCCCTGGCGGTGCACGGCACCACCAATGATCTGGCCGTTGCCGGTGGTCTGCCGAAATATCTGAGTTTGAACGCCTTTATTGAAGAGGGGATGGAAATTGCGCAGCTGGACCGGTTGATCGCTTCGCTCGCCCGCACCGCTGCCGCCATCGGCGTGGCCGTGGTGGCGGGTGACACCAAGGTATTGCGGCGCGGCGAGGGTGGCGGGCTGTACCTGGCCACCACGGGTATCGGTATGCGACTGCCGGGTCCGGCGCTGGGTATGCAAGGCATCCGTACCGGCGACCGGCTGGTGGTCAGCGGTCCGGTCGGTGATCATGGTATTGCGGTGATGTTGGCGCGTGAACAGTTCGGCCTGCACGGTGATGTACGGTCGGATGCCGCCAGCGTGCTGCCGCTGACCCGTGCGGCGCTTGAGTTTGAGGGCTTGCGGTTTATGCGCGATCCGACCCGGGGCGGCTTGGCGACGGTCTGCCACGAACTGTGCCACGCCACTGGCCAGGGCATCCATCTGGTGGAACAGCAGGTGCCGGTGCGCGATGCCGTGCAGTCGGTCTGCGAAATACTGGGTTATGATCCCCTGTTCCTGGCCTGCGAGGGCCGTGTCGTGGCGGTTGTTTCAGCCGCCGATACCGCGGCGTTGCTGGACCGCTGGCGGGCCCTGCCCGAGGGTGAAGACGCCGCGGTCATCGGTACGGTGATGGGGGATGAGGGACTGCTGATACTGGAAACGGAACTCGGCGGACAGCGGATTCTGGAAGAGCTGGAGGACGACCCATTACCACGGATCTGTTGATGAAAGGCGGCATCAGGCAGCTGTTGCTCACCGCTGGGCGAAGTGCTCTCGCGGCGGGTGGAGCCAATGGTCAAGATGTTCGTCGGTGCATAAACGGGCGCGCTCTTATGGCTTTTGCAAGCGCCTCATGACGAATACAGGCCGCTCGCGGCAGACCCGCCCCACCCCCGGTGGACTCCTCGGCACCCTGCGGTTGCCGTTTCTGGTCCTCACGCCGGCCTGCGTGCTGCTGGGCGTGGCCACGGCGCAGTGGCGGACCGGCACGGTGGATGTCATCGATGCCTTGCTGGCGCTACTCGGCGCACTGGCCGCGCACATCAGCGTCAACGCCTTCAATGAGTATCTTGATTTTCGCAGCGGGCTGGATGCACAGACCCGGCGCACGCCCTTCAGCGGTGGCAGTGGCGTATTGCCGGCACGGCCGGAGCTGGCGGGGCGGGTGCTGGCAGCGGCGCTGTTTGCCTTTGTCCTGAGTGCCGCGGTGGGGCTGTATTTTCTCGTCCAGCGCGGCATGGCGCTGCTGCCGTTGGGTCTGCTCGGGCTGTTTATCGTTGCGGCCTACACTTCGTGGATCACGCGTCGGCCGCTGTTGTACCTGATCGCCCCGGGTCTGGGCTTCGGCCCGCTGATGGTGATGGGCACGGATTTCGTGCTCACGGGTTCGTACTCGATGACGGCGGCCGTCGCCTCCCTGGTGCCGTTCTTCCTGGTCAATGATCTCCTGTTGCTGAACCAGTTCCCGGACGTGGAGGCCGACCGGCGCGTGGGCCGGCGGCATCTGCCGCTGCTTATCGGCCGGCCGGTCAGCAGCCGCATCTATGTGCTGTTGCTGCTGCTGGCCTATTTGTCACTGCTATTGGGTGTCGCGCTGGGCGTGTTGCCGACCATGGCGCTGCTGGGTCTGCTGACGCTGCTGCCGGCATTGCCCATGGCGCGGGGGATTGTCCGTCATGCCGATGAACTGGATCGTTTGCTGCCCTATATGGCGGCGAATGTGGGCATCAATATCGCCACGCCGTTGCTCATCGCCATCGGGCTGCTGGTGGGCTAATGGTAAAATTACTGTGGGAGCGGCTTCAGCCGCGAAGGGTTTTGCCGGATTATGCTGTGCTCTGTTCAGGTTGCCTTGACACGGGTATGACTTTGGTTATACTTTGATTGATGAAAACAGCCATATCTATTCCAGATCCAATATTTCAAGCTGCCGAGGGGCTTGCCCATCGCTTGGGGATGTCGAGAAGCCAGCTTTATGCGAAAGCCGTATCTGAGTATATGGATGCCCATAGAAATCAGAATGTTACGGAAATATTGAATGAAATATATCAAAATGAATCATCTTCATTGGATGATGAACTACGCTCCATGCAGTCGCAATCCCTTCCAAAAGAAGAAGAATGGTAGTGAAAAGAGGAGAAATATGGTGGGTTACGCTCGATGAGCCTGTAGGTTCAGAGCCAGGTTATAGGCGGCCGGTTGTTATCGTGTCATCTAATGAATTCAATCAAAGTAAAATCAAAACGGTTCTCGTTGCTATCATCACTTCAAATCTCCGCTTAGTTAAAGCACCTGGAAATTTCTCAATTTCAAAGAAAGAATCTGGCCTTTCTAAAGAATCGGTAGTTAATGTCTCTCAAGTATTACCATTGGACAAATCATTCTTATCAAAAAAGTCAGGAAAACTACCTTCGAAAAAACTCATGGTTTTAAATGAAGGCTTAAGGCTTGTACTGTCAATCTAAAAAAAACATAGGGTCATGGAGGGGGCATGGGGGCAGGTCTTACATTTGACATCCTCTCTGATCCTCCTTGAATGTCAAATGTAAGGCCTCTGATCCTTTCTCTGATCCTTTGTTGCAGTGGCTTATTTTCTGAAAAAGAAATCGGACTGAAGCGCACTTAGATCAGGTAAAGACGATTTGCTGTCACTATCGCGGTTGAAGCCGCTCCCACAGTTATAACGTTAATGTCTTTGTTGCCCAAGCTCCGCCTGGCTGGCTGCGGAGAGATCCTGCAAATGCGTCCATGCCTCGCGCAGGGGTTTGGGGATCTCACTGGTGGAACCCAGCAGCGGGGCGATTTTTGCAGGCAGGTCGTCGATCATGCAGCAGCCATTGGGGATGCCCTTCTGAAATTGTCCGGCATTGGAAAACACCACACAGCCACAGGTCGCGATGTCTTTCGTATTCCATTTCACCGCTTGCCGATGGTGTGGGTGGGTGTAGAGCGGGTTGTCGAATTTCAGTGTCTTGCCATTGATGACCTGCGTCCACCGGTCCACCGAGCTGCCACCGAACAGCAGACCCTCCCGGTGTTCGAGGCTTAACACCACGATGCCTTTCGGCATCAGCAGCAGGTAGTCGATGAAGGCCAGGCCATCGATGCCATCGGGCAGCACCACGTTGTGCAGTGATGGCACGCCCAGCGAGTCAATGACTTCTGTGACATGACGCTCATGCCGCGTGGCCTGGTGCCGGCGGCGGAAATACCAGGCTGCAACGGTCAGGGCCAGCAGTGCGGCGAGGCCGAGCCCTAGCAGCCCCGCGTTTTGGGTGATGAATGCCATTGGGAGATTTGGATTGTCTGAATGAATGGTGACGGATTATACCCGGCTTTGCGGCCGATGATTAAATGATTAGACTGGCAATATTCACTGACTACAAATACGGTTAGACCATGAAAAACACCATCGACGCCTGCGTGGCATTTGATTTCAAGGGGCAGCACCATGAACTGTGCGTCCATCTCGATCTGGATCAGGCAATGGAGACGGCGGGGATCCTGCCGTCGATCTATTCATTGATTGCCCGGCACAACCAGATCGACACCTATTCCTATGAATACGAAATGATGCAGGCGGAGGAGATTCAGATCCGCCGGGCAACGGGTGCGGTGAAGGATTTTGTCCACGAGGGTCGGCTTGACGTGGCGGCCTTTGAAAACCACTGGCGCGAATCGAAGGCGCTGACGGCGCTGCGCGACATTGCCAGGCGCACCCTGGGCATCGACGCCCTGGATCAGCAGCCCGCGCTGAAAGAGGCGCTGCTGGCGGCCTATCAATTGGGCGAGGCGGCCGGTCAACGCCGATGACCGTCACCGACATCAGCATTTCCCGCCGCCCCAAGGCGGCCATTCCCGCCGATCTACCCGACGGCCTGCCGCCGTTGCTGGCGCGCATCTACGCTACGCGTGGTATCACCTCGGCCGAGGCGCTGGACCGCTCGCTGGCGAAGCTGCTGCCCTTTACCGAACTGGTGGGCATGGCTGCTGCCGTCGATCTGTTGCAACAGGCCCTGTGCGGGCAGCAGCGCATCCTCATCATCGGCGACTTCGATGCCGACGGTGCCACCAGCTCGGCACTGGGGGTGCGGGCGTTGCGCGCCTTGGGTGTGGCGCAGGTGGATTATCTGGTGCCGAACCGCTTTGAGTACGGCTACGGCCTGACGCCGGAGATCGTCGCCGTGGCCGCGGAAAGCAAGCCCGACCTGCTGATTACGGTGGACAACGGCATATCCAGCATCGATGGCGTGGCGGCGGCCAAGGCGCTCGGCATGCGCGTGCTGGTCACCGACCACCACCTGCCCGGCGATGCCCTGCCGGCGGCGGACGCCATCGTCAATCCCAACCAGTCCGGTGACGTCTTCGCCGCCAAGGGCACGGCCGGCGTGGGGGTGATCTTCTACGTCATGCTGGCCTTGCGCGCGCGGCTGCGCGAGACGGGCTGGTTCAGCGAGCAGGGCATCGACGAACCCAACCTGGCCAGCCTGCTGGACCTGGTGGCGCTGGGCACCGTGGCGGACGTGGTGCCGCTGGAGCACAACAACCGCATCCTCGTCGCCCAGGGGCTGGCGCGCATCCGCCGCGGCCAGTGCTGCCCCGGCATCACGGCGTTGATCTGCGTCGCCAAACGTCGCCAGCAGGATTTGGTGGCGGCGGATCTGGGCTTCGCCCTCGGCCCACGGTTGAATGCCGCCGGGCGGCTGGAGGACATGGCGCTGGGTATTGAATGCCTGTTGGCCGACGATCCGGATGCGGCCTTGCTGCTGGCGCAACGGCTGGACGAGCTGAACCGCGAGCGCCGTGAGATCGAAGCGGAAATGAAGGCCGAGGCGATGGTCATCCTCGATGACATGGAGCTGGCCGAGGATGCCGAGCTGCCCGTGGGCCTGTGCCTGTTCGAGCCCCACTGGCACCCGGGCGTGATCGGCATTCTCGCCTCGAGGGTCAAGGACCGTCTGCATCGGCCGGTGATCGTGTTTGCAGAAATGGGCGCCGAGGCGGGCGCGGACGAGATCAAGGGCTCGGCGCGCTCGGTGCCCGGTTTGCACATCCGTGATGCGCTGGACGCGGTGGCCAAGCGCCACCCGGATCTGCTGAGTAAATTCGGCGGTCATGCCATGGCCGCCGGGCTGTCGTTGGCGCGGGCGGATTTTGCGCGTTTCAGTCAGGCCTTTGACGAAGAAGTGCAGCGGCACCTCGGCCCGGCAGACCTGCGGCTGGAGATTCTCAGTGACGGCGAACTGGCTGCAACCGAGCTGAGCCTGGCTACGGCAGAGAGTCTGCGCAACGGCGGCCCCTGGGGGCAGGGCTTTGCCGAACCCCTGTTCGACGGCATCTTCGACATCGTCAAGCGGCGCATCGTCGGCGAAAATCATCTCAAGCTGGTGCTGCGCATACCGGGCAGCGAACAGATCATCGACGCCATCGCCTTCAACACGCTAGACGACGACTGGCCGGCGGACACCACGCAGGTGGAACTGGCCTATCGGCTGGATGTGAACGAATACAACGGACGGCGCAGCGTGCAGCTGATGGTGGCGCATGTGCAGCCGTGCGCATCACCGCAGTTATAAAATGTTCTGAACAATTGATGCCCGCAAAACGAGCTGGCTCGAACTGCAAATGTTAAACCAATAACTCAGAGAGTTACCCTTGTCTTGACGTGTACACCAAGTGTGCATACACTTGGTGTGTGGACATAGAGTGGGATTCAAGGAAGGCGGCAGAGAATCTATGCAAACACGGCGTGGATTTTGCTGATGCTGTTATCGCATTAGAGGATGAGAACGCCCTTACTATTGAAGATATAGATCATGATGAGCAGCGATTCAAAACCTTAGGCATGGGCCCTGATGTCAGTATCCTCTACGTAATTTATATTTACCGCGAAGATGATCGAGTTCGTATTATTTCAGCTCGAAAAGCAGATCGAAGCGAGATCAAACAGTATTGTCGAGGTTTAGATTATGAGTGAAGACTTCAGTAATGGAAAACGAGGAGCAGTAATAAAACCTGATCCGAATAAAGTTCGTATCACTATCCGATTGGATAGCGATATCGTCGAGCATTTCAAGAAACAGGTTCTTACTGCGGGTGGTGGTAACTATCAAACACACATTAATGAGGCGCTGCGTGAATATATTAATGCGCACGATAAATCATTAGAAGATGCATTGCGTAAGGTTATCCGTGAAGAGTTGAAGCTGGCAGGCTAGTTTGGCAGGTCTAGCTGGTCGTTCCAAGAGGAAGAATGGGCCCTGCATGTTGGGGTTCACAAAAAACGTTCATCCCAACCTGCGTGCTGGCTCGATATGCAAATACTAGGCCAGTGAAATCATCTGGTTAATCTGTGTTGTTGCGTGGTGCGCAATATGCTAATGTCAATTTATGATCAAGTCATTTAAACACAAAGGGCTGCAGAAGTTTTACGAATCTGGCAATGCCGCTGGGATTCAGAGTAAACACAAACAAAGACTTCGAATGATATTGGCAGCCCTGGAATCATCACATGAAATTGATGATATGGATGTACCTGGTTTCAGACTTCATCCATTAAAAGGAAAGCTTAAGGGAGTGTGGTCAGTTTCCGTTAGTGGAAATTGGCGAATCACTTTTGAATTTGAAAATGGGAATGCCCATCTAGTTAATTATGAGGATTATCACTAATGACTATGCACAATCCACCTCATCCAGGCGAATTCATTAAGGAAGTATATCTATCACCTTTTGATATTAGTTCGCGCAAGGTTTCAGAAAAGTTAAAGGTTTCTCCCTCTACCTTTAATCGTCTTATAAAAGGCGAAAATAACGTATCCCCGGAAATGGCACTGAGGCTTTCCAAGACGCTGGGGCGTTCTCCAGAAAGTTGGTTATCAATGCAGGATGCTTATAACTTATGGCATGCAAGGAAAAATATAAATTTACGTGAAGTGGAAAAATTAAAGATAAATGCGGCCTAAGTAAGGTGCTTCAACTTGGGCAGGTCTCAGGTCAAGGCGTCAGACTCGTCGATTGTCACGATACTCTTTAACTTGCGACCCCGATTAACGACTCGAACCACTTGTATGATTGATAATATACGACACGGTTATCCGGGGATGGATGTGACAATGCGAGAACTGACCCCTCTGATGCTCCCTTGGTATGGTTTATGATATGCAACACGGTTAACCGAGGGTGGGTGCGACAATGTGAGAGCTGACCCATTACTCCTTGCTCGCCCAAGCTCATGTCCGGCGAACTGCGCATCCCCAATAGAGCGCTAGCCAAGCAGAAAACAATTAAATTAGAACAACCCGGAGCCATCCATGCTCAGTAAAATCAAACTTGAAAACTTCGGCCCGCTCAAACAGCTTAAG
>CAJVYS010000064.1 GCA_913009875.1 uncultured Gammaproteobacteria bacterium | reverse complement strand
GATGATGCCATCGTGGTGGGCGAGGACGCCCTCACCCACTTTGAAAAGGGCGAGCCACCCACCCGGGCCGTGGAAGGCGGCGCCTATCGCATGCTGGCGCCGGTGATATCCTCCTCACTCACCACCGTGGCCGCTTTTATTCCCTTGATGCTGGTCGGTGGCGTCATCGGCAATATGATGTTCGAGATCCCTCTGGTGGTAATCTGCGTCATCATCGCCTCACTGGTCGAATGCTTCCTGATCCTGCCGGGCCACCTGCGCGTCTCTTTTGAGCGGCAAGGCAAACAGATACAACGACTGCCCGGCAACTTCCGCCGCCGCTTCGATGCCGCCTTCGACCGCTTCCGCAACGGCCATTTCCGTCGCCTGGTCAGCTGGGCCGTGGCGCACCGGGGCATCACCCTCACCGGCGCCGTGGGCGCCCTGATCCTGGCCTTCGGCCTGATTGCCGGCGGCCGCATCGGCTTCACCTTCTTCCCCAACGTGGAAGGACGCCTGGTCTTCGCCACCGTCACCTTTTCCGCCGGCAGCCCGGCAGAACGGGTCGAAGACTTCCTCGGCCACCTGCAAGACACCCTGCATGAAACCGAACAGGCCCTGGGCGGCAACCTGGTGGCCATCGCCGTAGCCAGCGAGGGCAGTGCACAGAGCGCCGGTGGCGGCCCACCCCGCTCCGGGCCGCAAAATGGTTCATTACTGGTGGAAATGGTGTCACCCGAAAACCGCGATATCAGCAACCGGGAATTCATCACGGAGTGGGAAAAACGTCTGATCATCCCCGCCGGGGTGGAGATATTTACCCTGGCTGAGCGCCGTTCCGGCCATCCCGGGCGTGATATCGACATTAACCTCACCGGCCCCGACGCCATGGATCTGAAGCTGGCCGCGCTGGATATCATCGACGCCCTGAAAACCGTCCCTGGCGTGCTGGCGCTGGAGGACGACCTGCCGTGGGGGCAGGAACAGCTGATCTACCGCCTGACACCCACCGGCGAGGCACTGGGGCTGGACGTGGAAAGTGTTGGCCGACAACTGCGCGCCGCCTTCGATGGTTCCCTGGTGCAGATCTATCTGGACGGGCAGGACGAAGTGGAAGTCCGCATCAGCCTGCCAGATGCGGTGCGCAACAGTCTCTCCGGACTGGAAAACCTGCAGCTCATCCTGCCCGATGGCGGCAGTGTGCCGCTGGGCAACGTGGTCGAATTCAAGCAGCAACGCGGCTTCGATGTCCTGCGCCATACCGAAGGCCGACTGGCCGTGTCGGTGCGCGCCGACGTGGATCACAGCAAGAACAACGGCAACGTGATCCGCGAAAACCTGCGTCAGAACCTACTGCCCGAGATCGAGTCCCGCTACAACGTGCAAGTGGATTTCCAGGGCCGTGCGCAGGATCAGGACAACACCCTGAGCGACCTCAAACGCGGCGTGCTGTACGCCTTCATCCTCATGTACATCATCCTCGCCTGGGTGTTCGCCTCCTACAGCAAGCCACTGGTGGTGATGACCATCATCCCCTTCGGACTGGTGGGCGCCATCGTCGGGCATTGGGTAATGGATCTGGAACTGACGGTGCTGTCGCTGTTCGGCTTTTTCGGCCTTTCCGGCATCGTCATCAACGACTCGATCATCCTGGTGACCTTCTACCAGCAGTTGCTGGCGAAGGGCATGGCGGTCAATGAGGCCATTGTCGAGGCCGCCTGTCAGCGTCTGCGCGCGGTACTACTGACCTCGCTTACCACCATCGCCGGGCTGACCCCGCTGCTGTTCGAGACCTCTCTGCAGGCACAGTTCCTGATTCCCATGGCGGCCACCATCAGCTTCGGCCTGGGCTTCGCCACCGTGCTGGTACTGGTCATCATTCCTGCCCTACTGTCGACGCTGGCCTCTATTTCCGGCCGCTTCCATGGCCTGCGTAGCCAGTTGGCACATTGATCCGGGGATGCCCGATTCTATATTGTGGGAGCGGCTTCAGCCGCGAATGCAGGCTGGGTTTCTTCGCGGCTGAAGCCGCTCCCACAGGTTGGTGATTTTTTCCAGTGATTTTCGCGGGTATGGCTTACAGCTGGAGGCTCATAACCTCAGGCCAACACTCACCCCTGCTCTTCGGCCACGATATAGCGGTTTCGCCCCGATTCCTTCGCCTCGTACAAGGCAGCATCGGCGAGATTGATGAGATCGGCGGGTGACAGGTTTTCACAGGCCACGCGACTGACCACACCCAGGCTGATGGTGACGATATCCGCAGCCTGTGAGTATTCGTGCGGAACAGCCAGTGAGCGAATTTTTTCACACAGCTCACTGGCAATCCGCTTGGCGCCATTCAGGCCAGTATTCGGAAGGATCACGGCAAACTCTTCACCGCCGTAGCGGGCGATGAGGTCCGAGGCACGCTGCACAGCCTCGTCCAGACCTCGGGCAACCCGGCGCAGACACTCGTCACCGGCAAGATGACCGTAATGGTCATTGTAGGGTTTGAAAAAATCGATATCGATAAGGATCAGTGACAGCGGTGTGTCGTCACGCACCGAGCGCAGGCATTCCATACGCAGAAATTCATCAAGCCGGCGGCGGTTGGCAATGCCGGTCAGGCCATCCAGACAGCTCAGTTTTTTCAGTTCGGCATTGCTTTTCTCCAGCTTTGCCTGAGTTTCACGCAACGCCTGATGAGCCAGATAACTGCGTGAATGTGCACGAATCCGCGCCACCAGTTCGATCTGATCCGGCAGCTTGACCAGATAGTCATTGGCACCACGTTCAAAGGCCTTGCTCTTGTCCTTCGGGTCTTCCTTGGTGGAAAGCACGATCACCGGAATATTCTGCGTTTCCGGCTCAGCGCGATAATCATTCACCAGGGTGTAACCATCCATATCCGGCATGATGAGATCCTGCAGGATCACCGTAGGACGTATCTCCAGCGCCATGGCCACCGCCTTTTTAGGCTCCGCGCAATAATGGAATTCGATACCCTCTTCACTGGCCAGCATGCGACGAATACCTTCGGCGACCATCAGCTGGTCGTCCACCAACAATACCACCAGTCTGCCCAGATCATCGGTGGGCGGTTCGACTTCACGGGATTGTTCAGGGTCCATTGCCATGTTTATCGTCATCATTGGGCCTCCTGCCTTATCTGCACAGGAAATTTAGACATCACTATTGCAGGTATCGTCTCCAACGATAAGATCTCCAGTGCCGCATGGAGTTCCTTAGCGGCCTTGGGCATGCCATAAACGGCGGACGATGCCTCATCCTGCGCAATGGTGCAAGCACCCTTGTGACGTAATTCCAGCATGCCCCGGGCACCATCACGCCCCATTCCCGTCAACAGGATTGCCATGATCTCACCCTGCCAACAGGCCGCCAGCGAATGCCAGAATACATCCACCGACGGGCGGTACGGTGTCTGCAGTGGTTCCGGGGTATAGGCCAATTCACCGGTATTTTTCAGTATCAGGTGATTGTTGCTGCCGGCCAGTAACACCGTGCCAACCTCGGGGCGATCCCCCTCATTGGCCAGACATACCTTGAGGGCGGTCTGCCGATCCAGCCAATCGGCCAGACCGGCAACAAATTGTTCATCGACGTGCTGTATCAGCACCACGGGGGCCGGGAAATCCGCGGGCAGCCTGCGGAGTATTTCGGCCACCGCCTGCGGGCCTCCCGAAGAGGAGCCAATGGTCAGCAGACACCCCTGGGTCGATGGATCGGTGGCTTCCCATCGGCTGCGTGCCGGTGGTGCAGTGGGCATCATGCTACTGGTTCGGTTCAGCACACCGATCATGCGGATCTTGCGCAGCAGCAGATCGCGTCCCTCACTCTGGCTACCCATACCCAGCATGGGTGTATTGACCGCATCCAGTGCACCGGCACCCATGGCCTCGAAGACCATAGCGGAATTATGGTTCACCGAGGCCGTTACGATCAGGATTGGACAGGGTGTGGCCTGCATGATCTGCCGCGTCGCCTCGACACCATCCACCACCGGCATAATCAGATCCATCAGGATCAAATCGGGACAATCCTTCGCACACTGCTCAACCGCCTCGCGGCCATCGCGTGCAACCCAGGCCACTTCATGCTCCCCGCAGCTCAGCACCACGCGCCGCATTCCTTCAATGGCCATTGGCATATCATTAACAATACCAATTCTCATACCCGAGCCTCCCCGATCAGATCAACAATGGCTTCAATCAGCGTGTCGTCATGGCAACTGCCTTTTGCCAGATAATAGTCGGCACCGGCTTCCAGGCCCCGCTGGCGGTCTTCTGCCCGATCCTTATAGGAGACAATCATCACTGGCGTAGAACGCAGCTGCAGATCCTGTTTAATGGCCCGAACCAGATCAATACCATTCATGCGTGGCATATCCACATCGCTGACCACCAGATGGTAGTCGCCACTGCGTACGGCATTCCAGCCATCCACACCATCCACGGCGGTTTCAACGATATAACCGTAGGATTCCAGCAAATCTCGTTCGACTTCCCGCACCGTCAATGAGTCATCCACAATCAGCACCCTCTTGGCCCGTTGCCGTTGCTGTTTTTGTTGCTCATAAAGCACTGAACTCAAGCGCCCACCCTTGACGATGTGATCGATGGAACGCACCACATCGTCCACATCCAGGATCAGCAAAGGTGAACCATCTTCCATCAGTGACGTCGCGCTCACGTCCTGTAGCTTGCCAAGACGGGGATCCAGTGGCTGAACAGAAAGCTGCCGCTGGCCAATAAAACGGTCAACCACCACACCATATTGCTCAAGCCTGTCACTCACCACCACCACCGGGATCTCGTCACGCGCTACCGATTCATGCTCCAGCCCCAGCACCTGCGGCCCGGATGCCAGGCCAATCAATTCACCATCCAGCTCACAATACTGACGCCCGTCCATGACCTTTATAGTGTCACCGGGAACAGACAGCAGGCGATCGACCCGACTCAGGGGAAAGGCATAGGGCTCATCGGCAATCTCCACCAGCAGTGCACTCAGCACTGATAGACTTAGCGGTAGCTGCAGGACAAATTTAACGCCCAGCCCCGAGTGATTCTCGACACTGACCGTGCCACCCAACGCTCGCATCATGTCATGCACGACATCCAGACCGACACCGCGCCCCGAGGTCTCCGTCACCTCATCACGGGTGGAAAAGTCCGGTAGAAAGAGAAACTCGATCAACTCATCATCACTCAGCGACTCGATCACCGTTGGCGTCGACAGACCTTTATCAGCAATCTTTTCTCTCAATCTGCCGAGGTCGATACCTGCACCGTCATCACGAATACTGATACGCAACAACCCGCCACCATGACTCGCGGCAACGACAATTTTCGCCTTCGCCGGCTTACCCGCAGCCAGTCTCTCCTGCGGCAGCTCCACACCGTGATCAACCGCATTACGCAACAAATGATTCAGAGGCGCCTTTATTTTTTCCAGCACATCCCTGTCAACGAGTGTTTCCTTGCCGCGGATATCCAGCTCAACTTCTTTGCCCAAATTGCGCGATAGATCCCGAATCATACGTTCGAGGCCGGCGGTACCCTCGGCAAACGGCTGCATCCGGCTGCCACTGACTTCGTGATAAAGCGTGTTGGACAGGTTGCTGTTTCTGCGGTCGTATTCATCCAGTGATGCCAACTGATGACTCAGCAGTTGACGGCATGCATCCAGTTTTTTCTGTAGCGCACGCAGCTCCACATCCATCACCACTGGCGCCCCATGCCCCTGCCTGTAGAGCAGGCCTTCCAGGTGTTCCATCAATTCATTTTGTCGCCGCTTGAGAAACATCAGCGAATCCGAAAAGGTCGAGAGCCTGCGTGACTCCACAAGCATTTCACCGGACACCGCGAGGATGCGTGACATTCGCTCCGCGTTGATACGCAGCATGCGATCATCACCCCGGCTGCCTGCCGCCGTCCCCGGGCTGGGAGCCATGACAGCCGGAGTGGCTTCTTCCACTGCCGCAGGCGCAGGCGTCCCGGTCAGATCGGCAGCGGCGTGTTCAGTCCCCTCCGGCACCGGGGGGACAGATGACGCAGGCGTATCCGCAGCGCGATCCCCGGAAACAATCCGTTCCAACTCATCAACCGTGGTATCGACCTGCGCCTTGTTCTGTGAAAACCAGCCTTCGATACTTTCCTCGGCCAGTCCAGCAATCGTTTCAACCAGATCTGTTGCACGCAGTAACACATCGATAGCGGGACTGGTGAGAATGATCTTCTGATGCTGTGCGGCAACAAAAACATCTTCCATGACATGTGCAATCTGCACCACGGGTTCAACGCCCACCATGCGCGCGGCCCCCTTCAGTGAATGAGAGGCACGCATCAGTGCTTCCAGCTCTTGCTCATCCGCCGGGTCTTTTTCCAGTACCAGCAAACCCTGTCCGAGCGACGCCAGCTGACCTTCTGCTTCCATGCGAAACAGGTCAAACATAGACATGTCACTGTAGCTGCCGTCACTCATCGCTTAAATAGCCATGCCTAAGGTATACCCACTTTACGGACTCCCGACGTGCAACATGCGATGCAATCCATCCACATCCAGAACTGCAACCCAGTCATCTTCGCACTGAAAGGTACCCCTAATCAGTTTATGGATTTCATCATCAATCGTCGCCGGTGCCGATTTCAGTTGTGCAGGCCGATAACGTGCCATCCCCTTCACTTCATCGACCGGGAAAACATATCTCCCTTCGTCAAGGTTAACGACGATCATCCGTTTATAGGCATACCGTTCTTTCTCTTCAGGTTCATCGCAGCAGGCATCCACCGCCAGCACCGACATTAGTGAATGACACAGACACACTTCACCGGAAATATTCACCACTCCCTTCACATACGGGCTGTTTACGTGGGGCAACCGGTGCACCGGCCTCGATTCCGTCACGGTCTCGAACACACTTGCCGGCAGGGAAAAATATTCAGCCCCCAGGCGAAAGACGATAATACTGACATAGTCCTGATGACTGGTCGCATCCGTGCCCGACAGTATGGCGAGATTCTCCTGTTGGTAGCCTGACGGCAGTTCCCGCTCAAGAATCTGCTTCCCGGCAGCAATAAAAATCTCACAGTTACGGCAGTGAACGACATCTTTCAACCGCTCACAGCGTGAAACAGAATGAGCCCATACACCGACTCTGTTCCAGCAGTCATCCAGTTTTTTCGTTTCCTCTTTCATCCATCGATACTTGAATTACGCTTGATCGCCCGCTTCTGTCTGCGCCGGTAATCCTCAGCCTGGCCGGCATCACCCCGTTCTTCTGCCAAAAGGGCCAGCAGACCAATAGCCAAGTGATGATCCGGGTCAAGATAAAGCGCCTTCTTTAACAGGGATTCAGCAGCACCCGGACTGCCCTTCTGGTGACTGATGAGTCCCAGGTAATAATAGGCATCGGTGGATTCCGGGTTGTTTTTCAAATAGGATTCACACAGTATCTCCGCATCATTCAGTCTTCCCAGGTCCAGATATCCGGAAATTTTTCCCAGTGCGACAGCCCCTCCCGCAGGCGTCTTCTCCTGCATATTTTCCTGACTCTCTTTCCTCGCCTTTGGCAGTTTCTTCTTCACTCTACGGTGACTTTCATCAAGTATTTGTGTAAATATCTTATCCCTGGATAGACGGTTACTAATCTTCTGGTCTTTTTCAACCAAACCAATAAGACTTTGAAAGGTACTTTCCAGCTTCTTTAGTGTTTTATTATTTTCCGTAAAGGGTTTTTTGCTGGCTGAACGGGCAATGAAAGGCGCTTTAATATCATTATCAATTTTACTGAAGGCGAAGGCCATAGAAATATCGAGGGAGAGAAAGTGACTCTTTGATACCTGTGCCGCTTCAGCATGCCCTACACAGAGAATCCCCTTAGGTTTCAGCATACGATGCAATTTTTGCAAGACACACGCCTGGGTCTGTCGATCAAAATATATCAACAAATTTCTACAGAAAATGACATCATATTCTTGCTGATAGTGATCAAGGTTGTCGGCGATAATATTGGCACGTGAGAACTTTACCTTCTCTTTAACTTCCGGCGCCAGAACATATCCCGCCAGCGTACGTTGAAAGTATTTATCACGCAGCCCGCAATACTCCTCACGAAAGGAGTGCTGACCATAAATTCCACGCTTGGCCTTGCGAATAGCACGTTGACTGATATCGATGGCATCAATAGAAAACTTACCGATCGGTAAATCTTTCTCCATCATGACCATGGCGATGGAATAGGGTTCTTCACCTGTTGAGCATGGCAGGCTGAGTATCTTAAGCCCTGAATCCGCGTCATCAGGACGTTTCTTTTTTAATCCTGGAAGATAACTGGCCAATGCCTCGAAGGGAAAAATATTTCTAAAAAACCAGGTCTCTGGAACAACCACTTCTTCTACAAGCTCGGCAAATTCCTTGCTGTCATTCTGTATTCTCAGCAGATATTCCATCTCCCCCTTAACTCCACAAGAACGAATATCCAAGGCCTGCATTCGATGATGAATGGCTCGCTCGATACTGGCATCGCCAATAGAGTTGGGATAAAGGCCAATAACCTCCTTGAGCATGGCTTTTATTTTCTTCAGTGGCATACTGTTTATCGCCGGCCTGACGATACAGGGAACAATAAGTTAATATCCATTACCGAAAGAATATTTTCGGGAGAAATAAGCTGCAGCATTCCCTGTCCGTCCATGGCGACCTTGCCGAGATAAAGGGCCTGCGGGTTTTCAATACCTGGATCGGCAAATTCCCCTTCATCCATTTTCAGGATTTCAGTCGCCTTTTCCAGTAACAGACCAATATTCCGCGTTTCCTGATCCGGCAATGCAACCTTGACGACAACGATGCGTGAGCTGAGTCGCAAGACTGCATCACGCCCTGTGAACAGCTGGCAGAGATCGACAACCGGAAGAGAACTGCCCCGATAATTCATCAGCCCGGCAATATATGCCGGTGCATTGGGCTGTTTCTGCAAAGGAACTAACGGCACAACCTCCATGATAGTCCCGGTCGCCAACACATAGCGGGTTTTATCGACGATAAACTGTAAAAGCAGCATTTTCTCAGGGTCATCGGTGAGACTTGCTCACTCGCAGCTTGGAAACACTACTCTGCATCGATTGCGCCGCATCATTCAGTTGATCGATGGCCGCGTTGGAATGACGAATTGAATCCACGGTCTGCTGCGCCGATTCACTGAGCTGCATCATGGCCGTCTTGATCTGTTGCGCCCCTTGACTCTGGAAGTGCATGCCTTCCTGTACGCTTTCAAAGCGTGGCGTTAGTGTCTGCACCTCATCAATGATCTGCGCGAGCTGGGCGGAGACCTCGCTGACGTCCTCGGCACTATTACGCACCTGCACGGAAAACTTCTCCATGCTGAGCACACCGGCCGATACGGCGGACTGCATTTCTTTCACCATCTGCTCAATGTCCAGCGTCGCTACGGCGGTCTGATCCGCCAAGCGACGTATCTCATTCGCCACAACCGAGAAACCCAGTCCGTATTCACCCGCCTTCTCGGCCTCGATGGCAGCATTCAGTGACAGCAGGTTGGTCTGATCCGCTACCTTGGTGATGGTCGTCACTACGCTGTTAATGTTACGCGCCTTCTCGTTCAGCACTTCGAACTTGGATGCAATGGATCCTGCGGCGTCGACGATCTGCTGCATGGTGGATTCCATATTGCCCAATTCTTGCTGACCATTGGCCGCAGAATGAGCAGTGCGCTCCGCCACTTCAGCCACTTCATCGATGGTATTTTCCAACTCCTTGGTGGTCGCTGAAATCTCCGTCGCCGTGGCGGCGATTTGATTGGTCGTCGCCGCCTGCTCGGAAATAGTGGCCTCCTGCTGTTTTGCCGTTGCGGCGATCTCCGTCGCCGATGAGGTAACCTGAATACCGGAGTGCTGCACTTGCGTCACCAGTGCATTGAGATTACTCACCATAATCTGCACGCCCTGCGCCAGCTTGCCGATGGCATCGTTACCATCGATATCCACTTCACCGGTGAGATCCCCCTGTGCCGCCAGGGTCACGACTTGCAGAATGGCATCCACCTTGCGTTCCAGTGTCTCAACTTCCTCACGTTTCTGCTCGCTGGAAATGGCGATGTAATTAATCATGATCTGCAGACTTTCACCCAACTCGGCAACGGCATCTTCGCCAGTGGCATCCAGCTCTATTTTTGCTGAATAGTCACCTTCCGCCACCCGGTTAACGGCCTCCAGAAGATGATCAATCTGCCGCCGCAGGGTCTCTGCCACTTCGTGTTCACGCTCGGTTACCACATTGACGTTATCCGCCATGTGATTGAAGGCCCTTGCTAGACCACCGATTTCATCATCTGAATCCAGGTCGGCCCGCACCGTGGTATCACCTTCCGCCCGGCGCCTGACCACATCACTAATGCTCAGCAAGGGGGTGATCACCCAGCATTTCAGCAACAGATTGATGAGCACAAGCCCAAACACGAAGAATGACAGATTGACACCGAGAATCAGCCAGAACTGACGCTGCACCACCCGGTCGATTTCGGCCAGGGAATAGCTGACACGCACCGCGCCATTCACTGAACCCCTGGGCACCTCATGACATTTCAGGCAATTCACACCTCGGGTATTTTCCGTTGCCAGAAACGGTACAACGGCCGTCAACACACGCTGCCCCGCCGTCTCCTGAATCTCGATGGACTGCTCACCCAGCAACCCCTTTCTGTCTTGCTCATCCAGTGGGACCTCTTCCTCGTTGCCGGGTCCGTACTGGTCGATCACGGGCTGGCCACGAATGACCCGGGCCTCCACAATGGCCTCACGCGCCAGCATCTTGTTGCGCAGGATATTTCGCTGATCCATGGTGCCCGTCAGCATCATGGTGTTCAGGCTGTCAAAGTAAAAGGTCGTCGTCTCCCTCACTTCATATTTCGCCATATCCATCAGCCGCTCATGCTCATGATTGACCGCATAGGAAGTCACCAAAACCAGCAGCAGGAAAAAAATGGAGCCGACCGCCAGATTGATCTTGGCGCGAATGGAGAGTCGCTTGATGAAAGAATTCGATGAGGCGTTGCCCATAAAGTCGTTCCTGTCGAGGCCATCAAGGGCGGCGCGTCGCAGACATACCGCCCTGCTCACACCTATCCTGTTGAATTTTGTGGATATTATCGGCGGGCCGGCAGATCCCTGGGGCGCCGTAGTCTGAATTGCCTAGATCAGCGGCTTGCGGAGGGGAAAACTTTAGCACCTGCAAATGCTTAGGCAGGCGGGGAAAAGCTAGTACTCCGCCCAGGTTATATTGACGGAGTACTCGGGGAGACAGCTCTCTGCCACGATGATCAGCGCGCGGCGCCGAGCAGGGCCGAGGCCGGCTGAAAACGATGTACCGGCCGGCAGATCTTGCGCAGACCATCGCTGGCCCAGGGCCCCACCGTCAACCCGGCCAGACGCAGGTTTTGTTTTTCCCGCACCCGCCGCACGGCAGCCACCACCGATGCCGGCACGGGGAAACGGCCGTCGGTAATCAGCAGCATGTCGGCCTTGCGCCACGCCGCGCCACGGATCTTGGCCAGGGCGCGCAACACCGGCTCGCGGATATCGGTACCACCGTGAAAGCTCTGCGACAGGAAACGCAGGATCTCGCGCAGGCCTGCCGGGTCGAAACGCAGCTCCAGTTCCATTACCTGCCCCGGGCCGCTGAAGGCATACAGATAGCAGCGCCGGCCGGACTGATTGGCCAGCCGCAGCACCTCCAGGCACACCGCCTTGGCGATACACTCCGGTTCACCGCGCATGGAGGCCGAGGTATCGACACAGAGGATGATCGGCCCCTTGGCCCGCTGGCCTTCACGCCGCACCTCGGGCTCATCACTGTGCTCGCGCAGCGGCTCGGGACGATGCTCGGACAACACCCCCTCCACCTGATAGCTGAGCAGGCCCTGCTCGGCACGGCGAGCGTGCCACAGCATCTTCAGCTTCGGGTGGCCGAGGAAGGCCGCTTCCTGCGGCAGCATGCGGGCGATATCGTCGCTGCGCGAGACACCCGAGGTGGACAGCGGCGATTCGCTGTGGACAAAAACCTCGCTCACCTCACTGGCCGTACCCGGCACCTCCCGACTCGCCGTGGTCTCGACCTGCGGCCCCTGCCCCACCCCCATCGCCTCACGACCCAGGCTGTCGACGATCTCAATCAACTGCGGATGTTCACGGATCAACCTGCGATAGGCCACAAATTCGCGCCAACCCGTGCCATACAGCTCGCCACTGGAAAGATCCCAGCCACGCCCCAGGTGGCTACCCATGCCGCGGAACACCACCTCGGCCTCCCGCCAGTGTTGCATGACCTTTTCCCAGTGCGCGGCCAGACCGTCGCCCAACTGCTGCAGGGCGGCTGCGGATGGCACGGTGGTCAGGATATCGGACTCCGCCTCCACCAAGGCCCCATCGCCTGGCGCGGCGGCCGGGGCCGCTTCATCAACCACTACGGTGGACAGCGACGAGATCTCGTCCCCAGGCGGCGTAGGCGACGCTGGCTGTCCGGCGACGCCAGATTCAGGGGCCAACGGTGCCTCCCCCGACAGCTGTGGCTGTGACTCAAGCTGCGACTGGGCCTCGACACCATCGTCCGGCAACTGGGAGCCTACACGCTCCCGCTTGTGCACGGCGGGCAGACTGTCCTCGAACAGCTCGTGCACACCCTCCGACTCACGGCGCAGGATGGAGGTGATGGCAACGCAGATGTCCTTGAGGATCTGATCCACCAGCGCCTCTTCATTGCGGCAGAAGGGCACCAGGTCCAGGCCATCGAGGCGCAGGCGAATGATTTCGGCGATGGCCGCCTCGGGCCAGCCGATCTGTTCGATGTCGGGCAGCTCGCCCTTTAACAACGCATGCCGCCAGGCCAGGATGCCCTCGACACGTTCCCGCAGGCTGCCGTGATGCAGGATGACCACCGTCTGGAAGATGGTTTCCGGCAGCTCATCAAGAAATTCAAACTGGGTGTCGAGGTTCATCAGTGGTTTTGCATATCTTGGAGACTCAACGCAAAGGCGCCTTTGCGTTAATTTGCCATGACCTCTTACACCTGCTGGACAGGTTAACTGATGCGTAACCACGTTGGGATGAGAAAAACACCTTCCTCTACTGCCGCGGCAATTGCCGGAAGCCCTCCTGCAGATCGCGGATCTGTCCTTCCAGGTCTTCGATCACCCGCAGACTCTCACGCAGGTTCTCCCGCGCCAGCACGGCAAAGCCCGGATCCAACCACAAGTGGTTGGCCACGTCGGCAGGCAGGGTCTCCAGCTTCTTGTCGAGCACCTGCTTGTAGTTGGCGATGGCATCGAGCAGATCCTGGGTGGCCTCCACCCGCTCGCAGATGTGCTGCTCGCTGTAGCGCATCGGCTCGGTATGCGGGGTAAAGCTTTCATGGCGCATGAAACGGTTTTCGGGATTTGCGGTGTATTCGCTGATGCGCACCCATTTGCCGTCCACGTGGCACTGCTGATAGTGGTCGTCGAAAAATTGCTCCTGCAATTCCTCGCGGCGATAGCCCTGACCGGCCTTACTGCGATCGTCCTGGTCCGGCGGCGCCAGGTACAGGGGCTCGCCATTGTCGGCGGCGCTGTACTCGCGCCCGCTGAGGGTGGTCAGCTGCCCCTGGTGATCGACGTACAGCCGTTCACCCTTTTCATTGCCGAGGTGACGCTTGTCGTTGTGCTCCTTTTCCAGAGTCTCGCGCCACACGCCGATGAGGCGCTTGAGGCGTTCCGGGTTGACCACCGCGTCGGTGCCGAGGTGTGACTGATACCACTGCAGGATGGGTTCGCGCTGCTTGGGCAGATGCCACAGACAATACTGCAACAACCAGCAGTCCCACACCTGTACCTGCGACTGACCGTTGCTCCAAGCCGCTACCTGCAACAGCTTTACGGCCTTACGCCAGCGCCGATCAGAGACCGTGATGTGCCGCTCGCGCAGGAAGTCACGCAGCCTGCCCAACAGGTAATAGACATCCTTGGTCAGCGGCAACTGTGTCGCCGCCGCCTGCACCATCACCAGTTCACCCGCGCTGAGCAGATCCGCCTCGGCCAGCGCCGGTACCGGTGCGTCATCCAGTTGCAGCAGTTGGTGAAAGCCTTCGTCGCTCACAGGGCCGATCTCGTAGCGCAGCAGGAAACGGTCGTAGAGGGCATCCAGCTCGTCACCTTCCGGCAGTTCGTTGCTGGCACCGATCACCGCCGCCAGCGGCGTCTTCACCCGCTGTGCACCGTTGTCGAATTCCCGCTCGTTGAGCAGGGTCAGCAGGGCATTGAGGATGGCACTGTTGGCCTTGAAGATCTCGTCGATGAAGGCGATGGAGGCACTGGGCAGATAAGAATCGGTGAGGCGCTCATAACGATCCTCTTCCAGCGCCTTGATGGACAGCGGACCGAACAGCTCTTCCGGTACCGAGAACTTGGTCAGCAGGCGCTCGAAATATTGCCCGCCACGAAACACCCGGCGCAGGCGCCGCGCCAGCTCGCTCTTGGCCGTGCCCGGCGGACCGATGAGCAGCAGGTGCTCACCGGAAAGCATCGCCAGCAGGGCCAGACGGATCGGCGTATCACGTTCGATGAGACCGTGTTGCAGGTGTTTTTGCAGGCGTTTGAGGCGTTCTTTCATAGCGACCTGCGTATTTTCGGAAGAAGAAACAGGAGAAAGAGAAGTCATGGCAGCCACCACGCAGGCTTGTGAAATAAAAAGTAGGAGCGGGCCATGCCCGCGATGGTTTCTTTCATCACAGAGGCTACTGTTTCTAGAAATTGTGGGAGCGACTTTAGCCGCGAAGAAAACCAGCTCTTATCGCGGCTAAAGCCGCTCCCACAGTTGTCTTAAGCCTCTGCCTGCTGAGGCAAAAATCATCGCGGGCATGGCCCGCTCCTACCGATGGTGTTGGAATCTATGGTTTCCTACAGACTCTGTGTCCTCTGTGGCAAATCACATAGAGGCCCAACCAGTTCAATGCCCCTCCGGCACCACACCCACCTGCGGCAGGTTGGCCAGGCCGGTCTCGCGGGCGTGTTCCTCGAAGCCACGGTTACGCCAGAAGAACGCACCGGGCATGGTGGTCGGAATCACCAACACAAAAAACAGGGCACGGCCGAAGATGCTCATCACCAGCAACGATACCAGCAAGACCAGTCCCAGCCAGATAGCAGCTCCGGGCAGACCCAGGGCGGTGATGAACAATGCGGCGACAAGATTCACAAGCAGCAGCAAATTGCGCAGCAAATAGGGCTTGCCGTAGCGGCTGACCTGCTCTGCATGGGAGGCGGCGCCCTCGCCACCGTTGACCTTGAGATCACTGGCATGGGCGATGAGGCCGACGCCTTCGAGCAGCAGACCGAGGGCCACCAGCAGACCCATCTGACGCAGCAGTTCCTGCGCCGCATCCACGCCCAGCACCAGGGTGCCGACCACGGCGATGAGGCTGGCGCCGAGATACAAAGCGGTGCCGACGAAGCTGCTGGCGGTCTGCCAGTGGTTCCAGTAGGGGCGCGCCTTGATGCGATACAGTTTGTACATGTAGTAGAAGCCGAACAGGCCACCGATCACCGCGGCGCCGGCGGCAATGTTCGCCAGTGGCGACAGGAAGCTCCAGCCCAGGTAGTCGTAGGCGACGTTGAGTACGCCGTAACCGATCATACCACCGAAGAACAGGGACACGCCGGCGATCTCGCGGCTAACGGGAGATAGACGCCAGTTGTTGAAGCCGCGATAGAAGCGATGTGGCTTGCCCAGGTGCATGTTGAGCTTGAACATGCCGATGGCCAGCAGCACGAACAGGGTTGCCATCAGTGGCAGGAAGCCCTGCGTCTTCAGCGCGGCCACGCCGTCGAGCCCGGCCAGCGGTGTAAACATCAGCATCATGAAGGCGCCGATTACCGCCTGCGCCGAGAGGGTGAAGGCGATATGCGCATTCTCATGCGAGCCGAGCAGCTTGCCCAGGTTCCACTCGCGCCGGGGCCGGATCTTCTTTTTGTCCACCACCGGCTCATAGCGGCCGCCCTGCTTGTCATTGCGGTGGTACTTGAGGGGCATGGAATCCGTGCGTACCATCTCGCGCGGCAGGGTCTTGCACTGCTGGAAACGGATGTTGGGGTGGGTGATATCGGGAGTGGGGAAACCGGGAATATCCAGCTTCGCCTGCTCACGGTTGGCGGGGATATTTTCGATCACGCCAAACTCCAGCGCACCTCCCAGACAGGCGGAGACACAGGCGGGCTTGAGGCCCACTTCAAGGCGATCCACGCACATGTTGCACTTGGACACCTGGCCCTTGATGGGATCGAGCTGCGGCGCGTTGTACGGGCACACCCAGGTACAATAGCCACAGCCGAAGCAGATGTCCGGATCCTGCAGCACTGCGCCGTATTCGGCAAACTTGGTGTAGGCACGCGTCGGACAACCCTTGAGGCACACCGGGTCGTCACAGTGATTGCACGCCATGGAGATGTTCATGCGCGTGTATGCGGGGTAGGTGCCACCCTCCACGTAACCCACGCTGCGGAAGGCCAGGTGTGGTGGGTTGTCGTTCTTCTCGCTGCAAGCGGCCTCGCAGGCATGGCAGGCGATGCAGTTATCGGCGGTGAAATGAAAGCCGTGCTGTTTGTAGCGATTGGGGTTGTCGCTAACGCTGGCGTCGCCGCTGATGTTCAGGCTCTGACCGCGCAGTGGATTACTCTTTTCCACCAGCTCGATGAACTTGCCGTGGGCGTTCTTTTCCCTGGACGTCTTGTCCTGCAGAAAGGCGTATTTGGGTTCGTCATCACGTACGGGGAACATATTCCGGTCCTGTCATTGTATCCATTTGCCACAGAGACACAGAGAACACAGAGGAAGAAAATTTAAAAACTCCGTGTCCTCTATGACGCTGTGGCCAAAATTCATGGTCCAAAAATCAGACCCATAGAATGTTGCCAGGCTCGAAAGGTGGGCAGTGCCCACCCTACGCCATTGGCAGTTGTTTCATTTACCACAGAGACACAGAGAAAAATTATTTTGTAAATTCGTCGTCTTTCCAGCGAAGGCGAGAATAACGATGATTTATCATTTCTCCGTGTCCTCTGTGTCTCTGTGGCAAAAATCAGAACTCACGCATTTCCACATTCAGCCGCGCGGCCTCTTCCTGGTTCACGTGCTCGATACGCACCGCGCCCTGCTTGAAGGCAGGCTGACGCGAATGGGGATCGAGCAGACCCTTGGTGAGGCGATTCACGCAATCGTGGTAATGGAAAGGAATGAACACCATGTTGCGCGGCACGCGCTGGGTGAGCTGGGCCAGCACCACCGCGTCGCCGCGGCGGGATACCACACGCACGTAGCTCATGTGCTCGATGCCCAGTTCCTCGGCGGCATCCGGGTTGATCTCCATGTACGGCGTGGGGCTGAACTTGTTGCAGTTGCCCACCTTGCCGGTCTTGGTGCGGGTATGGAAGTGCTCCACCACGCGCCCGCTGTTGAGCCATAACGGGAAGTCGTTATCCGGCACTTCGTTATTTTCGATATACGGCAGTGGGATCAGCTTGGCCTTGCCGTCGGCGTGCTGGAAGCCGCCCTTCTCGTACAGGCGTGGATCGCCCTGGGTCTGCGCCTCCACGTCATCGGCGCGGTAGGGCCATTGAATACCACGCTTCTGCTCGATCAGTTCGTGGTTCATACCGGAGATGTCCACCAACCGGCCGCGCGACAGGTAGGCCATTTCGTCGAACACGTCCGAAGGCTTTTCCGGAAACTTGACCTTGGCGCCCTGCGGGAAGCGCTTGGCCATCTGGTTGAAGATCCACAGGTCGGAACGCGAATTGGCGTGTGGCTCGGTGACCTGGCGCACGATATTGACGCGGCGCTCGGTGTTGGTGAACACACCCTCCTTCTCCGCCCAGGTCGCAGCGGGGAAAAACACGTGCGCGTACTGGGTGGTCTCCACGTCACGGTAGGAGTCCTGCACGATAAGGCACTCCAGCTTCTCCAGCGTCTTGCGGATACGCACGGTGTTGGGCATGGAGGTCATGGGATTGGTGGCCACCAGCCACAGGCCCTTGATCTGCCCGGTCTCGATGGCCGGGAAGATATCGGTCTCGGTAAGGCCGCGCCGCTTGGGCAGGAACTCGGGATCGATGCCCCAGAACTTGGCGATTTCCTCGCGTTCGGCGGGATTCTCCAGCGTGCGATAGCCCGGCAGGCCGGAGCAGGACGACCACTCGCGGGTGCCCATGGCGTTGCACTGTCCGGTAATGGACAACGAAGTGCCGCCGGGCTTGCCGATATTGCCGGTCATCAGATTTAAGTTATTGATGCCCACCACGCCGTCGGAGCCGTGTGTGGACTGGTTGATGCCCATGGTCCAGATGGACATGGCGGCATCGGCCTTGGCATACAGGCGTGCGACGTTGCGGATGGTGTCCTCGTCGATGCCGCAAATCTTCGACGCGCTGACCGGATCGTAGTCGGCCACTACCTTCTCCACCGCCTCGATGCCGTTGGTGTGTTCGTTGATGTAGTCGCGGTCCTCCAGACCTTCGTCGAGCATCACGTGCATCAGCGCATTGAGCAGCACCACGTCGGTGCCGGGGGTGATGGCCAGGTGCATATCGGCATTCTGTGCCAGCATGGTCACGCGCGGATCCACCACGATAAGTGGGAAGTTCCGTTTCTCGCGTGCCTCGCGCATGCGCCAGTAGATGATGGGGTGCTGCTCAGGCAGGTTGGAACCGAAGGCGATCAGGCAGTCGGTTTGCTCAAAATCTTCGTAACAACCGGGTGGGCCGTCGGAACCGAAGGAGCGCTTGTAGCCAGACACCGCCGAGGCCATGCACAGGGTGGTATTGCCGTCGTAGTTGTTGGTACCGATTACCGCACGCGACAGCTTGCCCAGAGTGTAGAACTCTTCGGTAAGCAACTGGCCGGTGGAGACGATGGCAAAGGAATCTCGGCCGTACTTTTCCTGGATGCGCTGGATCTCGCTGCCGGCCTTGTCCAGGGCCTCGTCCCAAGTGGTTTCGCGGTAGTCTTCGGTGATGCGGTCGCGTACCAGCGGTTCCTCGCCACGGCCCTTGGCATCGAAGATCTCGTGTTCGAAGATACCCTTGACGCACAGCTTGCCACGGTTCACATCTGCCGAACCGACTCCGCGCGTGGACACCGGTTTGCCCTCATCGTTGACACCGACTTCAATGGAGCAGCCGGTAGAACAATAACCACAAGTGGTGTACACCCATTTTTCCACGCCTTTGTTGGCGATCTTGATGGGATTCTTTTTTCCGCGTCCGAAGAGCATGTCAGACCTCTAACCTTATTTGCTTGCCGTCATGTGACAAGTTGCGTTCATCTGTGGGAGCGGCTTCAGCCGCGAATATTTTCACAGGATATTCGCGGCTGAAGCAGCTCCCACAGATCATGTTGGAAATTACGCCGACGACAGGGACAGAAACACCGTGCCGTCTTCCACCTTCACCGGATAGGTGGCGGCACAGCCTTCATCGGGCGCCATGGCCTCGCCAGTGGCCAGTTCGATGTTCCAACTGTGCAGCGGACAGGTGACCTTGTCGCCGTGCACGATACCCTGGCTCAGCGGTCCACCCGCGTGAGGGCAGGAATCGCGCAGGGCGAAGATCTTGTCATCATTAGTGCGAAAGATGCCGATGTCGCCCTCGGCGGTCTTCACCACGCGGGCGCCCAGCCTGGGGATGTCTTCGACGCTGCCTACTTCAATCCAGTCACTCATTTTTCATTTACCTTTATAAATTCCTGATTCGCCACAGAGACACAGAGGGCACGGAGAAAAGCGCCAGACTCGAATTGACCATCCCTCTCCCCCTCGGGGGAGAGAGGGAGTCATTCGGCCGTTTTCAAAAACTCTGTGCGCTCCGTGTCTCTGTGGCAAATGATTATTTTTGAACCCAGTCGATCAACCAATCTGCTTCAGCGGCTCGAATTCCTTGCGCAGGTCGGCCTTCCCGGCATATTCGGCCCAAGGATCAATCTGCGCATATTTCTGCGATTCGGCAAAACGTTCGGCCAGGGCCTTGCGGTTTTCGTCACTCTCTATCACGTTCTGCTGGATGTGGCTAGATCGGAAGAGCACACGTCTGAACTC
>CAJVYS010000063.1 GCA_913009875.1 uncultured Gammaproteobacteria bacterium | reverse complement strand
TTTCTTTGTTTTTTTTTTTTTTTTTTTCAAGCAGAAGACGGCATACGAGATATATCAGTGTGACTGGAGTTCAGACGTGTGCTCTTCCGATCTGGTATTTTCGGTTTAAGTAAGTGCCATTCGGGTAGTGATTCGTTGTTATCGCACCGGAAGCTTTTTGCGTTCCGGCGACGACACGGCAGATTCTACGTTATTTCCACAGAATTCCAAGTGAAATCCCGCGAGCTGCGCAGGTGGCGCGGCTCGCGGGAGATTAGACGATAGATTGGAAGGCGGTGAGACTGTCGAGCATATCTTTATTGCCCAGGCTCATGCCTTGCCCTGGGAACAGATTGTTGTAATCGCCCTGCAGGCCATGCAGGGCCATGTAGTTCAATAGCACGGTCTGCACTAGTAGATTGACGTTGTTGGCGGCGGGGGTAGCGGCGGTTACCACCGAGCCGTCGGCGCTGAACTCGCCGATCTGCACGCCGATCTCTTCCCCGGCCAGATTCCTGGGGCGGCCATTGGGGTTGTAAACCAGGAAGAAGGAGGCGGCGGTGGAAGAATTGTCGCCGGTCCACACGCCCTTGCCGCGCCCTGCCCCATCTTCTGTGGTGCCGTTGCTGGCCACGGAGCCGTCGCTGAAGACGTAGATCATCAATGGTTTGCCGAGCCGCGCGGCGTATTCCAGGCAGGCGCCGATGCACTTGCCGGCGCGCAGGTCGCGGATCTCGCCCACGGCGCGGTCGCCGGTGTGGTAGTCGTAACCGCCCATCTGGATGGTGCCGGCGCCGGCGTGGCCGTTGATGACCATCTTCATGACCGAGGCGGTCTTGCGGAATTCGCCGCTGTCGCGGAATTCCTCCTCGCTGAAGATGCCTGCAGCGCCGACGATGTCGGTGTCCTGTGCCGGGTCGATATCGACGCCGACGAAGCGGTCGGCGATATCGGCGGACTTGAGATAGCCGCAGCGCACGAGGCCGCGGATGCGCTCATTGTCACCGGCCCCGGTCAACAGTGTATCGGCGAGGTCGATCTTCTGGTTGCTGATGCGTACCACGGATTCCATTACTGCGCGCACGTCGGCGGGGTCGCTGAGCACCGAGAGGAGGTCGCCGGTCTCCACCAGGCCGGTGACGTCCGAGGGCCGATCCACCTTGGTGGGCCGCCATTCGGGGTCGATGAGCAGGGCGGGGGCGACGGAGTTGCCGCCGGACTCCGAGCTGCGCGAACCGATGAGGCGCACGATCTCGCCATCGGCGCCGATCCTGGCGATGCCGTACATGGGGTTGTGCGGGTTGTTGGCGGTGTCGTTGTCGGAGCGTGCCGGGATCACCGCGCCGTTGACCTTGGTGGCGGTGTTGGCCAGGTCGGTCTTGCTGAGGATGCCGCGCAGGAAGCCGCTGTCCGAGTGGAAGGGCAGGCCGAGAGTGGTGTCGGTGAAGTCGCCGTTGCTGGTTACCGTATCGCCATTGGGGCCGTTTAAGGGTGGGTTGGTCTCGTTGCCGCCGGGCACCATGTCGCCAGGGATGCCCATCTTGCTGTAGCCGGCGGTACTCAGGGGGTCGTCCATGTAGCCGCCACGGCCGCCCACCAGTACGTTGGAGCCAACCATGCTGGCGCCGCCGGCGAGGTCGAAACAGATGAAGGGGATCTTGCCACCGGCGAGGCCTGTCAGCGGACAGCCGGCATTGGTGGCCAGGGTCTGTAGATCACCGGAGAGGGCGGCCTGCGCCAGACGCGGGTTGCCCAGCAGGCTGAGCAGAGCGCCGCCGGTGACGATGCCGCTGCCGGAGATGAAGCCCTGGCGCAGGAAGTCACGGCGGGTGACCGGACGCGGGTGGTCGGTGTGGTACAGCGGGGCGTCGGGGTGGAGTGGTTGATGTCGTTTAGCCATAGTGTTGTCCTCGATAAGTCCTTGCCGCGTTTATTGTATGAGCGTCGCTGCACTGCCCAGGGTGGCGGTGCAGAGGGCCTTGGCGATGGCCCGTGTGCGGGTTTCGCTGTTGTCGCAATTTTGATTAATCAACGGGTCTGGATCTGCGCAGATTCCTTGCATGACGCCGTCGAGTTTGTCGAACAAATTGTTCGTTGACGGCCCGAACAGCTCGGCCTTGAGTTCTGCGCGTGTCGGGACACCGCTCAGTACATTGCTGCTGTCGTTGGTGTCGGGCAGGCCGATTATGTTGTCGTACAGGGCGTCCAGCATCTGCTGTTTCTGTGTTGAGTCGGCGTAGGCATCGACCACATTGTCGTTGAAGCTGAAGTTGCCATAGAAGTCGTTACGGAGGCCACTGTCTTCCACCAATGCGCTGCAGTACTGCATCGCCAACTGGGCGATGGCCATCTGGTGCGCCGGCAGGAAGCCGGAGATGTCTTCCAGGCTTGGCAACTGTTGCTCGACGGTGAGATAGGTGTCCTTCACCGACTCATTGCCGGCGGCGTGCATATCGACACCGGTGATGGCGGCCATACTGGCGTTGATCTCACCGAAGGTGCGCAAGCCGATGTCTGATACCCGGGGGCTGTTCACCGGCGGCGCCATGCAGTCGGTGATGGGGTTGCAGATTAGGTCGACGCGCACGTCGGGGCCGCTGTTGCCCAGCTGCTCGAAGGTGAGGAAGAACTCATCCGCCTCCGTGCCCTTCTCCAGGGCGATGATGGTACCCAGCTCGGACAGTAGCTTTCCACCGTTAGTGTAGATATTGCTGATTACCGTGGTGTCAATGTTGACGAAGGCCTGGCCGGCGCCGGGCTCCTTGCCGTTGAGGCCGAGGCGCAGGCCCTTGACGATGATGCTGCCGGGCTCGAAGTTGGGGTCCAGGCTGACCAGGGTGGGCTTGTAGAACAGATAGCTGTAATTGTCGTACTGACTGACCGTGAACATCACGTAGGTGCCTTTATCCGGCTCCGGGGGGGTGGCGAACAGATGCTCGCTGACGTTGAACAGGAGCAGGAATTTCTCGCCCACGCCGGCCTCGAAGTTTTGCTGGATCTGTGCCTCGCTCATGGCGCGGTCATGGATGGCCACCAGACGCAGCTTGCCCCTCCACTGGGCGCTGCCACCCTGCTCGGCGCCCATCAGCAGGGCGAAGCTGTCGTCCCAGTCCAGCAGGTTGCCGGGGTCAATGCCATCCGCATCGTCGGTGGCCTCGCCGTTGACGTAGACCCTGCGGCCGTTATTGGGGTCGAAGGTGAGCACCATGTGCTGCAGGGCGGCATGATGATTTTCGTCGCCGGTGATAAGGGATGGCTCGCCGTTGGCGTCAGTGGTACTGCTGCGGTGCATGTATTCGTAATAATGTTCGGCCTGGCCGAAGGTGAAATTGCGGCGGTCTCCGCCTGCGGAGTAGCTGATGATGCGGGCCGGATCTCCGGCCATGCCTTGGTCGGCGCTGGTGGATAGCAGCCAGAGCTCGATGGAATACTGGCCGCTGGCGACGATGCGGTCGCGCAGCTTCTGGCCGTTGTTGACATTGGGGGTTCGGGCATAGCCGCCGAGGAATTCGATACCCCAGCCGCCGACCCACTTGTAGTCAATATCCTCGTCGCCTTCCAGGCGCAGGTTGAGGGTGGGCGTGACGCCGCTGGTATCGGAAATGACGTTGCCCTTTCCGGCCTTGAATTCATACAGGGCGATGGTGCTGGAATCGTCACGTGCACTGCCGCTGGCAGCCAGGCCCTCTTTCAGTCTCAGGGCCTTGCTGAAGACCCAGTTTTCGTCCACCTCGGTGAGGCCGATTTTTCCGGCGAAGGTCTCGATGGCCGTGCGCATTTCCGTGGCGCAAACGTACTTGTCGCTTTCGAGGCTTGTGGTGGTGAGATCCCAGCAGTTGTGACCTTCGGCCAGACGCTGTACCAAGCTGGAATTGGCGGGGTTGTCGAGGTTTATTTTCTGGCTGTTGCGCAGGGCCGCGTAGGCGGCACCGGCGTCACTTTCGGCGAAGAATGGTGGCTGCTGGGCCTGTACGGGGGGGGATTCAACGTGGCAGCTGGCGCAGTATTCGGTCAGCAGGCCATGTATCGGCCCGAAATCGATGAGGGCTTGGTTGTATGTGGCTGCTGTTGGGCCGGGCAGGATCCTGCTCTGGCCCGGCGGGTTTTGCTCCGGGGCCACCAGCACGATGGCGCTGCCACCACCGCCGTTGTCTGTGCTGGTACCACCGTTGTTCCAGTTATTGATGAAGGTGATGATGTTATCTTCCATCGCGCCGCATGTGGATGCAGGATCGCAACTACCCTTGTGTCCGGTTCGAACTATTTCGATCACCCTGGAGGCCTCGGGGGTCGTGGGGTTCACGAGTCTTTTGGCAACTGTGTAGGCAGTGTTAACATCTCCCTCATGCAGGAATTGGAGCGACGCGGCGGCGCTGCTGTCATGGCAATTCTCGCAGCTGTAGTTTGCGATCATAGGGGCCCAAAAATACCTCTGGAAATTACAGGCATCGTCCGGGTCGCTGGTACCGATACCACAGTTGGGCCCACTGTATTCCGTGTTGTTGTTCGGCAGGTTGTCATTCACCGCAGTAGGCACTGCGTCACAGGCGCTGAGCAGCAGAACCGCTGCCAGAACAGTGAAACCGCGCAGGATGTGCTTGTAGCTAAAAAAATTCATTTCGACTCTCCGTAAGTGCCGTCACTGTTTGCTCGTGGTTGCCGTTTCCGTGCCGTGGGCAGCCACATGATGCCGTCATTGTTTTTGTGCACTAGTCGCCCTTGCAGTAGGTGGCACTTTCCGCGAAGACGTTCTTCAGGTTGTACCCGTTGTCCTTGAAGTCGGTGACCAGCGTGTTGATTTGGCTGTCCTCCGGAGGACGGAAGCACACGGCCTTGAAGACCTTTTCCACCTGGCAGCGGGCAAAGGCCTCGCTGTGGGCGAATTCCATGCCAAAGGACTTGGCTGCGGGTTCGTCAGTGTATTTACCCCCGCCATAGCCCGGCAGGCTTGGGTCCCAGCCCAGCACACTGTTCGGACCTTTGCGCCAGTAATTGGTCCACTCGTCATCGGTAACCACATAGCCGAATTCGAAGTTGTTGGCGTTGATGAGATATTTTCTTTGCACGCGGGTGGGCTTGCCATCATTGTCAGTCTCGACGTCGCTCGTGTTGTAGACCAGCCGGCCCCCGTCCGGATTGCCGTCGGGATATTCGAAGTCATAATAGGCAAGGGCCTGGCGCAGGGGGTCCATGCCCGCATGGCAGCCGACGCAGGCGTTCATGAAGATGCGTGAGTCGCCACCGGGACTGCGCGCCACGTCCTGGGGGACGCGGTCGTGTGCGCGGGTGGGATCCTTGATCTGCTCCAGGTCGGTACACAGGTGGTTGAGCAGGGTGAAGCGGAACATGGCGCGATTGGTGCCATCGATGAAGAAGGCGCGGGCCGCGGCGCGGGTGGTGATGATGCCGGCGGTGGCGGTGGCCGGCAGGCCGGCGCCACCGCCGGCGGACTGGGTGACGGTGGATTGCTTGCGGTCGACCAGCGCGGTGGGGTCGGCCAGATTGACGCCCTGCTCTTCCATGGCCTCGTAGTGGGCATTGCTGTCGTTGGCGTAGGCGGGTGAGATGTTGCCGATGTAGAGCACGTCTTCCCAGAGGATCTCGCGGAAGTCACGGTTGTCGCGGATGATGCCGATGACGGTGGCCGTATAGTCGTTGAGCGGTGCGAACATGCTTTGTTCTTCGTTGGTCCAGGGTGTGATGAAGTTCTTCAGCGTGACGTTGTAGAAGGACGGGTCGACGCACTGGTCCGTGGCATCCTCAGGATCCTTGTCGATGGCGTCCAACGCGACAGCCTCGGCGTCGGGCATCTTGGCCTCCAACTGATCCAGGCAGGCGATGCTGGGTGGCGTGCCCACCAGCCGGTCGTGGATGCGCTTGGCCTGATCGCGTTCCAGCCCTGCACTGGCATCGGCGGCTATGCCCAAAGCGAGGAAAATCATCAGTGCGCCGCCGAAAGCGGTTTGAGCGGTATTTGCTGAATGTCGTAAGTCGCGCATGTCCCATTTCCTTGATATGTTTGTCTGCCTGTGCCCGCGGATTTTTGGACAAGGCCCGCATTATAGACAGGTTAGTTTCGCTCTGTCAGTGCGATATCGTCATAAGTTATTGATTTTGGATAATTCCCTGAGCACCCTCAGTAAAAGCCGATTGCCCGTTTCCTGATATTTGGCAGTTATCCCCCCGTCCCCTGTTCGCTGTGCCTGTATCTTGCGGCATCATTGCCCGGGTCTGTAGTAACGTAAGTCTAGCCTGGGTAGCCTTTATCCTCCGGAAAAACCGAGTCAAACACTGTGAAAGAGATCACAAAGTGTGCAGAATCTGCATTGGTCAGTGCAAGCGCTGAGAAAAAATACCGTAACTGTTCACCACAGAGACACGGAGAACACAGAGAATGTATCGATGAAATGAACGCCGGGGGAAGGCTCGGGTGAATGCAGCAAGACCCCATTTCTTTCGTCATTGGGCGATTTCATGATCAAATTTCTCTGTGAAATTTATATCTCTGTAGTGTGCGCCGTGCGCACAAGATGGATATCCCATTCCCCTGTGAGTTCTGTATCCCTGTGGTGGGCTGAATAGTTACAAAATACCCAAAATACCCAAGATAGCCGGATCGTCGGCACTGGAGAACCCGTGAATTACTGGCTGATGAAGTCCGAACCCGATGCCTTTTCCCTCGACGACCTCGAGAACGTGACACAGGAACCTTGGGACGGTGTGCGCAACTACCAAGTGCGCAACATGATGCGCGACCAGATGAAGGTGGGCGACCAGGTCTTCTTCTATCACTCCAACTGCAAGGTGCCGGGCATCGTCGGCCTCGCCGAAGTAGTGCGCGAGGGCTACCCCGATCACACCGCCTTCGATCCCGAGGCCCATTACTACGATCCCAAGTCCGACCCCGATAAGCCCCGCTGGTATATGGTGGATCTGAAATTCAAGCGCCGCCTCAAGCGCACCATCAGCCTGCAGGAATTGAAAGAACATCCGCAACTGGTGGACATGCCGCTGGTGCGCAAGGGCAACCGGCTATCGGCGATGCCGGTGTCGGAGGCGGATTGGGGTTTTATCCTCGGCCTGGAATAGCGCGGTTAAGCTCTGTTTTTCCGCCATCGGGCAGTTTCCGTATCTTAATCAGAGGCATCGTGCGTACGGCGCACGCGACAGGCAGGTGTAGTGTGCGCTGTGCGCACAATATGGACAATCAGGTTGAGGAACGAACTCAGCCACGCTTGCCACCGATAATGACAGTATGTGACTATCTTGGGCGGGTTGTTTTTACCATTGCGTTCATTCGAAAAGACAGGAGCTAACCATGGTTGGCAGCAGAATTCCAGGCCCACTCGGGATAGGGCCGGCACCTCCCCCCATTGACGATGGCACATTGGCACTGACCCATTCATCAATTCCGGGGCCTCTCGGCATTGGAACGCCTGATTCCTATTATTCGCAACTGTGCACCGGCATCGACCCCAGGCTGACCGTGAGCGAAACCATCACCCTGCGCACACTGTTGCAGAACCGGCAGGGTGAAGAGATCCTGCCCATGGGCGAACTCCTGGAAATCCTGCCCAGCAGCGACGACACCCTCAAGGCCTTCGCCGGCGGCCTGCTGGGCGCCTCCCGGGCCCGGGGCCAGGGGTATCTTCAGGCCCTGCAGGTGTATAACGACAGCCTGGTGCAGTGGAAAAATGCCCGCAAAAAACAGCGCAACAAGATCAAAATAGAAAAAGTGCAACCGGCCCACGAGCGACTCAATACAGCCTACCAAGGCGAACTGAAGAGCATGACCCATCGCCGTCGGGGCGCGCGTGCCCTGCAAAGCCCGAAACATGCCATGCGGACACTGCGCAGCCGCCAATACAGCGTCGACCTAATGGACTTAAGCGACGTCCGACGGCTGAAAAGTCTCCTGAAAATCGCCCGCGTAAGCGCCTATGGCGCCATCATCATCGATGCCGGATTGGCAGGACAGAAAGTACAGGCAGCCCGCGATGCGGGAGGTAATGCGGAGAAGGTGGCGTATGAGGAATATGCAGCGTTGATTGGGAGTATTGCGGTAGCGGGCCTTGCTACCTTTGCTGTGGTCACCTTTATTGGTCCAGGACTGATTATTCTTACCGTGGCTGGTGGCGTCAGCGCGTTAATGGGAGCTAAAGGCGGACGCTGGGTTGGTGAATTGCTCTACAAGCAGATATCAGTCTATGAGGCGGCAATGCCCCCCGAGCGGAAAAAGCAATTATTGTCCGAGACACCTTGAGCATATTGTAAGCGCAGCGGCAGACATCAGGCGTGGAGCTTTCGTCCGAAGTTAAAGAGTGGCTTACGTTTTCACTAGCGTTTGGTATGGGTATTGGTGCATTGGGGTTCTTTATTTTTCTCCCCATTCTTTACTTTCGGTTAACACGAAAATACGATGCCATGTTCCCTGAGTACTACCGTATCATACCATTGGCCTCAATTATGGGAACCGTGGTGAGGACAGGGTACTACAGCTCGTTCATTGTCTTTAAAAACCTTATCAACGGTAAGCGCCACAAAATCATGCGCGATGTCACCAATGGTTATGATTTTCGGGGCAATGCTTCTAGGCTGGACATCATTTTAAGTTATTTATACATGTTTATTGCCATCTTGTTATTGGGGAGTTTATCTATTTTTATTCTCCTTACTGAAGTCTTCGGCATCAACTTATAGCAAAAGTCAGCAAGATCAGTCTATCGTCGATGCATCGGGCGCCAATGGCGGTGGGCAGGTCTTCATCGGTGGCGACCAGGAGGGTAATAATCCTTTAATCCCCAATGCCGAATTTATCTACCTGTCAGAGAACAGTCAGGTGTTTGCCGATGCGCTGGATAACGGTGATGGCGACAGGTTCATCACCTTTGCATCCGACACTGCATGAATCTATGGCGACCTGTTTGCCCGGGGTGGTATTGTTGATATCACCCTCGGCCAGGGCCTGACGAATATCGAACAGATCACCGGCAAAAACAGCAACAGCATCCTGAACGGCACGAGCACCGTCACCGCGAACAACCTCACTTGGGTATAATACTGTTGGTGGACGATGTCCCCTACTGTCTGGGGAGCGTTGAATGGAAAGCATCGTGCGCACGGCACACGCTACGGACTGGAGTAGTGTGCGCCGTGCGCACAAATTGTTGGAATGAAAAACGGTAGATCGCATCGTCCTCAATATCATTCAGCCAGGTGTGCACTGCCCACCGTGTTAAAGTACTGGGGCAGGGTGGGGTTGTTTGATCAATCCGCCGAGGAAGAAATTGGTGTCAGCACACGGTATTATCAGCCAACAAAAGGAATTGACATGACAGAAATACTCATCAGCAGCCAGATATACAACAAACCGCAGTTCAGACAGATGTGTGGCGAACCGCTCGAAGAACTGCACTGCAACGGGCAACACGGCGTCATGTGGGCCTATCGACCCTATACCATCGGCCGGATAACGCCGGCAGACGCCGGTCTTATTACGCCGCTTCTCTGTAGCAATCCACGCAATATTCATAGACTCTCCGCCACCCTGGGGCAGGATAAGGTCGTCGGCGTCAGTAAGGCCATGGTGGCACTGCGCGACACCACCGCCGCCCTGGCCGGCTCGACAGCCTCTGTTCACAGCGTCCGCGGAAACGCCTTCACGATTAGCGTACAGCGTTGTCAGGATGCCCTGCTGGCCTATCGCGACGCGGTGTATGGCAAGGGCGCCCCGGGTGTCACCCCGGCCTCAGCCGGACAGGCGTTTCACACCGCCTTCGCCAACATGCAGCAAAAGTTTCAATACGAACTCTGGATGACCTCACTCTCGCAAAAGAGAGCACCACTCAAAGGCACCGCCCTGAACAACAGCACCCGCGCCACGAACATCGCCCGCAGCAGCCCTCACATCCAGAAACTGCAACTGACCTCCGTCACCCAGGCCAATGCTCTGGGCCGCTTCAGTCAATACGGGAAGGTTTTGGGCAATGGTTTGGTACTCGTCGATGTAGGCAGCCGTGTGGGTAATATACACAATGAGTACAAAGCGGATGGCAACTGGGAGCGGGAGTTGTTTATTGAGTCGAGTAGTTTTGCGGTGAGTGCGTGGACGGGTAGTGCTACTGTTGGCGCAGGCAGTACGGCGTTGATGTTTATTACTGTAGCTACGCCCGTTGGCTGGGTCGGTCTTATTGTTGTGGCGGCGGCTGCCTCTATGGGAATGAATTACTTGGTAAAAGGAAAAGCTGGTGGTTGGTACGACGAAATTATGAAATTGGTAAATTCCTGGTGAGCTTGTTTTCTATCTTCTTAGCGATCCCGGCGGCGGTGGCTTTAGTCGGATGGATTTTATTTCTCATTTTCGGTCAGGTCACTGTACGCAAGCTCAGAAAGAACCCAGAAACTAAGCATGAATTAGGTATTGAATTATTAAGCGGTTGGGATATCTTTAATGTGGCTCAAGCGTTGTCGCTACCAAAATCAGTGATGCAAAAAATCAGAAATAACCCTCAAGGAGGCAGTGTATTTTTTGCAAATTATGAGTTGTTATATGAATATACGACGGTGTTTGACCGGTTGTTGGCGCGAGTTTTTTATTGGTTATGGATGTCATCCGCATTAGCGTTGATTATATTAATGGTGCTTGATTGGATTTGGGATTTTGATTGAAACAAGCAATGGAAAACCCCCCTCCCTAGCCAACACCTCTTGCTCCACCATACCACGCAAATGCTGATTTTTTTTACAAATACACGACGGTGTTTGACCGAGTATTGGCGTGCGTATTTTATACGCTGTTTGTCTTGTCTGGGTTTGGGTTGATGTTACTAATGATTCTTGATTGGATCTGGGGTTTTGACTTAAACAAGCATCAAGCACTGTAGAACAAGTCCCCTAACCAACCACGTCGCACATAGCTACCACGTCACAAAGCTGAATATAGCCTCAATGGTTCGTCCGGGCTGGTAGGGTGCATGGAGCGCACCTCATGCGCTGTGTAAAGACATCCGCCCAGATAGTAGCGAGACGATGCCGGAAAATGCCACGCAGGAGATGAAAGTCCCGCTATCGCCTAATGCATGCCCTGAGAAAACCTCCGTATCCTCTTGGCTTTCTGTGAAATAACACCGCCTCTCCGCGCTATCTACCACTCCAGATCCTCCAGAATCTTCCGAAAAATCTTCCAGATTGTGATAGCATTCTATGTAAATTTCGCTTCAGAATGCGTTCACGTTCCACCTCTGCCAAGGACGCAGCGCACTGAACAAGGACAACGCCATAACTTCGCAATGCCAGACAACACGTTTCCCCCACCTTCCGATGATGTTTCTGGCGCTGTTTGCCCTGGTTTTGCAAGGCTGTGGTGATGGGGTTCGCGTACTGCCCCTGTCCGATGCTGATCCGAGCGGGTATTACGATGTAAGTGGCTACGCGGACATTGATGATGGCGCTAGCGGGACACGGAAGATCGATAATTTACAGGCATTGGTTAACGGTAACCGGATTATGATGATGAGCACGGGAGAGGGACTGCTTTACGATGGCTCTATTACCAACATCAATGGCAACAGTTTTGAGGCTGATTTTACTATTTATACTGATGGTGACAATCCGATGACTGCCACGGCCAGTGGCACCATTACGGAAGGTTCCTCGATTACCGGTACGTTAACTGGCAGTGGTGTCGGAAGTGGAACGTTTAGTCTGCGTTATGCAACGACGAATAGTGAGGTAGCGGATATTTCGAGAATTGAAAACATTGCAGGTACTAATGCAACCTGGGGAGCGAAAATTGGCGGTGGCGCTTTTGCTCAAGAATTTATTATCAATGAAGCGGGTGAGATTACACATAATACAGCCTCATTGGGTGGTATTTTTTCAAGTTGTGAGTTGAGCGGGAGTATCACGCCCATCGATGGTAGTAGTTTGTACGCTGTCAGTGTGGACTTAACGAAATGTGATGGAAACATTTTTAATGGTATCTATATCGGACTGGCGACCTCCCGTACTCAATCCAATCAGGATGACACCCTGGTGTTTGCAGTGGCCGACGGACGGTACGGTTTGAATGGTGATTTCCAATAGCGAAACAACAGGTGCGGCTGACAAACGATTCAGTTACGTCGTGTAGTTAACAGGGAAAGGGCAGAAATATGGCAGGCAAGACAATGGGCCAACGTGACGGAATAAAGGGCAGAGTCAAAGTATGGGGATGTACGGCCTTTTATACGATGTTCTTGCTCAATATCACCACACTGTCTCAAGCCGTTGCCGGGCCAGACGGCGGTCAGGTGGTCGGCGGCACCGGTTCCATTGTCCACTCCGGTACGACCACTACCATCAATCAATCCACTCAGAATATGGCCATTGATTGGCAAAGTTATAACGTCAATGTCAATGAACGTGTACAGTACATCCAGCCCAACGCATCGTCCATTTCCTTAAACCGTATCCTGAGCCAAAGCGGCTCCACCATTGCAGGCCGCATCGATGCCAATGGCCAGGTGATCCTGGTCAATCCCAATGGCGTGTTTTTCACCCCCACCGCCGTCATCAATGTCGGCGGCATTATCGCCTCGGGGCTGGACATTCAGCCCAATGACTTCATGAATGGCCACTATATCTTTGATGAAGTTCTGGGCACCGATGGCACGGTCATCAACAGCGGCATGATCAATGCTTCTCTGGGCGGCAATGTCGCACTCATCGGCAAGCAGGTTGAAAACGACGGACTGATCGTGGCCAACCTGGGCGCGGTGACGCTGGCCGCAGGCAAACAGGCCGTGCTGACTTTTGACCCAAGTGGCCTGCTGGGCGTGCGTGTCAGCAAGGAAATTCTGCAAGACGAACTCGGCATCGATCCGGCCGTGATCAACAACGGCGACATTCAGGCCGAAGGTGGCCGTGTGTTACTCACCGCCAGCACCAGCCAGGATGTTTTCTCCCAAGCCGTGAATACCGGAAACCTGGACCAGGCCACCAGCGTAGTGGTGCACGAAGATGGCAGCTTTACGTTAGGGGGTGGCGCCGATGTGATCAATGCCGGCAGTATCGACACGTCTACCACTGCAAACGATCAGGATATCGGCCGCATTGTTCTCATCGGTGAAAACGTCACCAGCAGTGGCGAGTTACTTGCCAATGCTAGCAATGGCAACGGCGGAGAGATTGAGCTGCATGCGCAGAACACGACCTTACTGACTGAAGATAGCGTGACTTCAGCACGGTCTGAAACAAATGGCCAAGGCGGTATTGTAAAAATATTAGGCGACAGGGTGGGATTGTTTGATCAATCCACTGTTGATGTCTCCGGCGCAAACGGCGGCGGACAGGCGCTGATTGGCGGAGATTTTCAGGGAAACAATGCCGACATACGCAATGCACGTTTTACGAAGATCAATCAGGATGCACGCCTTTTTGCGGATGCACTGGTGGCGGGTGATGGCGGAACGATCATCAGTTGGGGGGATGAGTATACTGAGTTTTATGGCATGGCCTCCGCCCGGGGTGGTCAGTACCGTGGTGATGGTGGCTTGGTCGAGATTTCCGGCAAGGGTCTGGGATTTGATGGCATGGTCGATACACGCGCCATCAATGGCGTAGCCGGCAGGCTGTTGTTCGACCCACTCGATATTATTATATTTGACGGGGTAAGCACCCAGGAAGACGATAATCAATTACCTTCTTTCGATAGGAATGCCGGTAACAGTAGTAGTGTTTTTAAGATTAGTGAAGGGGCGCTCGAAGCGATTTCAGCCACGACGAACATATCCTTGCAAGCTACCCGAAATATCACCATTAATGACCTTGCCGACGGTACGCTTAGTTTACAAACAGCGAGCGGTAATTTTGTGACCTTTACAGCCGATGCTGATGGTGATGGCCTTGGCAATTTTACAATGATTGATACCTCCGACATCCTTCGCACACAGGGGGGTGGGGTGAGCATCGTTGGTGCGTCGATAACGGCAGGTAAAATTAATACCTCTGGTATAGATGGCGGCAATGGTGGGAATATTTCAGTCGGTGCAACTAACGGCAATATCACCGTCGGTGTACTAACTTCCTCCGGCGGGGCGGCGACTGCGGGAAGCGGCGGTAATGATGCGGGCAATATTACATTGTTTACTGGTGATACCGACGGCATCAATGATCGTATCACCCTCAATGGCAACATCATCGCCGATGGCAGTGATGCCGATGGCGCGAATATTGGTGGGGAGGCGGGTTCAATCTTGCTTCGTACGGGTGATGCAGCGGGAGGCGAGGATCGCATTACCTTTAACGGTGACAGGATAATCTCTGCACAAGGCGGAAATAGCACCAACGCCAGCAATGTAGGGTTGCATAACGTGATTGATATAGACACGCCCCTGTTGGTTACTAACGGGGCTATTACCCTTACAACGGAACGTACGCGCAGTTATAGTGGCTCAGCCCAGGGTGACATCTCCCTCGCGTTTGATGATGCTGGCACAGCACGTGTTGCACAGGTCACCCTTGGCGGAAACTTGACGGCCACTGCCGGGCAAGCCAGCGATGTTAATTTTTCAACAGCCATTAATTACAATGGTATATTGGCAGGCACATTGACTCTCAATGCGGGGAATGATGTCGCTGTTGTTGGCGCGATGTCGGATTTCGACACGAACACCGCCGATCTTCTCAATATTTCTCTGAATGCAAACACGGATGGCGGCAGTAACGGCGATGTCATTATTAACGGCATTCAAAATACAGATGTCAGCATAAATACTGGTGGCGGCGCCTACCTCGTGACAGGCGTCAACTATGTTGGAGAGTCTACTACAAGCAGTAAAAGAACGGTGGATACCGGCGCAGCAGGCAATGCAAACATTAACGTGGCGGGCTATGCGCAACTGGGCGAGATGGATGTTGGTGGCACTCTGGACGTCACCGCTGGCTCTGCCTATGCAGGCAATAGCATTACCCAAGGCACAAATGGCTCATCAAACGATACATTAACCGTGATGGGAGCTGCTTCGTTTGTTTCCACTGCGTCAACAGGTAGTATCGATTTAGCCAACAATAATAATTTACAAGCTGCCATCAGCCTGACCACCACCGGCGCAGGTGCCGATGCCACCCTGAACAACACCGCCACGACCACCACACTGGATACCCTCAACATCGGTGGGGGCCTCACCGTCAACGCGGATCAAAACCTGACACTTGCCAACGATATTACCGTAAACGGCATGGCCCAGCTTAATTTTGGGCAGGACAATAGCGATGGGAATATTTTTACCGCTTCATCAGGCTTGGCCAGTAGCACGCTCGTCGTAAACGGGGGAACAGGCGCTGATATTTTCAATCTTGTTGCTGATATTGCCGGTCAACTTAATGGTAATGCAGGGAATGATGTCTTTAACTTCTTACCCGGACTCACGGGCACCACCTATACAGGTACAGCCGATGGAGGGCAGGGTGGTGACAGCTTCATTATTTCAGGCACCGGCATCACCTTTACTGACACGCTTGATGGCGGCTCAGGTAGCAACGACACGCTGACCGCAGCCAATGAAGCCAACTACTGGTTAATTGAAGGCTTAGGTAACGGAATCTATGCAAATACTGGCGATCGTTCAACAGCCAGTAATGTACGCCTGCGTTTTAGTGATATTGAAAACGTCACCGGCAATACGGGCGTTGATGATTTTTTAATCGGCATATCGGGCTCAATCGAAAAAATTGATGGTGGTGGCTCGGGCTCCAACACACTCACCGGACGTAATGGCGACAACACCTGGACAATCGGTGCAACAAACAGCCTGGCAGACACCAGCACCTATGTTGCCAACTTCATCAATATTGACACCCTCATCGGTGGCAGCGCCGTGGATACCTTTGACATCACGGCGGCGTATAGCGGGAATATCAACGGCGGAGACAACAATGATATTTTCACCCTCGAAGCAGAGATCCAGGGAACGATAAACGGCGGTACCGGCGATGACACATTCACGATCAACGCGGATGTCAGCGGCACCCTGAACGGCAATGAAGGTAACGACAGCTTTACTATTCTCCAGCCCGCATTAACCATCAACCAGATAGATGGCGGTTCTGCCAACCAAACCACCGGCGATGAACTGATAGCCGCCAATGGCGCAAACTACTGGACCGTTGACGGCATCAATGGCGGGGCGCTTTATTCCGACAGCGACCGGACACTGACGCCCATCACCTTTAGCAATATCGAAAACCTCACCGGCAACACCGGCACCGATGATTTTTTAATCGACGCCACCGGCACGGTCTCACAGATTGACGGTGACGGCGGTGCAAACAGTCTCACCGGGCGGGATGCCGATAACACCTGGAATATCACCAGCACAGGCAACAGCCTCGCCGTCACGAATGGCAACACCTATGTTGGCTCCTTTTCCAATATCAGCACCTTGACCGGCGGCACCGGTACCGGAGTGGATACCTTTAGCATCGAAACGGGGGCCACCATCGCCACCCTTAACGGCCAGGGCGGCAATGATCAATTCACCGTTAATGGCGCCGTTAACACACTCAATGGCGGTGACGACCTCGACACCATCGACGTTAACGCCGGGGGAACCGTCACCACCCTCAATGGCAATGCTGGCACCGACACCATCACCATCAGCGGCGCCAGCACGAGCAACACAGGGCGCGTCACCACGCTGAATGGCGGCGCCGGTAACGACGTGATCACAGTCGCCTCAAACGGCCGTATCACAACCGCCCTGAATGGCGATGCCGGCGCGGACAGCATCACCGTTTCCGCGACGAGCGGGACGGATTATGGCGAAGTCGCCGAACTGAGCGGTGGCGCGGATGCCGATACGATAACCATCGACAGCAACGCCCGGGTCAGCGGCACCATCACGGGCAATGACGGGGGTGACGTGATCACCGTCAACGGTACCGTTGCGTCAGTGGCTGCGGGTGAGGGCATAGATACCATCATGGTGAATAATGGCGGCAGGGTCACCGGCGCCATCGACACGGGAGGTGATGCTGACACGATTACTGTTGACGGTATTAACGGCGCCGTCGCCTCCATCAGCGCAGGCGGGGGCGATGACACCATCACCGTCAACAATGCGGATACGGTCAGTGGCGTGATTGCCGGGGGTGCCGGTAGAGACGAATTAACGCTCACAGACAACAGTGTGACGTTAATACTGGGCGCGGGCGTAGAACAGATAGAAACCGTTATAGCCGCTGGTGGCGATGCTGGCGCCCTGACCGGTACCGATAACGGAAATACCTGGAATGTCTCGAGTAGTGGCAACACGGTGACGGATACAACGACCGGTGATGTGACGACATTCTCCGGTTTTTCTGTCCTCAACGCCGGCACTGGCGGGGATGATTTCAATATAACCACCCCCGGCATTAGCGAGATTAATGGCAACACGGGGATTGACGACATCACACTCGACTCAAGCGGACTTGTGGCGACAATCAACGGCGGCGGTAATACGGACAGCCTGGCGATTGACACCGGTAACAACCTCTGGGCAGTGGATGCCAATAATGATGGCAACGTTAAAGATATCGAAACGCTGCTCAACGTGACGGACTTCACCTCGATCGAAACACGTATTGGTAGCGTAGCCGGCACCAACAATATTGATTTAAGCGCCTTGGGTACCGATACCGTACTGTTGGCGGGCTATCAGAATTTTGACCTTCTGATTGGTAGCGGTAATGGGACATTACAAGGCATTGATGGCCAACAAAACGACTGGCGTATTCAGACCGTCGCCGGTGCCCCCGCCATCGGTACGGCAGGTGTTGATGACGGTACGGTCACCGTGGGTTCGGTGACGACCCGCTTTATAAATTTTAAAGATTTGACAGGTGGCAATGCCGACGACACGTTTACGATTGCCTCCAGCGGTTCACTGACGGGAATGATATATGGAGGGGGAGGGAATAACACCCTGACGGGTGCAGACGTTACCAATGCCTGGCGTGTGACCGGGAGCGAAACGGGCTCGCTGGCGTACACCACGACGGACTCTGCGGTCACAGCCTTTTCCGGGATTCAAAACATCACCGGCGGCACCAGCAATGATACCTTCACCTTCGACGCCAACGGCCGCTTGAGCGGTCTTCTGGATGGCGGCGTCGGTAGCGACAGCGTGGACATGTCCGCCCTGGCCGCCGTCGATATCACCCTCGGCCAGGGCCTGGTGAACATCGAATCGATCACCGGCAACGGCACCAACAGCACCCTGCGCGGCACGAATACCGCCAATACCTTCATCCTGACGGGCGACAACGACGGCACCCTGGACAGCCTTGCCTTCGTGAACTTCAACGCCCTCGATGGCGGTGATGGCAATGACGTGTTTACCTTCCTGACCGGCAGCCGCTTGAGCGGCCTTCTGGATGGCGGCGTCGGCAGCGACAGCGTGGACATGTCCGCCCTGGCCGCCGTGGATATCACCCTTGGCCAGGGCCTGGCGAACATCGAACAGATCACCGGCAACGATACCAACAGCATTCTGCGCGGCACGGCCGCTGCCAATACCTTCATCCTGACGGGCGACAACGACGGCACCCTCGACAGCCTTGCCTTCGTGAACTTCAACGCCCTCGATGGCGGTGATGGCAATGACAGCTTCACCTTTGGCGTCAATGGCAGTCTGATGGGCTTACTGGATGGCGGCGCCGGCAGCGACGACGTCGATATGTCCGCCCTGGCCGTGGTCGATATCACCCTCGGCCAGGGTCTGGCGAATATCGAATCGATCATGGGTAACAACAGCAACAGTACCCTGCGCGGCACGGCTGATGCTAATACGTTTGTGCTGACCGGTGCCAACAACGGCACCCTCGACGGTAACCTCGCCTTCACCAACTTTACCCAACTCAACGGCGGTGACGGCGATGACACCTTCACCTACCAGACCACCGGCAGCCTGAGCGGCCTGCTCGATGGCGGCGCCGGCAGTGACAGCGTCGACCTGTCCGCCCTGGCCGTGGTCGACATCACCCCGGGGCAAGGGTTGGTGAATATCGAACAGATCACCGGCAACGACAGCGACAGCACCCTGCGCGGCACGGTCGCCGCGAATGTATTTATCCTCAACGGAGAAAACGACGGCACCCTCGACAACAGCCTCACCTTCACCAACTTTACCCAGCTCGACGGCGGCGACGGCGATGACACCTTCACCTTCCAGGCCAATGGCCGACTGGCGGGCTTATTGGAGGGCGGCGCCGGCAGCGACCGTGTTGATATGTCGCTGGTGAGCGGCGCCCTCAGCGTCACCCAGGGAACAGACATCAACAACATCGAAACCCTCAACGGCAACAACAACGACAGCACCCTGATCGGCACCGATGCCGCGAATGTGTTTATCCTCAACGGAGAAAACAACGGCACCCTCGACGACACCCTCGCCTTCACCGGCTTCACAGACCTCAACGGCGGCGGCGGCAATGACACCTTCACCTTCCAGGCCACCGGCCGCCTGAGCGGCCTGCTGGAGGGTGGCGCCGGCAGCGACCGTGTTGATATGTCATTAGTGACCCGCGCCCTCAGCGTCACCCAGGGTCAAGACATCAACAACATCGAAACCCTCACCGGCAACGACAACAGCACCCTGATCGGTACCGCGGCGGCCAATGCGTTTATCCTCAGCGGAGAAAACAGCGGCACGCTTGATAACAGCCTCACCTTCACCGACGTGAACCAGCTCGACGGCGGCGACGGCGATGACACCTTCACCTTCGGCGCCAATGGCCGCCTGACAGGCTTATTGGACGGCGGCGCCGGCAGCGACCGCGTCGATATGTCACTGGTGACCCGCGCCCTCAGCATCACCCAGGGCCAGGACATCAACAACATCGAAACCCTCACCGGCAACGACAACAGCACCCTGATCGGTACCGCGGCGGCCAATGCGTTTATCCTCAGCGGAGAAAACAGCGGCACGCTTGATAACAGCCTCGCCTTCACCCGCGTTAACCGGCTCGACGGCGAGATCGGAAGAGCGTCGTGTAGGGAAAGAGTGTAGATCTCGGTGGTCGCCGTATCATTAAAAAAAAAAAAAAAACACACACACCGTCTCCAATTCACATCCACTATACACCTCACTACTCAAGTACATGCCGTTCCGCACTTGCTCTGTGCCGCAACCTCAC
>CAJVYS010000062.1 GCA_913009875.1 uncultured Gammaproteobacteria bacterium | reverse complement strand
AAATGATCATGAAAAGGTTGAAAGTCTTTATCAAGAGAGAGTAAGGGAAGATCATTCTCAATACAAAAAGTTGCAATAATTACATCTACTGTTTTTCTGACGGTAATGCCCTTTTTTCGAAGAAGTCGAAAATTATCAGCACTTTTCAAAGCGAGGGAAGTATCCAGTATATTGAATATTGTTAATGAGGTAAGTAATTCTTTTGCAGTTTTGAAATCGCGGTCACTTCTGAAGCCCTGTAAAACATCAGTAAGAATTAGATCGCCAATTGCAACGGGTGTAATTCCTAATAAAGCATCGAGATGCTCTATCTCTGGGCAGGACATATCATTGAAATAATTAATCCACACACTGGAATCAACAAAAATCATTTATTTTTTCTCATGTCATCCAGATCGCCTTCCCATTTGAGCTTGCCTCTAAATTTTTTAATAGATTCCTGTTTTTTCAGTCTAATTAACGTTTTAAGTCCCAATTCAACGGCTTCACGCTTTGTTGTGATTCCAGTAAGCTTCATAGCATCATTCATCAGGTTGTCGTCAATAACAATATTGGTACGCATGATATCACCTGTGTGTATTAAGCGGTTAATATATACACATCAAAGCATGTGGTTAAGGAAATTTCAAGAAAAATGCTCTTAATCAGAGTTTCCTTTGGCGTCAAAGGCTAAACCGCCCCGGCACCGGATACCTTTAAAGTAGTGCAGACAGCCAGAGAATTATGCGGTGCTGACCGGTGCTACTTTTGTTTTACCAACGGCCTGCAACGATCCATCATTCTGCATTTTCAACGTGAAAAATGTTTTGTCAGGTTTGCGAGTGACCGTAATTTTCCGCGAATCGGGATTGTAACGATAGTCGAGATAGCAGTGATCGCGGGGACTGGAGAGGATCTGTGGGGTGAAGATAACACCGATAGCTCCTCCGCAATGGGCGGAGCGGGTGATGAGTCCGGGATGGCCTTCGCGGTGCAGGCGCTGGCCGATCTGTTGACTAAGGTCGTATTTGCCTGGAGTGGCTAACTGGGGGTAGTCGGCCAGTTTGGGGCGGAAGTCGAATAACAGGCCGTCACATTGGACCTGGAAGATGCGGCGCTCGCTGATGATGGTTTTTGGTCGTTGCTGGAAGTTGGCGTCGTGGAGGAACTGCAGCCAGTGGTGGGTGGTTTCGAAGATGCTGGTTTCGAGGCTGTCGGCGCCGTACCAGACGCCGAAGTTGCCGTCGGAGTAGCGGCTGCAGGTCCAGTTTTCGAATGGGTAGCGGATGGCGGCGCAGTAGCGGGCCTGTTCGAAGGGGCGGTTGATGATAGGGGTGTCGCCGAAGTCAGCGGGCTTGGCGGCGAGTTCGGCGGCGATGGCGGTGTGCCAGTCGCTGGGTTGGTCGCTGAGATCGTCGAACAGGTTTTGGGATTCACGCAGGCTGACGATGTTGCGCAGCCAGTCGCCGTGGTAGTCGATGCTGCAGAGTTCGCTGAGGAGGCGGTCGATCACTGGCCGCGAACCTGGTCGAGGTAGCTGCGCAGCATGAGCAGGCCGGCGAAGCCGTGCTGGCGAACCACCTGCACGGGGGTGAGGTTGTCGAAGGCCCGGTTGGGTGCGCGCATCCAGGCGTAGGCCAGTTCGCGGTTGTGGGGGAACAGCAGGCGCAGGGATTTGTGTACGCTGAGCAGGTGGCCGACGCGATCAAGCAGGTCGCGGTTGCTGCCCAGGGGCTGGCCCTTGCGGTAGCGGGCGAGGGTGGTGCGGCTGCCGGCGTCGAGGCCGAGCAGGTCCAGCTGTTCTTCGTTGCTGAGCTGCCAGTGCCGGAACAGCTGCATGACCATGCGGGCGAGGCCCTGACGGCTTTCTTTGTTGTGGATGTCCGGGCTGGGGACGAGGGTGTCTTGGGGGGTGAGCAAGGTCATTTCGGGCTCCGACTGTAACATCTGTCACATTATATAGCCCATATGTTGCGCGATTGCAATATGGGGATTCGCGGCTGAAGCCGCTCCCACCCTGCTCGCTGTGATACTCCCCCCCTAAAACAGATCGACGTTGTCCGGCAGCTCGGCGGCTGTATCGTTTTTGGCGGCGGGCTTGCCGGAGAAGCCGCCAACCAGTGACTCCAGCTGCACGGAAAACTGAGACAGGTCGCCGTTGTCGGAGATGTTTTTGCGTGCCAGCTCGGACAGGTCGCGCACACTTTCGTCGATCTTGTGGATATTGTCGCGCACGGTGGCGGCCAGTTCGGACTGCTGTCCGGCCTGGGTGGCGACCTGCACATTGCTGTCGCTGATGCCCTCGACAGCGCTGGCGATGAGGGTGAAGGTCTCGCCGGCCGCCTGGGTGCGCTCCAGGTTGAGGGTGGAGACCTTGGCGCTGCGAGTCATGAGTCCGACCGCATGCTGGTTGCCGGCGCGGATGGTGTCCATGAGTTTGCGCACTTCATCGGTGGCGTCGGTGGTGCGTTTCGAGAGGGCGCGTACCTCGTCGGCGACCACGGCGAAGCCGCGACCCTGTTCGCCGGCCCGCGCGGCCTCGATGGCGGCGTTGAGGGCGAGCAGGTTGGTCTGTTCGGCGATGGTGACAATCATGTCCAGCACCTGACCGACATCCTGGTGGTGTCCGGTGAGGGCGCTGATACTTTGTTCCAACTGCTCGATTTCGTCTTGCATTTCCTGCATGCCGTCCACCGCGCTACTGACAACGTCGCGACCCTCCACGGCCTCACGGTGTACATCCTGCGCGGTTTTGCTGGCACTGTAGACGGCCTCGGTCACCTGCTGGCTGCTGTCGGCCATTTGCCCGACCGTGTTGCTGAGCTGGGTGATGGCCTCGACCTGTTCTTCGATGGCGCTGCTGGTGGCATGGGTGATTTCCTGGGCGCGCATACTGCTCTGGGAAAGGTTGGTGGCCACCATGAGCACCTGTTGAACCGTCTGATCCAGTTTGCGTGTGAAGCGGTTGAATGCGCGGGCGATTTGCGCTGTCTCGTCGCGTCCCTCTTCGAGCAGGGTGACGCTGAGGGCGGCGGTGCCGTCGGCGACATGCTCCATGGCCTCGGTAATGCGTGTCAGGCTGCGGCTGATACTGCGTGCCATCAGCAGAGTCATGCTGACCAGGGTGATGATCAGTATCAGGGTACCGGTGAAGAGGATTTTGTTTTGGTTAATGCGGGCCTGCTTGATAGCGTTCAGGCTGGTCTGTACAAGCATGCCCTGGTTTTTCAGTGCCTGGTTGATACTGTCGTCCAGCTCAGCACGCAGGCCGTCGCTTTCGCTGAGTCCCAGCTGGCGCTTGCTGTCTACCAGATGATGGAAGCTGTCGGCATAGGTGTTGAGATTGTGTGTTGTTTCGTTGCGGTGTGACGGACTCAGTTCGGCCTGCTCAAGGGCATTAAGCAGTACGCCATGGGCGTGGTCGTATCTGTCTGAGTATTTGTTGTCCAGACGCAGGAGAAAATCCTTTTCGTGACGGCGCATCATCAGCAGATTGGAGAGCAGGCGGTAATTGCCGGTGGCGCTGAAGACGATCTCCACTTGGTGGGCGGCTGTGCGCAGGGAGCCACGTAAGCCCTTGTTCTCGTCCAGGCCGATGGTTTGCACCAGTTTCTCAAGTTCGCTAAACCGGGAGTTGATGGCGGCCAGATCCCGATGGATATTGTCGAGGGGGCGGGTATCCAGGCCCAGCGTGGTCATGATTTCGTTCAGCTCATGCAGTTCTTCCGTCATGGATTGCTGTTCGTGGAAGAATATAGTCACGGGATTCCTGGCTGTGGGTAAGCAGGTAGTTTTGCTCTGTCGCAAGGAGGGCCTGCATGTCGGCCTCCACGTCCATCAGTGTGGTGATGCCGAGCCGCAGGAGGTCGGAGCGCTGAGTGGTGTATTGCTGCAAGGCGAGTATGAGCAGGGCGGTGGTGGTGATGACGGCCGAGAGCAGGAACAGGCGGTGTTTGATGGTCATGTCTGGGTGATCGGATTGTGTGACATGCCGATATTAGCGGGTCTGCAAGGGTTGGCTTGAGGGTATTTTTGCCGGGATGGCTGTGTGCTGGGCCGGGGTAAGTCACGGGATTGGCTGTTTTTTCACCAGCCGGTACAATGGCCGGCCCGTTTTTGGCAGTGTGGTGTGATGTTTTTTCAGGATTCATTCGATGTGATCGTGGTCGGCGGTGGCCACGCCGGTACCGAGGCCGCACTGGCCGCGGCGCGCTCCGGTGCGCGCACCCTGCTGCTGACCCACAATATCGATACCCTGGGGCAGATGTCCTGCAACCCGGCCATCGGCGGCATCGGCAAGGGCCACCTGGTGAAAGAGGTGGACGCCCTGGGCGGACTCATGGGCCACGCCGCCGACCGCGCCGGCATCCAGTTCCGTCGCCTCAACGCGCGCAAGGGTCCGGCGGTGCGCGCCACCCGCGCCCAGGCCGACCGCAGCCTATATAAGCAGGCGGTGTGCGCGGCGCTGGAGAACCAGCCGGGCCTGCGGCTGTTCCAGCAGGCGGTGGATGACCTGCTGGTGGAGAACGACCGCGTTACCGGTGTGGTGACGCAGATGGGGCTGAAGTTCCGGGCACCGACGGTGGTGCTCACCGTCGGCACCTTCCTCGGCGGGCGCATCCACATCGGCCTGGAAAGCCACGCGGGTGGCCGTGCCGGTGATCCGCCGGCCAATGCCCTGGCGCGGCGTCTGCGCGAGCGGCCCTTTCGCGTCGAACGCCTGAAGACCGGCACGCCGCCGCGTATCGACGCCAAGTCCATCGACTACAGCCAGCTCACCGAGCAGCCGGGCGACGATCCTATTCCCAGTTTTTCCTTCATGGCCCGGCCCGGTGACCACCCGCGCCAGATCAGTTGCCACATCACCCACACCAATGCGCAGACCCACGACATCATCCGCGCCGGGCTGGACCGCTCGCCCATGTACAGCGGTGTCATCGAGGGCGTGGGGCCGCGCTACTGTCCATCCATCGAAGACAAGATCGTGCGTTTTGCTGACAGGGATTCGCACCAGATCTTCGTCGAACCGGAGGGATTGTCGTCGAACGAGGTCTATCCCAACGGCATCTCCACCAGCCTGCCCTTCGATGTGCAGCTGGCCCTGGTGCGCTCCATGAAGGGCTTTGAGCAGGCCCACATCACGCGCCCCGGTTATGCCATTGAGTATGATTTTTTCGATCCCCGCGACCTGCGCCCCTCGTTGGAGACCCAACACCTCGGCGGGCTGTTTTTCGCCGGGCAGATCAACGGCACCACCGGCTACGAAGAGGCCGCGGCGCAGGGCCTGTTGGCCGGTATCAACGCCGCCCGCCAGGCGCGTGACGAGGCGCCATGGTCGCCGCGCCGCGATGAGGCCTATCTCGGCGTGCTGGTGGATGACCTGATTACCCGCGGTACCCAGGAGCCCTACCGCATGTTCACCTCGCGCGCCGAATACCGCCTGCTGCTGCGCGAGGACAATGCCGATTTGCGCCTGACGCCCATCGGCCGCGAACTGGGCCTGGTGGACGATGCCCGCTGGGCCGCTTTCGAGACCAAGCGTGAGGCCGTCGAGCGTGAGAGCCAGCGTCTGCGTGAGACCTTCTTTCATCCCGGCAGCCTGGCCGACAGCGAGGCCGAGCGGGTGTTGGGTCAGGCGCTGAGCAAGGAGGCGCGATTATCCGAGCTGCTGAGTCGGCCCAACGTGGATTACGCCGCACTGATGAGCCTGCCCGGCGCCGGTGAGCCCGTGAGCGACCCGGTGGTGGCCGAGCAGGTGGAAATACAGTGCAAGTATGCCGGCTATATCGAACGCCAGCACGGGGAGATCGAGCGCCACCGGCGTCAGGAAGGGCTGCCTCTGCCGGAGGACTTGGATTATAGTCGGGTGCGCGGTCTATCTGCCGAGGTGGGCCAGAAGCTGGCCGCCCAGCGTCCGGCGACCATCGGTCAGGCGTCGCGGATCTCCGGGGTGACGCCGGCGGCGGTGTCGCTGCTGCTGGTGTATCTGAAAAAGCGTGCGGCCAGTGGCAAATGAACCACCCCCGGAGCAAGCTGGCGGGGTATCGTGTTGTAGGAGCGGACCCTTGGGCCGCGATGCCAAGGGTGGAAAAACCATCGCGGCCCGGGGGTCCGCTCCTACGGGGTCGCCGGCATAAGAATAGAAAGCGGTAAAACCACAAGGTAGAAAACAGTGAAAAAGCTATTGGGGGTAATGACCGCCCTGTTGTTGATGAGCGGTCTGGCGCAGGCGGATGCCGACAACGGGCTGATCAGTCAAAAGAGCCAATATAGTGTCAAGGAAACCCTGGATCGGCTGGAGGATGTGCTGCGCAAAAAGCGTTTCACTATCGTCCTGCGCCTGCGTCATGATGCCAGCGCGGAAAAGTCCGGTCTGTCCTTGCGGCCCACGGAACTGCTACTCTTCGGCAACCCGAAAGTAGGTACTCACTTAATGGCCAGCCAGCAGACTGCCGGCATCGACTTACCCATGAAGATGCTGGCCTGGAAGGACGAGGCGGGCCAGGTCTGGCTGAGCTATAACGACCCAGCCTACATTGCACGGCGTCATGGCATCACCGATCGTGACAAAATTGTCGCCAAGATGAGCAAGGCGCTGGACAACTTCAGTCATCTGGCCACCGAGTAGCCGATGTCGCTGGAGACGACCCTCGCGCAGGGCCTGGAGGCGCTGGACATCGAATGCCCGCTTGAAGTCCGCGGGCGTCTGCTGGATTATGTGCGCCTGCTGGCGAAGTGGAACCGCGTCTATAACCTGACCGCCGTGCGCGAGCCGCTGGAGATGGTGCAGCGGCATCTGCTCGACAGCCTGGCGGTGTTACCGCACCTGCGGGCGCTTCCCGTGAAGAAAAGGCTGCTGGATGTGGGCACCGGCGGTGGTCTGCCGGGGATACCGCTGGCGCTGATGTTGCCGCAGGTGGACTTTGTGCTGCTCGACAGCAACAGTAAGAAAACGCGTTTTGTGCAGCAGGCGGTGGTTGAGTTGGGGCTGCAGAATGTCGAGGTGGTGCATGCCCGGGTGGAGGATTTTCACCCCGACCAGCCCTTCGATGTGGTCATCTCGCGGGCCTTTTCGTCACTGCGGGAGATGGTGGAAAAGGCCGGTGCCTACGGCGGCAGTGAGGGTACTCTGCTGGCCATGAAGGGCGCCTGGCCGCAGCAGGAGCTGGCCGAACTGCCAGCGGGGTTCATGCTTCGCGACTCGCGGCGGCTACAGGTGCCGGGGCTGGACGAGGAGCGACATCTGATCTTTCTCGCGCCAGCGAGCGGGGAAAAGGCGAATGAATAAAAGCACCACATAACGGGCGACACGGGCTGGCAAACATGGGCAAGATCATTGCAGTAACCAATCAGAAGGGCGGTGTCGGCAAGACCACCACCAGCGTCAACCTGGCGGCCTCGCTGGTGGCGACGCACCGCAGTGTGCTGCTCATCGACATGGATCCGCAGGGCAATGCCACCATGGGCAGCGGCGTCGATAAACACGCGTTGGAGCGCTCTAGTTATGACGTGTTGATCGGTTCGGTGGACATTCGAGATGTCATCAACGGGACGGAGCTGGCGGGCTATGATCTGTTGCCGGCCAACGCCGACCTCACCGCCGCCGAGGTGGAGCTGCTACAGGTGCCGCAACGCGAACGCCGTCTACGCGAGGCGCTCAACAGCATCAATGGCCGCTATGACTATATTTTGATCGATTGTCCACCGTCGCTGAATATGCTGACTCTCAATGCGCTGGTGGCGGCGCAATCGGTGATTATCCCCATGCAGTGCGAATACTATGCCCTGGAAGGGCTGACCGCACTGGTGAACACCATCGAAGACGTACGCGACAACCTCAATCCCTTCCTCAAGATCGAAGGTCTGCTGCGCACCATGTATGATCCACGTAACCGCCTTACTGGTGATGTGACCGCACAGCTCAGCAAGCACTTCGGCGACAAGCTGTACCGCACGGTCATTCCGCGTAACATCCGCCTCGCCGAGGCGCCCAGTCACGGCCAGCCGGCGTTGGTGTACGACAAGGCTTCGCGCGGCGCCAAGGCTTACCTGGCACTGGCTGGCGAGATGTTGCGGCGTGAAGAAGTGGCCTCGGTTGGTGTCTAACTCTTTTTAAATCTTTCGGAACAAACACATGGCAGCAAAGAAAAAACGTGGCCTGGGCCGCGGCCTGGATGCCCTGCTGGGCGGATCAGGGACAGCGATGGCTGAGGCCACAATGGATACGGAATTGCGCGAGCTGGCGGTCGACCTGCTGCAGCCGGGCAAGTATCAGCCGCGCACCGACATGCACCCGGAAAGCCTCGAGGATCTGGCCAGTTCCATCCGTGCCCAGGGCGTGGTGCAGCCCATCGTGGTGCGTGAGCTGGCCGAGGGCGGTCGCTATGAGATCATCGCCGGTGAGCGTCGCTGGCGTGCGGCACAGATCGCCGGTCTGCATGAGATTCCCTCCCTGATCCGTGTGGTGCCCGACGAGGCCGCCATCGCCATGGCGCTGATCGAGAACATCCAGCGCGAAAATCTCAACCCGGTGGAGGAGGCCAATGCCCTGGCGCGGCTCATCGAGGAGTTCGAGATGACCCACCAGCAGGCCGCCGATGCCGTTGGCCGATCGCGCGTTGCGGTGAGTAATCTGTTGCGACTGCTGACCCTCAACGACGACGTGCGGCGCATGCTGGAACACGGTGACCTGGAGATGGGCCATGCGCGGGCATTGCTGGCACTGGAAGGTGAGCACCAGAGCCGGGCGGCCCGCGAGGTTTCCGCCAAGGGCTATTCCGTGCGTGAAACGGAGCAATTGGTGCGCCGTCTCAGTGCCGGTGCGACAGGGAAATCGACGTCAGACAAGGCCCTGGACCCCGACATCAAACGCCTGCAGGATGAGTTGGGTGAAAAGCTTGCCGCCAAGGTGATTTTTCAGCACGCCGCCAAGGGTAATGGCAAGCTGGTGATTCATTACAACAGCCTTGATGAGCTGGATGGAATCCTGCAGCACATTCAGTAATTGTTTCATGCAGTCTCAGGTTATCAATCGTTGCCTTCAGCCCGGTCATATTTTGTACACATTTATCAAAAACCCGCTTGCTGTGGGGGCACGGGCTGGCTATAATGCCCGGCCTAAATTTGCGATACGCTTGAAATGAGCGAGTCCAAGAAGCCCGGGTTATTACTCATCGGTGTTGGTCAGATTCTGACCTCGATGATTGTGTCCGGGTTTTTATTAGGTTACTTGCTGGATCTCTATTTCGGGACCCAGCCGATTTTCATACTGATCCTCGGTGGCCTCGGCTTCATCGGCGGATTTCTGAAAGTCTACCGATTACTGACCGACCCGGAGCTGCAATGAGTAAGTTGGGCGCCGATCTGGCTGCCAAGGCCCGCCGGGTTGTCATCGTGCAGTTGACGGTAACAACCATTGTTGCCCTGCTGTTTCTGATTCAAGGTGCGTGGGACGCACTTTCCGCCGTCTACGGTGGACTGGCGAGTGTCTTTCTCGCCCTGCTCTCTATCCGGGGTTTCAAGCGCGCCAACGAGCATGCGCTGAACGACCCGAAGAGGAGCATGCTGATTCTGTACATCGGCGCCGTGCAACGATTCGTGGCGGTGGTGGTGTTGCTGGCGATAGGCCTGGGGGGGTTGAAACTCGAACCCCTGGCGGTCTTTATCGGTTTCGCGCTGGCGCAGGCAAGTTATTTGATGGGTGTTCGCGATGGTGATGCGAAAGCAAAAGCCATGGGACGCCCGGATTGAAAACCTTGAGTAGGGGATAGAATCTTGAGTCAAGCAGCGGAAGGTTCATCGGGCGCCAGTACCGTCGAGTATATCCAGCATCATTTGCAGAACCTTAGCGTTGGCGAAGGTTTCATGACCTGGAACCTGGATACCATCTTTATTTCAGTGGCCCTGGGTATTCTGATGATTGTGGTGGGCAACAAGGTTGCCAAAAATGCCACCGAGGGCGTGCCCGGGGGCTTCCAGAATTTCGTCGAATCGATTCTCGAATTCGTGCAGACCCAGGTAAAGGACTCCTTCCCCGGCCACAATCCCCTGATTGCCCCACTGGCCTTGACCATCTTCGTCTGGGTCTGGTTGATGAACTTCATGGATCTGATTCCCGTCGACCTGTTGCCGCTCATCGGCACCTGGATAGGCCTTCCCTATCTGAAAGTCGTGCCCACCACGGATTTGAGCACGCCAATGGCGATGGCGCTGGTGGTGTTTGGCCTGACCCTGTTTTACAACATCAAGGTCAAGGGCCTGGGTGGCTACCTGAAGATGTTCCTGTTTCACCCCTTCGGCAAGTTCGCCGTTCCGGCCAATGTCGTCATGACCACCATCGAAGAAGTCGCCAAGCCCCTGAGCCTCGGCCTGCGTCTGTTCGGCAACATGTTTGCCGGCGAGCTGGTGTTCTTGCTCATCGCCCTGCTGGGTGGTGCTGCCGCTCTGGGCGCGGGCCTGCTGATCTGGTTCCCGCTGCAGGTGGTACTGGATCTGGCCTGGCTGCTGTTCCACATTCTGGTCATTACTCTGCAGGCGTTTATCTTCATGGTGCTGACCATCGTGTATCTGGGTATGGCGCATACCACGGATCACTAAGATCGAGTTTGTAGCGTTTTATCTTTTAAGTTTTTTATCTTTAAATAAAAGTAAGGAGAGTAACAATGACAGCTGATATGCTTGCGACCATTTACGCCTATACGGCAGTAGGTGTGGGCGTTATTCTTGCGGCCGCCGGTCTGGGTTCCGCCATTGGTTGGGGCCTGATCTGCGCCAAGACTCTGGAAGGTATCGCGCGTCAGCCTGAGATGCGTCCGGCCCTGATGACCAACATGTTCATCTTCGCCGGCCTGATGGAGTCTTTCCCCTTCATCATCCTGGCGTTCGCCATGTGGTTCCTGTTCGCTAATCCGTTCGTCGGTGCCCTGCAAGCCGCCATTGGCGCGCTTTAATTCAAGCCGCTAACTTGGCTGATCTGCTGTTCTCTTTTTATGAGGAGCGGCGGGACAAGTCGGGAGGAACGATAAAGTGAACATTACAGTAACTCTTTTCGCACAGATGATTGCCTTTGGCCTGTTGATCTGGTTTGTCAACAAGGTTATGTGGAAGCCTCTGTCCGGGATCATGGAGGCGCGTCAGAAACGCATCGCCGATGGTCTTGCCGCCGCGGAAAAAGGCAAGCACGAGCAGGAGCTTGCTGAAAAACGCGCGACAGAACTTCTCAAAGAGGCGAAGGATCAGGCACAGGAAATCGTTGCCCAGGGTCAGAAGCGTGCTTCCGAACTTGTGGAAGAGGCGAAAGACACGGCGCGCGCCGAAGGTGATCGCATCGTTGCTGCGGCCAATGCCGAGCTCGAGCGTGAAGTGAATCAGGCCAAGGAAACTTTACGTACGCAGGTCGCGGCGATTGCCGTTGCCGGCGCCGAAAAGGTTCTGAAGCGTGAAATCGACGCCAAGGCACACGAAGATCTGTTGAACGATCTGGCTACCCAGATCTGAGGCATACATCATGGCTGAAATATCCACAATCGCACGTCCATATGCTGAAGCGGTCTTCGAACTCGCCCAGGCCGACGGCACGTTGAAAGAATGGTCTGAGATGTTGCAGACCATCGCGCTGATTACCGCAGACCCTGACATGCAGGCCCTGATCGGAAACACCAGTGTCGCTAAGGCCAAGCTGGCCGAGTTGATCCTGGACGTTGCCGGCAAGGCGATCAATGAGCAGGGCGGTAACCTGGTCAAGCTGCTGGCGGAGAATCGCCGCCTGGGCGCGGTGGGAGAAATCGCGGCGCAGTTCGAGACGTTGAAGGCCGAGGCTGAGCAGACCATCGAGGCGGAAATCATCTCGGCGAGTAAGGTCAGCAAGCAGCAACAGCAGAAGATCGCTGACAAGCTCAAGGCTCGCCTGGGTCGTGATGTCAGCCTGAAGTGCACCATTGACGAAAGTCTTATGGGTGGCGCCATTATCAAGGCCGGCGACATGGTGATCGATGGATCGGTCAGCACCCAGTTAGAGAAGCTTTCCGTAGAGTTGGCCGGCTAAGCGCTGCCACGAAGAGGAATACGAAAAATGCAATTGAATCCGTCTGAAATCAGTGAGCTGATTAAAAAGCGCATCGAGAATTTCGACGTCTCCACCGAGGCGCGCAACGAAGGTACCGTGGTGAGTGTCACCGATGGTATCGTGCGCATCCACGGCCTGTCCGACGTTATGTTGGGCGAGATGATCGAGTTTCCGGGCAATACCTTCGGCATGGCGCTGAACCTGGAGCAGGACTCCGTCGGTGCCGTGGTACTGGGTGCTTACGAGCACATCACCGAAGGCGACAAGGTGAAGTGCACCGGCCGCATCCTTGAAGTTCCCGTCGGCGAGGCCCTGCTGGGCCGTGTGGTGAACTCGCTGGGCGTTGCCATTGATGGCAAGGGCCCTATCGAGTCTTCCGGGCAGTCGCCCATCGAAAAGGTGGCGCCGGGCGTCATCGAGCGTAAATCGGTCGACCAGCCGGTGCAGACCGGTCTCAAGGCCATCGACGCCATGGTGCCCGTTGGCCGTGGCCAGCGTGAGCTGATCATCGGTGATCGCCAGACCGGCAAGACCGCCGTCGCCATCGACGCCATCATCAACCAGAAGGGCACGGGCGTTAAGTGTATTTACGTCGCCGTTGGCCAAAAGGCCTCCAGTGTCGCCTCCGTGGTGCGCAAGCTGGAAGAGCACGGTGCCATGGCGCATACCATCGTGGTAGCCGCCAACGCCGCCGATCCGGCCGCCATGCAGTACATCGCACCGTATGCCGGCTGCACTATGGGTGAATTCTTCCGTGACCGCGGTGAAGACGCCATGATCATCTATGATGATCTGACCAAGCAGGCCTGGGCCTATCGCCAGGTGTCCCTGCTGCTGCGTCGTCCGCCGGGCCGTGAAGCCTATCCGGGTGACGTCTTCTACCTGCATTCGCGCCTACTGGAACGTGCTTCCCGCATCAACGCCAAGGAAGTGGAGCGTCTGACCAAGGGTAAAGTGAAGGGCAAGACCGGTTCTCTGACCGCCTTCCCGATCATCGAGACCCAGGCGGGTGACGTGTCGGCCTTCGTTGCCACCAACGTCATTTCCATCACCGACGGCCAGATCTTTCTTGAGGCCGATCTGTTCAACGCCGGTATCCGCCCGGCCATCAACGCCGGTCTGTCCGTGTCCCGCGTCGGTGGTGCCGCGCAGACCAAGATCATCAAGAAGCTGGGTGGCGGCGTGCGTCTCGATCTGGCGCAGTATCGTGAGCTGGCGGCCTTTGCCCAGTTCGCCTCTGATCTGGACGAGTCCACCCGCAAGCAGATCGAGCGCGGCCAGCGCGTTACCGAGCTGATGAAGCAGAAGCAGTATGCACCGCTGTCGATTGCCGAGATGGCCTTCTCCCTGTTCGCGGCCAACGAAGGCTTCATCGATGACGTTGACGTGAAAAAGGTGGTTGATTTCGAGGCCGCCCTGCATGCTTACCTGCGTGGTAGCCACGCTGACATTCTCGACCGCATCGACGGGAGCGGTGATTTCAATGATGAAATTGCCGCCGAGATGAGAGCGGCTATCGAGAAGTTCAAGGCTTCCAGTACGTACTAACGTCGGTTAAATCGTAGGAGGCCAGCAATGGCGGTCGGTAAAGAAATACGCACCAAGGTCAAAAGCGTACAAAATACGCAAAAGATCACGCGTGCCATGGAAATGGTGGCGGCGAGCAAGATGCGCAAGGCGCAGGATCGGATGGCGGCATCACGGCCTTACGCCGAAAAAATCCGTAACGTGATCAAGCATCTTGCCCACGCCCACCCGGAGTATCAGCACTCGTATCTGCAGGAGCGAGACGTCAAGCGCGTTGGATTCATTGTGGTTTCCAGCGACCGTGGTCTGTGCGGCGGCCTGAATGCCAACCTGTTCCGTACCTGCATCGGATCCCTGAAAGAATGGGATACGAAGAGCGTTGAAATCGATATCTGCACCATCGGTGGCAAGGCGTCGGGTTTCTTCAAGCGCGTCGGCGGCAACGTGGTTGCCGAAGCCAGCCATCTGGGTGACGCGCCGGCCATCAATGACCTGATTGGTACGGTCAAGGTGATGCTGGATGCCTTTGACAGCAGCAAGATCGATCGTCTGTACGTGGTTTACAACGAGTTCGTCAGCACCATGGTGCAGGATCCGCAAGTCGAGCAGCTGTTGCCGATTCAGGCGGAGGGCGAAGAGGACTATGCCCACCAGTGGGATTACCTCTACGAGCCGGAAGCCAAGGAAGTGCTGACCGATCTCCTGACGCGCTACGTGGAATCCCTGGTTTACCAGGCGGTGGTGGAAAATATTGCCAGCGAGCAGTCGGCGCGGATGGTGGCCATGAAGGCCGCATCGGACAACGCCGGTGATCTCATCGACGAGTTGAATCTGGCCTACAACAAGGCCCGTCAGGCCGCGATTACGCAGGAAATTTCCGAAATCGTCAGTGGCGCAGCGGCCGTATAGGGACGCTTGCAGCCGGTATATCCGCAGGGCGAACAGCTTTTTTGATATTTGAAGGGGACTGAAACATGAGTTCAGGAAAGATTGTACAAATCATCGGCGCGGTGGTCGACGTGGAATTCCCGCGTGATGCGATGCCGAAGATCTACGAAGCACTCAAACTGAGTGAAGTCGATTTGACGCTGGAAGTTCAGCAGCAGCTGGGTGATGGTGTGGTTCGTGCCATTGCCATGGGTTCCACCGACGGCCTCAAGCGCGGCATGGCCGTCGACTCCACCGGCTCTGCGATCCAGGTGCCGGTTGGCCAGGGCACGCTGGGTCGTATCATGGACGTGCTCGGTCGCCCGATTGATAATGTCGGTCCCGTGGAAGCAGAGAAGTACATGCCTATCCATCGCAAGCCGCCGGCCTTTGATGAACAGTCCGCCAGCGTCGAGATCCTCGAAACCGGTATTAAGGTTATCGACCTGATCATGCCTATCGCCAAGGGCGGCAAGATCGGTCTGTTCGGCGGCGCCGGTGTCGGCAAGACCGTGACCCTGATGGAGCTGATTCGTAACATCGCCGTCGAGCATAGTGGTTTCTCCGTGTTCGCCGGTGTGGGTGAACGTACCCGTGAAGGCAACGACTTCTACTACGAAATGGAAGAAGGCGGCGTGCTGGACAAGGTAGCCCTGGTCTATGGCCAGATGAACGAGCCGCCCGGTAACCGTCTGCGTGTTGCCCTGACCGGTCTGACCATGGCCGAGCACTTCCGCGACGAAGGGCGCGAAGTGTTGTTGTTCGTGGATAACATCTACCGTTACACCCTGGCCGGTACCGAGGTATCTGCATTGTTGGGTCGTATGCCCTCTGCGGTGGGTTACCAGCCGACCCTGGCCGAGGAAATGGGCGCCCTGCAGGAGCGCATCACCTCCACCAAGACCGGTTCCATCACCTCCTTCCAGGCCGTGTACGTGCCTGCGGATGACTTGACCGATCCGTCGCCCGCCACCACCTTTGCCCATCTGGACGCCACCCTGGTGTTGTCCCGTCAGATCGCCGAGCTGGGTATCTATCCGGCCGTGGATCCGCTGGATTCCACCTCGCGTCAGCTGGATCCGCTGGTTATCGGTGAAGACCACTACAATGTCGCCCGTGCCGTTCAGGGCACCCTGCAGCGCTACAAAGAGCTGAAGGACATCATTGCGATCCTGGGCATGGACGAACTGTCTGAAGAAGACAAGCAGTCCGTCACCCGCGCACGTAAATTGCAGCGCTTCCTGTCCCAGCCTTTCTTCGTGGCCGAAGTATTTACCGGTGCCCCTGGAAAATACGTCAGCCTGAAAGACACGATTGCGGGCTTCAAGAGCATCGTCGAGGGTGAGCATGATGCGCTGCCTGAACAGGCCTTCTACATGGTTGGCGGTATTGAAGAAGCCATTGAAAAGGCGAAGACCCTGTAGTCTTGGCTGAAGGGGAAATATTATGGCTATGACCATGCATGTTGATGTCGTCAGCGCGGAGGAAGCAATTTTCTCTGGCCCTGCGAAGATGCTGTTTGCACCCGGCGTGATGGGTGACCTGGGTATCATGCCGCGTCACGCACCACTGCTGACCCGTATCAAGCCGGGTGAGGTGCGCGTACTGACGCCGGATGACGAAGAGCAGTTTTATTACGTGTCGGGCGGGATGCTCGAAATCCAGCCGGAGGCGGTAACGATTCTGGCCGATACCGCGATACGTGCCAAGGATATTGATGAGGCCGCCGCGCTGGAAGCCAAGGACCGTGCAGAAAAGGCGCTGGCCGACCGCAGTGGCGAAATCGATTACGCGACAACAGAGGCAGAGCTGGCAGAGGCGCTTGCCCAGTTACAGGCCATTCAGCGTCTGAAGAAGAAGCTGGGTCGTTGAGTTATTGTGTTTTAGATAAATCGTGTTTTGCATAAATAAGAAAAAGGGCGGTTTTTTAACCGCCCTTTTTTTTTGCATTGTGATTAACTGATACCCCAATGCCATCAAGTTAAGCCTGAGATCCTGCTTGTTGTAGGTTGGTGGTGACGCAGGAACCCCAACATTGTTGATCTCGTTGGGGTTCGCAAGCTCACCACCAACCTACAAAATGATCATTATTTTGTTACCTTAATGGTATTGACTGATATCCCTTTTTCCATGTTGCCGTGGTGGGCTGAACAGTTACGTCAGAATTTCTTAAGTTATCGGCAATATACTGCGCAGTTCATTATTATTTCCTGATTTGTAATGTTTGTTTAGTTTGTAGGTTGCACATGAGCACACACTTGACCGTCGTTGTCCTGGCCGCAGGCCAGGGGACACGCATGAAATCCGATCTTCCCAAGGTGCTGCATACTATTGGCGCCCGGCCCATGCTGGCGCATGTCATTGACAGTGCACAGTTCCTGAATCCGGATGCGATCCATGTGGTGTACGGCCATGGGGGCGAACGAGTCAAGGAGCGTCTCCAGGATCTTCCCGTCAGTTGGGTATTACAGTCGCAACAGCTCGGAACCGGGCACGCCGTCAACCAGGCAATGAAAGAGATCGCGGATTCACAAATCGTCCTGGTGCTTTATGGTGATGTGCCACTGATCAGTCCGGCAACACTCTCGCGGCTTGTTGATGCGGCGAAGGATAGTAGTTTGGGCTTACTGACGGCAGAGTTAGGTGATCCGACGGGCTACGGGCGAATCGTGCGTGATGCCGCAGGCAACATAACGTCTATCGTAGAACAGAAGGATGCCAGCCCCGATCAGTTGGCGATTGCCGAGATCAATACCGGCATGCTGGCGGTGAATGCGGGTCAGTTACGTGACTGGCTGAGCGGTATCGATAACGGAAACTCACAGGGCGAGTACTATCTGACGGACATTATCGCATTGGCCGTCGAGAGTGGCGTCAGAATCAATGCCATTTCCACATTGGATCTGCCAGAAATTGAAGGGGTGAATAACAGGGTTCAGCTGGCCGAGCTGGAGCGGGTGTTTCAGCAGCGTCAGGCAAAACGCCTGATGCTTGAGGGTGTAACACTGCGTGACCCGGCACGATTTGATCTGCGCGGCAGCCTGAAAGTTGGGCGTGATGTCGAGATCGATATCGGTGTGATCATCGAGGGTGAGGTGAAGATCGGTGACCGCTGCTATATTGGCCCGAACTGTATTCTCAAGGATGTGGTGCTGGGCAGCGATGTGCGTGTCGAGGCCAACAGCATCCTGGATTCATCGACCCTCGGCAACCATTGCCTGATCGGTCCGTTTGCGCGCCTGCGTCCGGAATGCCAGCTGGCGGATGATGTGAAGGTAGGCAATTTTGTCGAAGTGAAAAAATCAACGGTCGACAAGGGCAGCAAGATCAATCACCTGACCTATGTGGGCGACACCCGTATGGGCGCCAACGTCAATGTGGGTGCGGGTACGATCACCTGCAACTATGATGGCGCCAACAAACATCGGACGGTGATTGGTGATGATGTCTTCATTGGCTCGAATAGCCAGCTGGTGGCGCCCGTGACCATTGGTGATGGTGCGACCATCGGTGCAGGTTCAACCATTACGCGCGATACCCCTGCGGGCGAACTGACACTGAGCCGCGGTGAACAAAAAACCCTCAAGGGATGGAAACGTCCTGTAAAGATTAAGCGTTAACGACTCAAAATAATGGAATTATAGTTATGTGTGGAATCGTAGGTGCCGTTGCCGATCGTGATGTTGTCCCTATTTTGCTCGAAGGACTGAGAAGGCTTGAATATCGAGGCTATGATTCAGCCGGTGTTGCCGTTCTGGATGAGGGGCACAGCCTGCAGCGGGTGCGCGCAAAGGGAAAGGTTGAAAACCTGGAAGAGAAAATAGCGGACAGCCTGCATGGCCGTACAGGTATCGCACACACAAGATGGGCGACACATGGCGTGCCCAGTCAGGAAAATGCCCACCCGCACATCTGTGAAAATATGGTTGCCGTTGTGCACAACGGCATTATCGAAAACCATGAAGCGTTGCGCGAGCAGCAGAGCATCACGGGTTATCGATTTACCTCGGAAACCGATACGGAAGTTATCGCCCATCAGATCCACGATTACCTGATCAAAAAGGACCAGGATCTGTTAACGGCGGTAAGAAATGCCATTAAGGATCTTGATGGTGCCTATGCCCTGGGTGTGATCAGCAGCAAGGAACCCGATCACCTGGTGGCCGCACGCCTGGGAAGTCCGCTGGTGATCGGCGTGGGCATTGGTGAATATTTTATCGCCTCCGATGTGGCTGCGCTGCTTCCCGTTACGCAACGTTTTATTTTTCTCGAAGATGGCGACATGGCGGATATACGCCGTGACTCACTGACCATCTTTGATGCCTCGGGAAAACAAGTTGAAAGACCGGTTCGCGAAAGCGAGCTGCGAGCCGATTCCGTCGAGCGTGGTGAATATCGTCACTACATGCTGAAAGAAATCTTTGAGCAGCCGCGCGCTATTGCCGATACTCTTGAAGGGCGTATTGCCAGTGGCCGGGTTCTCGAGCAGGCCTTTGGCGCCGGAGCGGAAAAGATTTTTGATGAGGTACAGGGCGTGCACATCATCGCCTGCGGCACCAGTTACCATGCCGGCCTGATCGGCAGGTACTGGCTGGAATCTATCGTGGGCATTCCCTGCAGCGTTGAAGTGGCGAGTGAATTCCGTTATCGCAAGCCTGTGGTGCGCAATAACTCACTGATCGTCACACTGTCTCAATCGGGAGAAACCGCCGATACCCTGGCCGGCCTGCAAGAGGCAAAGCGCCTGGGTTTTGGCCATTCCCTGTCTATCTGCAATGTGCCGGAAAGCTCGCTGGTGCGTGAGTCGGATCTGGTTTTTCTGACCCGTGCGGGGCCGGAAATTGGCGTGGCCTCCACCAAGGCATTCACCACCCAGCTGGTTGCACTCATGTTGCTGGTCATCGTTCTCGGGCGGCGCAATGGTCTGAGTGCCGAAAATGAAAGTCGCTTGGTCAACGAACTGGAAAGTTTGCCGGGTAAGGTTGAGCAGGTCCTGAATCTGGATAAATCCATTCAGGAAATATCCGAGCAGTTTGCCGATATACACAATGCCCTGTTCCTGGGCCGTGGCGCACAGTATCCGGTGGCCATGGAAGGCGCCCTGAAGCTCAAGGAAATTTCCTATATTCATGCCGAGGCTTACCCGGCCGGTGAGCTGAAGCACGGGCCGCTGGCGCTGGTGGATGCCGATATGCCGGTGATTGCCGTTGCGCCGAACAATGAGTTGCTGGAAAAACTCAAGTCAAATCTACAGGAAGTCCGTGCCCGTGGCGGCAAGTTGATCGTGTTTGCCGGCGAGGATTCCGAAATGCAGGAATCAGATGGCGTGCAGGTGCTTGAGGTCGCGCCCGTGGAAGATGCCATCTCACCGATTATCTATACCATCCCCCTGCAGTTGCTTTCCTATCACGTTGCGGTGCTCAAGGGTACGGACGTCGATCAACCGAGAAATCTGGCAAAGTCGGTAACCGTTGAATAGTGCTATTGCCATCATTTGCCCGACTACCCATAGAATAGAGTAGCAAAGACTTTTTAATGGGCTCAGGCGACAATTGACTCAACCTGCGCTACAGTATTCAGAGGTAGTACCTTTGAATACCGAGGGTGAGAAAATGGCGACATCAGTAAAACTTGACGACGATCTGAAGAACCGTATCCAGCACTTGGCTGATGTGCGGCATCGTTCTGCGCACTGGATCATGCGTGAAGCGATCCGTGATTACGTTGAGCGAGAGGAAAAGCGAGAAGCCTTTAAACAGGATGCATTACGTGCTTGGGAAGCGTACCAGGAAAACGGACTGCACCTGACACTGGAGGAAGCGGACGCCTGGTTGGCGAAACTTGAAGCAGGTGAAGATGTGGAGCTGCCTAAGTGCCACGCTTGATCTGGTCGCCGTCAGCCCTGGCTGACGTACAGCGACTCTATCGTTTCCTGGCCCCGAAAGATGAAACCGCTGCATGCCGTGCAATCAAGACGATACGGGCAGGTGTGAAAATCCTGGCTCACCAACCGGAAGCCGGACGCCCGATTGAGGACATGGATCCGGCGTTTCGGGAATGGCTGATCGATTTCGGAAGCGGCGGCTATATCGTGCTGTATCGATTCGATGGCGAAACAGCGACTATCCTAGCAGTGCGACATCAGAAAGAAGCCGGGTATTAAGAATAGAAACAAAATAAGCCTCCTCAGAAAAATTCGTGGGTAGTTGGCACGGGTATTTTAAGCTGAAACAGACTTTATTCTGTATGATTAAACAGGAAATTATCGTCGCGGGCCGATCCCTTTGTTACCGCGTGAACTTCAATCGGCGCAGAAAGACACGTTCCCTGATCAAGATTCTTCCGGATGGCGGTGT
>CAJVYS010000061.1 GCA_913009875.1 uncultured Gammaproteobacteria bacterium | reverse complement strand
CGACGAACAACGCAGCATGGCGTTTTTTCAGGCACAACCCAAAGGGCCGGGCCTCTGTTTTCGCCCAGCGGCGTTATCACTCGCTTATGTGGAACAGCCACACCGCGCTCGTTCTGCCTTGCTGGGCAAAAACAGAGGCCCGGCAGTATGACCTTATTCATTGAGAACACCCCCTAAACTCAGCCCACCATGAGCAGCCAAACCCAGCCAATAACCACCAGCGACAACTTTTTTCTGCCGGACTTCTGTTCCGTGCGCATGGTCTTCGCCGTGGTGGTCATCAGTGAGCTGCTGGCCATCGTCCTGACCCTGGCACCGATGGAGAGCCGCAGTGGCCGCTGGGATGATCTCAGCATCACCTCCCTGTTTATACAGTGGGTCGGCCTGAGCAGCGCCGCCGTACTGTGCATCAGCCGCCCCCGACTGAGCCGCATGAGTGAAACGCGGGCTGCTGTTAGCAGCTATTTGCTGTTGATCACCACCACACTGGTGATCACCGAGCTGGCCTGGTGGATCAGCCAGGAGATGCCCCATGTCGGCATCGACAAGCAATGGAACTTTGACAGCCGGCACGCTGATTTGCTGCTGCGCAATCTCGGCATCAGCGCCATCGTCAGCGCCCTGGTACTGCGCTATTTTTATGTTCAGCAGCAGTGGAAGAAAAATATGCGCGCCGAGGCCGAAGCGCGCCTGCAGGCACTGCAATCACGCATTCGTCCACACTTCCTGTTCAACAGCCTCAATACCATCGCCAGCCTCACGCAGATCAACCCGAAACAGGCCGAGGAAGCGGTGGAAAATCTTGCCGATCTATTCCGCAACAGCATGGCCGACGCCAGCCACCAGATTACCCTCCGTGAAGAGCTGGCCCTTTCCCACCGCTATCTGGATATCGAGAAACTGCGTCTCGGCGATCGCCTGCAACTGCGCTGGTGCATCGACGAGCTGCCGAGCGATGCCCTGGTGCCACGCCTCATTATTCAGCCGCTACTGGAAAATGCCATTTACCACGGCATCGAAACCATGGGGGCAGGCGGCATCATTGGCATAGACGGCCACCAGTATGACCGGGAAATCTACATCAGCATCAGCAATCCCCTACCCACGCAGCAAGACGCCAGACAACACCAGGGAAACCGCATTGCGGTGGAAAATATCCGCCAGCGCCTGGCCGCCATCTATGGCGAACAGGGAAGGCTCACCACCCAGGCCGACGCCGACAGCTACATCACTACGATTACCCTCCCCTACACGACACTCACCGATGTGGAGGCGAAGAAATGAAGGCGCTGATCGTCGATGATGAACCCCTGGCCCGCACCCGCCTGGCACGCCTGCTGGATGACATTGACGGCATCGAGACCGCCGGTGAAGCCAGCACCGGACGCGAAGCGGTTCAACTGACCGATGCACTGAACCCGGATATCGTCCTGCTCGATATCCGCATGCCGGAAATGGACGGACTCGAGGCCGCCATGCACCTGTCGCAACTGGAAAGCCCGCCGGCCATCATTTTTACCACCGCCTACAATGAACACGCCCTGGCCGCCTTCGAGGCCAATGCCGTGGACTACCTGCTGAAACCCATTCGCCGCGAACGCCTGGCAGATGCCCTGGCCCGGGCACGGCGCATCAACCGCGCCCAGCTGCTCGGCATCAGCCAACAGGAAGACAGCCAAGAGGGCGCCCATGTGCGCAGCCACATCAGCGCCAACATCGGCGGCAACTTACAGTTAGTTCCCATTGAGGACGTGATTTATTTTCAGGCGGAGCAGAAATACGTCACGGTGCGGCATCTCGGCGGACAACTGCTGATCGATGACCCGCTGAAATCACTGGAAGTGGAATTCAGTGACCGCATCCTGCGCGTGCACCGCAATTCACTGGTGGCCATGCAGTTCGTACAGGGACTGGAACGTATCCCCGGCGGGCGCTACGAAATCTATTTCCGCGCCATCGATGACCGGGTAGAAGTCAGTCGCCGGCTGGCAACAACAGTGCGCAAGCGGCTGAAAGGGATTGGCGGGTAGTTGATCTCTGACAGGGATTAACGCAAAGAAACGCGAAGGGATTCATGATGTATCGACAGTCTTGTGGATGACAGCGAAGAGCGAGGTCATCCGTCAAACCTATCTGTCTGCCCCTTTGCTGTGGGAGCGGCTTCAGCCGCGAATAAATGGTGGGCTCCATTCGCGGCTGAAGCCGCTCCCACAATTTTCAGGGCAACGGTCTCTGTGCTGTAAAAAAAACCATCGCGGGCATGGCCCACTCCTACGGGACGTCACCCTGACGTAACAATACACGTGCCACATCGATGGCCTGATCCAGGTAGGCGGGGTAGAAATCCGGTGAGGTGTAGCCGACGATCTTGGGCACCAGTTCGCGGCCGTCGCCATCCAGCAGATAGAGGGTGGGCACCATATCGACCTTGTTCCGCCGCGCCAGCTCGTCGGCGCTGATTTCCCGCCCCTGAAAATCACGCAGGCTGTCCGGCGTCTCCAGCATGATCTTGCGCAGCAGCACCCGGCGCGGGTCGTCACCGACCAGTTTCATCGGCCCCAGCACTTCGGCTTCCAGTCGCTCACAAAAGTGACAGTCTTCACTGGCGAACATCAGCAGGATCGGCACGCTGGCCTCATGCACCATGCGGCCCAGTGCCTGCAGGTCGTCGACCTCCGTTAGCGCTGTGTGGGGACCATCCTCGGCCGTATCGTCTTCATCACTCAACACCGGCCCGGCGAACAGGCAAAGCAGCGCCAGAGCAAGCCATCGCTGGGTGATGAAATTCTGTAATCTGGTCATCCACTGCTATCCGTTTACCACTCACAAATACCGTCAACTTTCAATTTCAGAGTCTCCAATGCGGCCCGAAGTTCCTCAGCCACTGTCCGGGCAACCACGACGCCTGCATCGCCCCCAGCCCGGCACCCAACAGGATGCCCGGCGCCAGCCGCCGAACTTGCGGCCATAACACCGCGCCACGTCGGTGATGGGCACGCAGCGAGGAAATAGATGTAAAGACGATGCTCGCCAGCGAGGTGGCAATCGCCATCTGCATCAGCCAGGGACTGTCGACGCCACCCTGTTGCCAGATGGCCAGCAACGCCGGCACGAGGATCAGGCCACCGCCAACGCCCAGCAGGCCAGCGGACAACCCGGCCAGCGCCCCCAAGGATATAAAGGATATATATGCCAACAGAGCCGTCATCATCCTAATATTATCAACCCGGCAACTGCCCCTGCAGTCGCCTACCAAAAGTAGGTTCTTTAAGAAAAGCGCCTACTGTTGGCGCCCTACTGCCGGCATCTCTTCCGACACCAGGGGTTCCGGGGTGGCAATGAAGTAGCCCTGGGCGTAGTCGACACCGATTTCATCCAGTGCCTCCAGCACATCCAGGCGGGTAACGAACTCGGCCACGGTCTGGATGCCCATCAGGTGACCGATTTCATTGATGGCCGCCACCATGGCGCGGTCGACCGGATTGCGGTCCATGTCCTTGACGAAGCTGCCGTCTATTTTCAGGTAGTCCACGGGCAGGTTCTTGAGATAACTGAAGGAACTCAGGCCGCTGCCGAAGTCGTCCAGGGCGAAGTGGCAGCCCATGCGCTTGAGCTCGCTGATCAGGCCCACGGCGCGGCTCAGGTTAGTGATGGCGGTGGTCTCGGTCACCTCGAAGCACAGCCACGTCGGCGGCACGCCACTGGCCAGCACTGCCGTGGTGACGAAGCCCGGGAAGTCCTCATCACACAGGGACTGGCCGGACAGGTTGATGGACAGATTCATCACCCCGCCCTGCGCTTGCAGGGCGCGCAGGAAGGCCAGCACCTGCGTCACCACCCAGCGGTCGATCTGTGGCATCAGGTGGTAGCGCTCTGCGGCGGGCAGGAAGCTGCTGGGCGCGACCACCTCACCCTCCCCGGTACGCAGGCGCAGCAGGATCTCACTGTGCGGTGTGTCATCCCCCGCCGGCGGGACACCCTTCATGGGCCGGATGGCCTGCTGATACAGCACAAAACCATCGTTTTCCAGCGCCTGGCGGATGATCTGCAACCACTGCATCTCACCCTTCTGATGCAACAGGGCCAGATCGTCCTGTTCGAACACATGCAGCCGGTTGCGGCCCTGATCCTTGGCTATGTAGCAGGCGGAATCGGCGGCGCTGAGGACATCGGTGATATTGCCGCTCTGTGCGCTGATGGGCGCCAGACCGATGCTGATGCCCACGTCAAAGGCCTTGTCGGCCCAGACGAAACGGAACTCGGACACCATCTGCAACAGGTTATTCACCACCCCGCGCGCCTGCGCCAGATGACAGCCCTCCAGCAGCAGGCCAAACTCGTCACCCCCCAGGCGGGCGAGGATATCGGCCTCGCGGATCGAGGCCCGCATGCGCGTGGCCAGCTGCTTCAGCAACTCGTCACCGGCCACGTGGCCACAGGTGTCGTTGACCACCTTGAAGCGATCCAGATCCATGTAGCACAGGACATGCTCGATATTCTCATGCCGGGCGCTCTCCAGCGCCAGCTCCAGACGCGCCTCGAATTCATGCCGGTTGAGCAGCCCGGTAAGGGAATCATGGCTGGCCTGATACGACAAACGGTGGGTGAGCGAGGTCAGTTCGGTGGTGTCGTGGAATACCAGCACCACGCCCAGGGCCGGATTGTCCGCATCCCGGATCGCCGAGACGCGCACCTCCACAGCAAACTCCTTGTCGCCCTCGCGGTTCAGCAGGTTCAGTGGTCCCGGCAGGGGGAAACTGTCGACCGAAGCCAGACACCGCGCCACCGGATCCGCCACGGGCTCATCACTGTCTTCATCAATCAGCCGCAGCACCGTTGCCAGTGGTTGCCCCATGGCCTCCTCACGGATCCAGCCGGTGAGTTTTTCGGCCACGATATTGAGGTAGTCCACCCGCCCCTCGGTATCCGTCGTCACCACCCCGTCGGCGATGGACTGCAGCGTTGAACGGGCAAATTCATCGGCCTTGTGAAACATCGAGGGACGCCGCTCAGGCAAGGCCGGCACATTCTCCACCACCGCCTCCTGTGGCTGCCGCGACTGTCCCAGGCTGCGGGCAAGCATCAGCGTACCCAACACCGCCAGCAACTGCAGTCCGGCCCAGACAAACAGTGTCTCCATGCTGAAATAGCCCGTGCGCGTCCAGTAGTACTGCATCAGCAGGGTGGTCACCAGCAGCGGCACCATGGCCCCCAGCATAAACACCTTGGTACGGACGGAGAGCAGCGGATGCGGCAGGCGCAAACCACTCAGGGCGCGACCGAACAGGTCGAAGACGGCAAAAAATACCGGCAGGCCAACGATGATGGAGGCAATCAGCGCCACCAGATGAATGCGCAGCCAGTCCCCGGGGGTGGCCTCAAAGTCCATGGCCATCTCGGCGCTGACGATGACCGAGGCCGGGGCCAGCAGCAGATAAAACAGAAACGCCCCCCAGAAGTGGCGGGGAAAGGCCCTCACCCGGGCCAGCGCAGTGGCGGCGGCCAACTCACCGGGCTGCGCCAGCCAGTCCGCCACCGGACGCACAAAGCGGCTGAAATACCACTGCGAAAACAGCAGCCAGCCCAGCACGAAACCCGCCGCCAGTGGCATGACCAGCACTCGCAGGATCTGCTCCAGCGAAAACATGCCGATAAGCAGCAAAAAGGACATGCCGAATAGCGGCGGAATCAGCCACGCCAGCAGGATCAGCAGACGGAAGCGCCGTATGAAATCGATGCCGGAAGGAGGGTACGCCGCAGACACCCGCTCAACGCACCCAAATAGTCTTGGCATTGACGAATTCGCGGATGCCGTGCAGCGACAGCTCACGCCCGTAACCCGAGGCCTTGATGCCGCCGAAGGGCAGGCGCGGGTCGCTCTTCACCATGCCGTTGACGAAGGCCACGCCGCACTGCAGGCGGCGCGCAAACTGCTCACCGCGTGCCGTGTCCGCGGTCCACACGCTGCCACCGAGACCGAAGCGCGAGCCGTTGGCCACCGCCAGCGCCTCGGCCTCATCGGCGACACGGATCACCGCCGCCACCGGGCCGAACAGCTCCTGATCAAAGGCCGGCATGCCCGCCGTCACATGATCAAGGATGGTGGCCTGATACCACCAGCCGGGGCCGTCCACGGGCGCGCCACCCGTCACTATCTGCGCACCGGCGGCGATACTGTTGAGCACCTGCCGGTGCAGCTCGTCGCGCAGATCGAGCCGTGCCATGGGAGCGAAGGTCGTGGCCTCGTCGCGCGGATCGCCGGGGCGCAATGCCTCCACCGCCGCACGGAAACGCGCCACAAACGCATCGGCAATGGCATCCACGACGATGAAACGCTTGGCAGCAATACAGCTCTGGCCGCTGTTGATAAAACGTGAACTCACCGCCTGCGGCACCGTGAGATCGAGATCGGCGTCCGCCAGCACCACGAAGGCATCGGAGCCGCCCAGCTCCAGCACACTCTTCTTCAGGTGCTCACCGGCGCAAGCCGCCACTTGACGGCCGGCCGGTTCACTGCCGGTGAGGGTCACGGCGTGCACACGCGGGTCACTGACCACCCCCGCCACCTGCCGGGCATCAATCATCAGGGTGCGGAACACGTTGTCGGGAAAGCCCGCCTCGCGGATCACGGACTCGATGGCGAGCGCGCACTGGGGTACATTGGAGGCATGCTTGAGCAGGCCGCTGTTGCCCGCCATCAGCGCCGGAATAGCGAAGCGAAACACCTGCCAGAGGGGGAAATTCCACGGCATTACCGCCAGCACCGCGCCCAGTGGCTGATAGGCGACGAAGCTCTTGCCGGCATCACTGGCGATGAGTTCATCGGCGAGAAAGACCGGGGCGTGCTCGGCGTAGTAGTCACAGCCCAGGGCGCATTTCTCCACCTCGGCGCGGGCCTCGCCGATCAGCTTGCCCATCTCCTGGGTGATCAGCGCCGCCAGCTCGTCACGGCGGGTGCGCAGCACCTCGCCCAACTGGCGCATCAGGGCACTGCGCTCGGCCATCGCCGTCGCCGACCAGGCCGGGTGGAAGGCATCCACCGCGGCCAGCGCTGCGTCAAGCTGCTCCGCATCCCAACTGGCAAACTGCTCGCCCGCCTCACCGGTGGCGGGGTTGATCGTCTGATAGGCCACTGTCTTCTCCCGTCTTCACAACTGAATGCCCTGAAGTATACCGCGCACAACAGCGCTTGACCGGCCGGCATTGGGATTCCAGAATCCGCCTACATACCAAAGCTAATAACGAGGGTCACGTGCGCGCATGAACAAACAACAGATCTGCATCATCGGTGGCAGCGGCTTCGTCGGCCTGCACCTGTGCGCGCGGCTGGTGAAACGGGGCTACCGGGTACGCGTGCTAACGCGCAATGCCGAGGCGGCGAAAGACCTGCGGGTGCTGCCCGGCGTCGAACTACGACAGGCCGATGTCCGCGACCCGACGGTGCTGGAGACACAGTTTCGAGGTCAGGCGGCGGTGATCAATCTGGCCGGCATCCTCAACGAGCACCACCAGGGTGGCTTTCAGGCCGTGCACGTCGAGCTGCCGCGCCGCATCGTTGCCGCCTGCCACGCCGCAGGGGTGCGCCGGCTGCTGCACATGAGCGCCCTCAAGGCAGACCTGCCGGATCCCCCCAGCGAGTATCTGCGCAGCAAGGGCGAGGGGGAACGGCTGGTGCTGGCGGCGGATGACCTTGACGCCACCGTGTTCCGCCCCTCGGTGATCTTTGGTCCCGAGGACCAGTTCTTTAACCGCTTCGCCCGTCTGCTGGCCACGGCCCCCGGCGTATTTCCGCTGGCCTGTGCCGAGGCACGCTTCGCGCCGGTGTATGTGGGCGATGTAGCCGAGGCCTTCACCCGCGCCCTGTGCATCAAGGAGACCATCGGCCAGGGCTATGAGCTGTGTGGGCCAAAACCCTATTCGCTGCACGAGATCGTCGATTACGTGGCGCGCCTCAGCGGCCACCGGCGCTACATCATCGACCTCGGCCCGCGCCTGTCACGGCTGCAGGCCCGGTTGATGGAATTCCTGCCCGGCAAGCCCTTCACGCGCGACAACTACCGCTCCACGCTGTGCGACAGCCTGTGCAAGTCGCGCTTCCCCAGCATCTTCGGCATCACGCCGACGCCGGTAGAGGCGGTGGTGCCCACCTACCTCGGCCCGCGCGAGCACAATCACCGGCTGTCCGAGCTGCGGCGCCGTGCCAGGCGCGATTGAAGGACTTGGCCCCGCCGATTGAAACGCGGAGAACGCAAAGACGCAAAGGACACAGAGAAAACCATTTGAAAATCTTTGCGCCCTCTGCGCCTTTGCGGCCTCTGCGTTTACATCACCCCAGCCGGATAAACCGCAACAATCACTGTTCGTAGTTGTGGGTGATTTCCATGCCCTGACGGATGTCGCGCAGGGCGATCACTTCCAGAGAATCGTAATAGGCCGCGTTGGGCCTTTTGCTGTGGTTAATGAAGCGCAGATCGCAGCGTACACGGATGCCTTCGTCTTCGCTGAGCCATAGTACATAGGGGCCGTCCCGCTTCGCCTTCACACCCTTGATCACGCCAATCACGCTGCCCTTGGGGATATCACACTTCGCAAACAGTCCCTTGCCGTGAATGGGGCTGTCGTCCACATAGACCTGTTTTTTCATTTTTGTTCCTCACAACAAATAGACACCCTGCCGGTTAGTAAAAGCGATACCGACCCGTAGGAGCGGACCCTTGGGCCGCGAAAGATTTTCCGCTAGAGCCGATCACGGCCCAAGGGTCCGCTCCTTGTATGTTAACCACACACCCTACAGGTTGTTGTTTTTCACAACGGTGGCACGGCCAGCGCGGCGAGCCCCGCCGCCGAAAAACTCTGTAGTCTGGCCTGCCGCTCCTCAGCTGGCAACTCGCCCAACGCCTCGACCGCACGGTAGAAGGCCACCAGATCACCACCCTGCTCGCGCAACAGCGCCTGGAATCCCGGCACGCCGTCACGGTAGGTGGTCACCGCCGCCAGTTGGGGATTGTTCAACGGCCCGGAAAACCAGGCGTCATAACCGGCATAGCCACCCCAACGCCGCTTCAATGCCGCATAGCCGGTGCGCAGTTCGCCGATGAGCTGCGCCTTGCGGGCATATTTTTTCGCCTCGGGCAGCTCACTGGCATACAGCGCCGCCAGGCGGTCGCGGGTACCGGTAACCAGATCCACGAAGTCATTCTGGCGCCGGCGGAAACGGGCGTCTTCCACCTTTTGTTGCGCATCACCGTTCTGCGCCAACCAGCGTCGCACGCCTTCCTGCTCCACGGCCGTGGCAAAGGCCTCGTTGAAGGCCGTGTCGTCCGGCACATAGACGCGCTGATGCGCCAGTTCGTGAAAGATCAGCCCCGCCAGGCGTGCCTCCGAACGACCCAGCACGGTATTGAGCAGGGGGTCATCGAACCAGCCGAGGGTGGAATAGGCACTGATACCCGCGACGTGGGTCTCCAGTCCCTGCGCCACCAGGGTGGCGGCATAGGCCCGCGCCTCGGCCTCGTCGAAATAACCCCGGTAGCCCACGCAACCGGCGACGGGGAAGCACCAGGTCTCGAGCCGCATGGACAACGGACGGGCGGCAAACACATTCCATACCACGAAAGGGCGTCCGAGGTCGGCATAGTCGCGGTAGCTGCCGTTGTCGGGCAGGGCCAGTTGCGCACTGGCGAAATGGCGGATCTGCTGCACGCGGCGCAGCTTTTTACGCAGCACGGCGGGGGTCTGCGGGTCGGCCAGCAGGGCCGCAATGGACTGCCGTTTGCTGATCAGCTCCCACTGGCCACGGATAGACTGGCCGTAATATCCACAGCCGCCAAGGGCCGGAATGAGCAAGGCAAGGAGAATGAGGTGTGTCAGACGATGCGGCATGGGCGTAAAATACGCCCATGGAGACATTTTTGGTAGGCGGCGCGGTGCGCGACAAATTGCTGGGACTGACACCCAAAGAGCGCGACTGGGTGGTGGTGGGCGCTACTGTAGAGGACATGACCGCCCACGGCTACCGTCTGGTGGGCAAAGATTTTCCGGTGTTCCTACATCCCGAGACCCACGAGGAGTACGCCCTGGCGCGCACCGAGCGCAAGACCGCGCCGGGCTATCACGGCTTCAGTGTGCACGCCGCGCCGGACGTGACCCTGGAGCAGGATCTGCTGCGCCGCGACCTCACCGTCAACGCCATCGCCGAGGCATCCGGCGGCGGGCTCATCGATCCCTTCGGCGGCCAGCGCGACCTGCGCGACCGCATCCTGCGCCACGTCTCCCCCGCCTTCGTCGAGGACCCGGTGCGCATCCTGCGCGTGGCGCGCTTTGCCGCCCGCTTCGCCCAGCTCGGTTTCCGTGTCGCCGACGAGACGATGCAGCTGATGCGCGAGATGGTCGAGGCCGGTGAGGTCGATGCCCTGGTCGCCGAGCGGGTGTGGGCGGAAACCGAGCGCGCCCTGCATGCGGACAGCCCTACGTGCTATTTTGAGGTGCTGCGCGAGTGCGGTGCACTGGCACGGCTGTTCCCGGAGATCGATCGCCTGTTCGGCGTGCCACAACCGGCGGAACATCACCCGGAGATCGATACCGGCGTGCACACGATGCTGGTGCTGGCGCAGGCCGCACGTCTCTCGCCCGACCCCGAGGTGCGCTTCGCCGCCCTGGTGCATGACCTCGGAAAGGGCACCACGCCGAAGGAGGAATGGCCCCGCCACATTGCCCACGAGGCGCGCGGCGTGCCGCTGGTGAAGGCCCTCTGCAAGCGCCTGCGGATACCCAACCACTTCCGCGATCTGGCCCTGCTGGTGACGGAATTCCATCTGCACTACCACCGCGCCGCCGAGCTGCGCCCGGAGACCCTGCTGAAGTTGCTGCGGCGCACGGACGCCCTGCGCCGCCCCGAGCGTTTCGAGCAGTTCATCCTCGCCTGCGAGGCGGACTCACGCGGCCGCTGGGGGTTTGAGGATGCCCACTTCGAGCAGCCCGGCATCCTGCGCCGTGTGCGCGATGCCGCAGCCGCCGTGGACAGTCGTGAGCTGTGCGAACAAGGGCTGGAAGGAAAGGCCCTGGGCGAGGCCTTGCAGGCGCGCCAGCTGGAGGCCATCCGCGCGGTACAGCAAGCAGCGACGGACTGAGCCCGGATCAGCCACATACATCTATAGTTATGTAGGAGCGGGCCATGCCCGCGAAAAGCAATAAAAAAACAAGCTGTGGGAGCGGCTTCAGCCGCGAATGAAACCCTCCTTCTTCGCGGCTGAAGCCACTCCCACAATGTCCAGATCCACGACCTCTGTGATGAAAGGCAAGACTATCGCGGGAATGACGATATCCCAAGTCTCTCGAGCTTGCGAATGAGCACATTGAGTGCCGAGAAATTATTTGCCGGCCGGGACGATCACCGTCAGGCCGAGAATCTTCCAGTCCTGCATGCCGCCGCGATAATAGTGGATCTTCTCCGCCGGATAACCCAAATCAAGCAGGGCATGAATGGCGTGGGGAGACTGGCCACACCACATGCCGTTACACCACAGTGTCAGCTCCTTGGCCTTGCTGAAGTCCCATTCACTGCTGCCGGGGCCATTGCCCAGCATGCCCTTCAAGCTGGCCATGGCATCCTCCAGAAAGGAAGAGGAGGTCTTTCGGGTAACACCGAGTTTGGCCAGGGCGGCGGCCTTGACCGCATCGTCCTGGTCATCACCAAAGCGGGTAAAAGGAATATTGACCGAGCCCGGGATGGTGCCTTTTTTATACCAGGAGGGTGTACGGGCATCGATGAGAATGCCCTTGCCCCTGTTCAATTTTTTTTCAATAAACCTCAACACTTCCAGCTCTCCCACGGTAGTCACACCCGGGGCCACTTGGGCCGGCTGGATACAGAAGGGGGGACATTTCCGCGACGTCTTTGAAAACCCGCCTGTTAGCAGATGATCTTGATCCTGGATACGTCGAATCTCGACTGCCTTTCCATCATGTATCGTACTGACATAGGGCAGGCCCTCCCTGATATTAACCTCCAGCGCCTGTACAGAGGCGGCACAGAAAAAAAGCCCTGCAGCCATGGCCAGAAAGCGGATACCACATTTTTTATAAACCATCATTTCAAATCATCCTTATTCTGCTGGGTCCTGTATATTTTTCACAATGAAAACATTGGCTACCACCAAGTCATTTTTTCTGGAAATAGAGGTCAAGAATCAAGTTGACGGTCTTTGGCATTTTTCCCGAAGACGTCGTGTGATAATCAACAACCTGCGCTTTATGCGACTCTGACAAGCGGCTATAGAAGGTGTAGACATTCGGCCTTTCGGCCTTCAGCGCACGCTCAAACCCCTGGCGCCCGTTCACAGCCGGCCTTGGGCTTCCAATGGCGCCACCGCGTGCGGCAACAGGATCGGCCGTATCCTTATCGAGAACGCCGGCACTGGATTCTGCCTCGGCCTCAAGCTCGGACAGATAATCGGCGGCGGCAGATGATGTCGACACCGCCCCCATTACCAGAGCAGCGAAGAAAATTTGAAGTTTGCGGCCCGAAAGGGCCTCCCAATATTGCTGAAATACTGCAGCGATCCCACTATGCATATATCAGTCCCTATACTCTCGTTAAAACCCCGTTGGCCAGCAGCCCAACAATCAAAGCCGTTGATGCCCGTCGCCGGTAAACCTCGTCACAATCTTGTGAGCGGCGCCTCTGTATATTGTTATTCCGCGTGCATGATTCGACCATGGAGAAAAAATCTTTGAGGCGGCCCACGAAACTAAACGGGAAGATAAACAAATAAGTTGAGTAAAACGGCGGCACCATAACTTATTCTAGCGTGAATCACAGGGTAATATCACCATAGCACCGCCCCAGTACGCACACTCGATGGGTCAATCTGCGGCAGAGACCTGTAGCCAGAAGGTCACGGGGCCATTATTCAACAGGGATACCTGCATATCAACGCCAAACACGCCCGCCGCTACCGACTCATGACACTGCCTGGCCCGCACCAGGATTTCCGCAAACAGCTCCCGCCCCAGCTCCGGTGAGGCCGCATGACTAAAGCTGGGACGGGCACCTTTTCGCGTATCCGCGACGAGGGTGAACTGGGGCACCAGCAGCAGGCCGGCCCCCACATCCCGCACGCTGAGATTCATTCGCCCCGAGTCATCGGCGAATACGCGGTAGCCCAATATCCGTTCCAGCAAGCGCGCGGCGATGGCCTTCGTATCCTTGCGCTCAATCCCTACAAACACCAACAGGCCCTGATCAATACACCCAACCAATTCACCATCGACATGCACGCTGGCCTCACTGACACGCTGCAGCAGGCCAATCATGCCAGCCGCCGGGCCATGTCGTCAGTGGCACGCACCAGGGCATCGATGATGCCGGTCTCCAGTGCCGAATGCCCGGCATCGGGAATGATCTGCAATTCGGCATCGGGCCAAGCATGGTGCAGATCCCAGGCACTCTGCATGGGGCAAACCACGTCATAGCGCCCCTGCACGATCACGCCGGGAATACCGGCCAAGTGGTCGGCATCGCGCAGGATCTGATTCGGCTCGAGAAAACTGTCGTGGCTGAAATAGTGGCATTCGATACGCGCCAGACTCAGGGCATTGTGTGGCTCACTGAAATGATCGATGACCGTCTTGCTGGGATGCAGGGTCGAGGTGCGCCCTTCCCATTTCGCCCAGGCCTTGGCCGCGGCCATGCGCGCCACCTCGTTTTCGCTGGTAAGGCGTTGGTGGTAGGCCTTGAGCAGTTCATCGCGCTCAGCCTTGGCAATCGGCTTGAGATAATCCTCCCAATAATCGGGAAAAATATGGCTGGCACCCTCTTGATAGAACCAGCGGATTTCGTGCGGGCGACAGAGAAAAATGCCACGCAACACCAGGCCCAGCACCCGATCGGGGTGGGTCTGCGCATACACCAAACTTAAAGTAGACCCCCAGGAACCACCGAACAGCAGCCATTTTTTGATGCCCAGATGATCGCGGATGAATTCCATATCCGCCACCAGATCCTGCGTCGTATTGTTTTCCAGCGAGGCATGCGGTGTTGATTTTCCGCAACCACGCTGATCGAAGAGGATAATGCGATATTTTTCCGGGTCGAAAAAACAGCGGTGCACGGGGGAGCATCCAGCGCCGGGACCACCGTGTACGAACAGCACGGGGATGCCATCCGGACTGCCGCATTCTTCGACGTGCAGCCGGTGCGGATCCTGCACACGAAGGGTATGGGTGACATAGGGTTTGATCTTCGGGTAGATATCCCGCATGGCGCAGACCTCGGTTATGGGGTTCGACCTGTTTCCTGAATCATAACCCGCCAACCCAATAGATCAATTCCAGGGCTCCAGAAAAAACCAAGTGCCGCCGTCAGCGGATGAGCACCGCCAATGGTGTGTGTGTCGTTATGTGGAAAGGTCAGACCGTGAAAACAACTCAGCTATCGGTGCGCCGGCTCACTTCGATAATGCATTTTTCCGCGCCATCATGCATGCATTGCGTCTCGCGCAGGCTCAGAGATTCGCCGAAGCGCTCGCCCAGCCCGCGCACAATACCCTTGGCGACGTCACAGAGCTGGCGCTGCGATTGATAATGGATAACCAGCAGCGAGTCGCTATCACGCCGGGCAAGAATGCACGGCGGTTTGCGATTCGGGTTGTGCTTGTGGATGGCGGCGTGGATGCTGCCGCTGGCATTTTCGATAACCTCGAAACTTTTCCAGCCGGCATCGGCGTACATGTGATAAAAGTCCAGCAGACGGTTTGCAGTAAAGGCGCCGAAATCTTCCAGCACAACGGGGAGCGGCAGTTGCAGGGCTTCCGCAGCACTCTGGGCCAGACCGACAATTTCCTCATCCGGGTATTCCGCGACCGGGAAAAACTGTTTGTACGCAGAATGCCCATTGGCCTTGAGCAGTGCGTGCCAGGTTTCCTTGCCACCATGCCGCTCGACAACGTAGTCACGAAGAAATTCGAAAATGACACCGTACATGATAGCCACCTTTTTCTGTCCGCCCGGATATTACTTCATCGGACGTTTGCAGGAATGACTTAACAAGTTGTTGGGGTATTCCATACCAGAACCAGACTGCGATCAGCTGGCCATGCGACTGGCGCGCTTACGATCGCTTTCCTTGAGGTACTTTTTACGCAGACGGATGTTGAGAGGTGTCACTTCCACCAGCTCATCGTCATCAATGAATTCCAGCGCCTGTTCCAGGCTCAGGTCGATAAACGGCGTGAGCTGAATGTTTTCATCGGTACCCGAGGCACGCACATTGGTGAGCTGCTTGCCCTTGAGACAGTTAACCACCAAGTCATTGTCACGCGCGTGAATGCCGATAACGCTGCCTTCGTAGACTTCGGTATTGGCGCCGATGAACAGCTTGCCGCGCTCCTGCAGGTTCCACAGGGAGTAACCCAACGCCTTGCCCTGGCCGTTGGAAATCAGCACGCCATTGAGACGCTGGCCGTAGTTGCCCGCCTTCATGGGGCCGTAGTGATCGAACACGCTATAGATCAGGCCGGTGCCCTGGGTGGCAGTGAGGAATTCGGTACGGAAGCCGATCAGCCCACGCGCCGGCATGATGTAATCGAGGCGCACACGGCCCTGCCCGTCGGGCACCATGTCCTTCAGTTCACCGCCGCGCTCACCGAGCTTTTCCATCACGCCGCCCTGGTGATCGGTTTCCACGTCCACGGTAACGTGCTCGTAAGGCTCTTCCCGGGTGCCGTCTTCCAGCTCGTGAATGATCACCTCGGGGCGCGACACGCCCAGCTCGTAACCCTCACGGCGCATGTTCTCGATGAGGATCGACAGATGCAGTTCACCTCGGCCGGAGACCTTGAATTTATCCGGGTCTTCGGTCTCTTCCACGCGCAGGGCGACGTTATGGATCAGCTCACGTTGCAGGCGTTCACGGATCTGACGTGAGGTGAGGAACTTGCCATCCTGTCCGGCGAAGGGCGAATTATTGACGCCAAAGGTCATGCTCACGGTGGGCTCGTCCACGGACAGCGGGGGCATGGCCTCGACGTGGTCCGGGTGACACAGGGTGTCGGAGATGTGCAGCGGATCGAGGCCGGTGAAGGCGATGATGTCACCCGCCTGAACCTCGGACTTCTCGATGCGCTCCAGGCCCAGAAAGCCGAAGATCTGCAGGATGCGGCCACGGCGCTCCTTGCCTTCAACGTCGACCACGATCACTGGCGAGTTGGCCTTGAGCGTGCCACGGCTGATACGGCCGATGCCAATAACGCCGGTGTAGCTGTTGTAATCCAGCGCTGAGACCTGCATCTGGAAGGGGCCGTCCAAATCCACGTCCGGCGCCTTGACGTGCTCGACGATGGTCTCGAACAGCGGCGTCATGTCGCCGCCGGAGACGTCGGAGTCCAGCCCGGCATAGCCGTTGATGGCGGAGCAGTAGACGATGGGAAAATCCATCTGTTCATCGGTGGCCCCAAGGCGGTCGAACAGGTCGAAGGTCTGGTCCACGGCCCAGTCGGGACGCGCGCCATTGCGGTCGATCTTGTTCACCACCACGATGGGCTTGAGCCCCTGTGCGAGTGCCTTTTCGGTGACGAAACGGGTCTGCGGCATGGGGCCGTCGGCGGCATCCACAAGCAACAGCACCGAATCCACCATCGACATCACGCGCTCCACCTCGCCGCCGAAGTCGGCGTGTCCGGGGGTGTCGACGATATTGATGTGGTAGTTGTTCCACTCGATGGCCGTGTTTTTGGCCAAGATGGTGATGCCGCGTTCCTTCTCGATATCGTTGGAATCCATCACCCGCTCCTCGGCGTCGCCGCGGCCGGTCAGGGTGCCGGACTGCTGCAGGAGCTTATCGACGAGGGTGGTCTTGCCATGGTCGACGTGGGCGATGATGGCAATGTTTCGAAGAGAGTTGCGGAGTTTCTGTCTCACAAGATGCTGCTCTGGAATGATTAGGGCCGCGCATTATACAGCAAAACCGTAGGGAAAGGGCTGGAACCGATGATTCCCGCCCGGCCCGAAAATAACGACCATTTCAGCTGCCCTTTGCTATTGCTTCCGTGTTGATAGCCGTGTGGGCCTCTCCATAGGCGATGCCGTTGCCGTGATGCCGGATCCGCTGCAACAAACCACCAAAGCTGCCGGCTGGGGCAAGCAGGACATCGATCTCTGCCAGCGGGAAGGGCGTGCCAGCGGCGAAGACCCACACCGTTTCCCGGCCGAAAGGGGGCGTCACCGTCAGGCGCAGCCCGGCCTGCCTGTCCGGGAAAGGCAGAAAGGCGCCTGCCGCCATGTGCTGATCCGTCGTGCCCGGCAGCGGGAGGAGCCGGGTCAGCCGGCCTGCTGCATCCCGATAAATCAGTAGCACATAGGCATCCCGATCCAGGCTGAGCAGCAGAGATATCTCATCGCCTTCGCGGAATTTTTGGGCATCGCCCAGATGGGTCGTGATAGCGACAATAATGGGCACAGCGGGAACGGCGGGGGGTTGAGCCGCTGCACTGCCCTGCCACAGCAACACGGCCAGCCACAGGCCTACGGCATATCTTCTGCCCCTGCTTGTCTTGTTCACCCGTTCCGCCCCTCTGCCCGGAGCGGATGACTTTACCACGGAGGAATAGCTGCGATGAGACCCCGCGGTTAACAGGCCCCTGAATCCACGGATCCAGGAGGCTGTTAGAGACTACCGCTGATACCCACCCTCAATGCACCCAGTGTGTGAGTCTGATCAGTACCATCATCGTAATCGTTGGTCTGTGACTGGGCCTGGAGGCCGAGAGAGAAACTGACGTGAGGACTGGCACGATAGAGAAACCCCACATTCAGGGCGCTGCGACCGGCGCTACCCACCTTCTCGCCCTCGGCCTTGATGGTCATGGGCACGATGCCGACGTTGCCAAACAGGGTCCAGGCAGCCGAAAGAGGGAGGTGACCATTGACGCCCAGACCGAGGCCCAAATAGTTCACCGTGTAGCCGTCGCTGACCCATTCATTGCCGACACTCTTGAGGTCGAGGAACAGACCGACACGTCGCCAGAACTGATAACCCACCACCAGATCCACTTCGCTGCGTTTGATAGTGACGGGTTCACTGCCGGTGGGCTGTGGCTGAGTGGGGCGAGCAGGCGCTTCGGTATCAAATTCAAACTCGCCGCCCAGCAGCGTCAGGCCGGCGAACCAGCGCTGATGACGGAACTGTCCCGTCAGGCCCAGCAGGGTGGAGTTGGCCTCAAAGCTTTTGCCCCCAGCGGGGTTGTCGCCACCCCATGTGGCGAAATCCAGTTTGGCGCCGAGGGTGTACTGACTGCCCGATTGGGCCCAGGCCAGCGGCGTTGCGAACAGGCACAAGCCTGTGATGAGGTAGCGGCAGGATCGGCATAGTGTATTCATGGCAACGCTCGTCGATTACAGGGTGGGCATGGGCAGCGGTGCCGGGCTGGCCAACGGCGTCTCCAGGGCGGGCGTTGTGGTCACCTTCGGGCTGGCGGGCAGGGCCTGCTGCACCCGCACCCTGACCCGCTCAGGCGCCACACCGCTGACGGTGATATCGACAAAGATGAATTCGCCCAATTCGTCGCCCGCACCCTGCAGGACACCGCTCTCCGGCACCTGCTGGACATTGTTGGCTACCGCTTTTTCCACGTTCTGCGACAGCTCACTCACGGTCAGTAGCGGACGGTCGTTATATTTGAGTTCGCTGAGCAAGAAATGCGTGAAGGGCGAGTGCCCCGAGGCCTTGTAGTCATCATCCACGTATTCGATACCACCGGCGGCCATAATCTGCACGCTCTTCTTCTGCGCAACCTTCTGGTAGTAGCGATCGCTGTCAACCGCAGGCGGCAGGCCACGGGTGCCGCTGCGCAACAAACTACCGCTGAAGCAGGAGTCGGCGATCAGCAGGGTGTGGCGACCACGGGCGGCGATGGTGTTCAGTTCATCGCGGATGGTGGAGTTGCGCAGGAAGGTGGTCGGATCCATCCCCGCCGCATCCACCGGTACCCAGTAGCCACGGCGGGTGTCCGGGTCCAGAAAGCCATGACCGGCGTAATAGACCAGGATGTTATCGTTAGGCAGTACCTCGCGGCTGAGTTCGTTGAGGGCGATGAGGGTTTCCCGCCGGGTGGCATTTTCCAGCAACACCACATCGTCGAAGCCATAACGGTTTTTGAGCATATCGGCCATGGCACGCGCGCCGGCCACGGCAGTGCGCAGGTCGGGCCAGCGGCCTTCGGGGTCGCGGTAGTCGTCATTACCCACCACCAGCGCCCGGTAACGCCCGGCGGTGAAGGGCAGTTGCGGGGTCTTCGGCGCCACCGTGAGGCTGATACCACGGCTGCCGGCCACGGCGCTGCCGGCACCGGCGGACAGCACAAGCAATACCAGCAGGATGGCCTGCCAGTATCGACACCACAAAGGGTTGTTGCGATTCTGTTTCATGCGATTGCCTCGTGAGGTGCCACCTCGGTATTACCGCCAGAGTTAGTCACCGGAACCCACCACCAGACCACCACTGGCGTGGAACGCCATGTCGTCGGTCGTCTGCCCGGACAGCATCCACTGATAGCGGCGTGCCGGTTCCAGCACCAGCGCGGGGAAATGCGCGCGCGGCTGCTGGCTGTCGATCTCGGCCACGGGCCGGCTGCCCTGCGCCGTCACCAGTGAGAGACTCAGATGATAGCCCTTGGCCATCGCGACAGGCGACCAGTCGAGGCTCAGCCCGCTCGCTGCCGCATAGTGTGCACGCAGACCGGCAAAAGGCAACGCCCGGCCCTGGGCGGCGTGGAAAAAACCCACCCCCGGCAGCTCATCTGCGGCCGGTTGCAGGATCAGCTGCGGCTGATCCTGATAGCTGACCACCAGCGGTGCCGGCGGGCCTGCCTGCGGAGGAACAACCAGCAGCGCGACGACAAAGGCCGCCGCCGCGGTGACCGGTATCGACAGCCAGGCCGGAGGACGCCAGGCCAGCAGGCGCCGCCAGGGTGAAGGCCGCGACGGCTCACTGAGTACCGGGCCGGGCGATGGGGCATTGAGATGGGCGCGCATGGCCTCGGCATGGGAAGCGTAGTGCAAGGCAGCCTTGAGGGTCGCATCATCCTCGGCCAATTGCGCCGCCAGTTCACACTGGCGCTGCGGGGGCAGCCTGCCATCTACGAAGTCTGCCACGGTCGCCTCTGACAGGGAGGATGGTTCCGCCGGCGGGAGTACAGCGGCCAGACTCACGCTGAGATTGCCCAGATAATCAGCCTGTTTCCGGCACTGGCTGCAGGCAGCGAGATGACACCGCAGGGCGCTATGCTCTTCGGCGGCCGGAGCCTCCACATAGGCCGCGAGTTGTTCCAGTCCGGGATGTGCGTCGCTCATATCACTGCATGCCTTTGCTGTTCGGTGCTTGCCTATGGAAGAGACGGGTACATAGGACAGATTTGAATTTCACCACCGCCTTCATGCCTCCTCCAGACCACTGAGGCGTGCCAGCCGCACCACCGCCTTGCGCCGAAAATAATAGAGTTGCTGACGATCCGTCTGGGCTGCGGGCACCCGCTTGCTGAGGGGGATGTCCAGCCGACGCAGGGCGGCAAGCACGTCTTCCGCGTCCTGCTCCTCGATGAGCATGGCCTCCAGCACGAACTGTTCAACAGCGGTCAATTGGCTCCAGGCCTGGCGCAGGCGGGCCTGGGCATCGCGCTCCTCGGGGGACTGGTCCTCCCACGGCAGGTCCGCCTGATGAGTGTCATCCACCGCTTCCCCGTCGCCGCCACCGAGGCCGCTCAACGAAACCTCACGAGGCGGATCCAGCAGATGCAGCCGGTGGCGCCGGGTCAGCTCCACCACGATGCGCTGCACCAATGCATCCACCTCGTCTTCGGGACGGCCCAGGCGCTGGGCGATAGATCGGAAGAGCACACGTCTGAACTCCAGTCACACTGATATATCTCGTATGCCGTCTTCTGCTTGAAAAAAAAAAAACAACAAACAGAAAAAAAAGTTCGCCACCTGGTTATGCTTAATGCACAGC
>CAJVYS010000060.1 GCA_913009875.1 uncultured Gammaproteobacteria bacterium | reverse complement strand
TTTTTTTTCAAGCAGAAGACGGCATACGAGATATATCAGTGTGACTGGAGTTCAGACGTGTGCTCTTCCGATCTGTTGATCTTGCCTCTTTTCTTCTCTGCCTTGATGCGATCGACCACGCCCTGTTTCTCGGCTTCGTCTAACGCGTAATAGACCTCCTTGCCAATGTCGATACGAAACAGCGGCGGCATGGCGATGTAGACATTGCCAGCGGCCACCAGCGGTTTGAAGTGGCGCAGGAACAGGGCGCACAGCAGGGTGGCGATGTGGGCGCCGTCGGAGTCGGCGTCGGCCAGCACACAGACCTTGCCGTAGCGCAGGCCGCTGAGGTTGTCAGAGCCTGGGTCGACACCGATGGCAACAGCGATGTCGTGTACTTCCTGCGAGGCCAGCACCTCGCTGGGATCGACCTCCCAGGTGTTCAGGATCTTGCCGCGCAGGGGCATGATGGCCTGAAATTCCTTGTCACGGGCCTGCTTGGCGGAACCCCCGGCGGAGTCACCTTCGACCAGGAACAGCTCACTGCGGGCGGGATCGGCGCTGGCGCAGTCGGCCAGTTTGCCGGGCAGGGCCGGGCCCTGGGTGACCTTTTTTCGCGCGACCTTTTTGCCGGCGCGCAGGCGGCTCTGGGCGTTGGCGATGGCCAGTTCGGCGATGGCCTCGCCCATTTCCGTGTGCTGATTGAGCCACAGGCTGAAGGCGTCCTTGACCACCCCGGCGACGAAGGCGGCGCACTCCCGCGAGGACAGGCGTTCCTTGGTCTGGCCGGAAAAGGCGGGGTCGGCCATTTTCACCGAGAGGATGTAACTGACTCTGTCCCACACGTCGTCCGGTGCCAGCTTGACGCCCCGCGGTAACAGGTTGCGGAATTCGCAAAACTCGCGCATGGCCTCGGTGAGGCCGGTGCGCAGACCGTTGACATGGGTGCCGCCCTGGGCGGTGGGTACCAGGTTGACGTAGCTCTCAGCAATGGAATCCCCCCCCCCTCTGTTCTCACTAAAGGGCAGCCACAGTATCGCCCAGTCAGCGGCCTCGGTGTCGCCCTTGAAGCTGCCGAGGAAGGGCTCCGGCGGCAGGGTTTCCACGCCTTGCAGGGCGTCCATGAGGTAGTCGCGTAGGCCGTCCTCGTAGAGCCATTCGCTGCTCTCACCCGTGTTTTCGTCGAAGAAGGTGACCTTCAGGCCGGGACATAGCACGGCCTTGGCGCGCAGCACGTGCTTGAGGCGCGGCACGGAGAACTTGGCTGAATCAAAGAACTGCGGATCGGGCCAGAAGCGCAGTGTGGTGCCGGTATTGCGCTTGCCGACGGTGCCAATCGCTTCCAGCGCGGAGATGCGGTTGCCGTCGGCGAAGGCGATGTTGAACTCCTGGCCGTCGCGGCGCACCCACACTTCGAGGTGCTTCGACAGGGCATTGACCACCGACACACCGACGCCGTGCAGGCCGCCGGAGAACCGGTAGTTCTTGTTAGAGAACTTACCGCCGGCGTGCAGCTTGGTGAGGATCACCTCAACGCCGGGGATACCCTCCTCCGGATGGATGTCCACGGGCATGCCGCGGCCGTCATCCACCACCTGCAGCGAGCTATCCCTGTACAGGGTGACGTCGATGCGCCGGGCATGGCCGGCGATGGCCTCATCGACGCTGTTGTCGATGACCTCCTGCGCCAGGTGATTGGGACGCTCGGTCTGGGTGTACATGCCCGGGCGCTTGCGCACCGGCTCCAGGCCACTCAGCACCTCGATGGACGAGGCATCGTACTGACTGCTCATACGGCTCCTGTCAAAAAATGGGGAAATGTAAGACCCCGGCAGTTTACATGGGGGGCCGGACTGAATCGAGGCCTCCCGGTATTGCGTCACGACGGACAGATCAGTTGGCCAGATCCCCCGCCAGCGAGGCACTGATGGCGGCCGGCAAAGCGCCCGTCCGAACACGATACGCCAGATGATCGCAACCCATGGCCAACGCAGCCCCCTGGCGCAGCGAGGCCGCCATGGCCGGCTCAAGCTCGAAGCGCAGAAAGTGTACCGCAGACGTCTTGTCCTGATCACTGCGCGGCAGGTCTTCGTCCGCAATGGCCCGCACCGGGGGGTGGTCCGCCACCTGCAGCCAGATTTGATGCTCGATGCCCACCAACGCCGCCAGTGCCTCGCGGCGCTGGTGCGAATCGGCATATTCCAGCATCAGCGTAGCCTTGAGGTTGCTGCCATCGGGGATCAGCGGGTTGTAGGTATCCAGCTCGGTCAGTATGTCATCCGCCTCGAAGATACGCTCGATACGCAACATCTCCTGCACCTGATACTGGATGGTGAGGCGGTCTTCGAAATGCAGGGATGCGTTCTCACCCAGCGCAATGCGGCGCATGCACTTGTGGGCAATCACTCTGTTGCGGAATGCCGCACGCTGTGCGCTGTGCGGCGTACTGCTCCAGGCTCAGCAGGTCTTCACGGGTCAGTTTTTTCATGGGGTACGACGGGAGGATAGGGGGATTGCGGGGCGGCGCAACGGCCGCCCCACGTGTGTGCAGAGGCAACTCAATCGTCGAGGGCGTCCAGCGCCTTCTGAAAACGGTTGGCATGGGAACGCTCGGCCTTGGCCAGGGTCTCAAACCAGTCGGCAATTTCATCAAAGCCTTCGGCGCGGGCTGTCTTTGCCATGCCGGGGTACATGTCGGAATACTCATAGGTCTCACCGGCGATGGCGGCCTTGAGGTTGTCGCCGGTACGGCCGATAGGCAGGCCGGTGGCGGGGTCGCCCACCTCTTCAAGATACTCCAGATGGCCGTGGGCATGGCCTGTTTCACCCTCGGCGGTAGAACGGAACACCGTGGCCACATCGTTATAGCCCTCCACGTCGGCCTTGGTGGCGAAGTAGAGATAGCGACGGTTAGCCTGTGATTCGCCGGCGAAGGCGTGTTTGAGATTCTGCTCGGTCTTACTGCCTTTGAGCGCCATGAAACCTTCTCTCCTGTAGGAATTTTCCCAAAAGATTAGCCCGCTTCCCTCACAGATGAAAGCGGTAAATTGAAACAACTCCGTTTGACGCTTGCTGGAGGCAAAGGTAACGTTACACCCTCAAATGCAATGACCGCACAACTTCGCGGCATTGCCTGCACAAATCACCGTGGTAGACACAACGTGGTAAAGAAAAAAACCAAGACCTTTGACTTTGAATCCGCCCTCGCCGAGCTGGAAACACTGGTGGATCGCATGGAGCAGGGGGAGACCAGTCTGGAGGCATCGTTGAAGGATTTCGAGCGCGGCATCGAGCTGACCCGCGCCTGCCAGGCCGCCCTGCAGGAGGCCGAGCAGAAGGTGCAGATCCTGCTGGACAAGGATACCGAGGCCGTGGACTTCGAGCCGCAAGATCCGCAGGCCAAACCATGACCCTCTCGACATTGCTGGGCACCTACCAGGCCCGCACCGAGCAGGCACTGCAGCACTGGTTGCCCTCGGCCCGGATTCTGCCCACCCGCCTGCACGAGGCCATGCGCTACGCGGCACTGGGCGGCGGCAAGCACATCCGCCCTACGCTGGTCTATATGACGGGCGTCGCCCTCGGGGCACCGTTGGAACGCCTCGACGGCCCCGCCTGCGCGCTGGAGCTGATCCACGTCTACTCGCTGGTACATGACGACCTGCCCGCCATGGATGACGACGACCTGCGCCGCGGCAAGCCCACCACCCACATCGCCTTCGACGAGGCCACCGCTATACTGGTGGGCGACGCCCTGCAATCGCTGGCCTTTTATATCCTTGCCCACGACCCCCACATGGTCAGCAACCCCGCCCTGCGTCTACGCATGGTGGAAACCCTGACCCTGGCCTCGGGCTCCCGCGGCATGGCCGGCGGTCAGGCCATCGACCTCGCCGCCGCCGGCCACGAGATCACCCTCGCCGAGCTGGAAGACATGCACATCCACAAGACCGGCGCGTTGATCCGCGCCAGTGTTCGCCTCGGCGCCCTCAGCCAGCCCGACAGCGATGAAACGCTGCTGGAGCAGCTGGATCACTACGCCAAATGCATGGGCCTGGCCTTCCAGATCCGCGACGACATCCTCGATATCGAGGGTGATACCGCCATCCTCGGCAAGCCACAGGGCAGCGACCTGGCAGGTGATAAACCCACCTACCCGGCACTGGTGGGCATGGACGAGGCCAAACGCATGGCCCGTGACCTGCACCAGGAGGCGCTGGACAGTCTCGCGCCGCTGGGCGATGCAGGTCAACCGCTGCGCGATATCGCCGAGTACATCATTAATCGCAATAGCTAAAGCACCCCAACAAGCATGGGGTTCCCTTGCGGGATAGATGACAGAAGCTACAACTCTATCCTGATACCCCCATTGATCCAGTATTGCCGGACATCATCCTGCCCCAGTCGACTTTCATAATAAAGAAAGCCTGAGCGGCCATTGGCAAAGACCGCCGTCACGCCCAGGCCCAGGTTAAAATAGTTCCGGTCCGGATTATCCGAGCGAATATCAAAGCTGGTACGGGTTGGGTCATAGACAAATTGCGCGGCGATGGCACGCGAATTGTCTGTGAATTCATGCTCCCACTCACCATTGAGCTGCAATAAATACACCGCATTACGGGCACTGATCGCGTAAGTCATCTGACCACCCAGCACCGCCGTGATGGAATTCACATCCTGATCATCAATCGACAGTATCGAGCCGGCACCCACACCACCGGGATTCGACGCAGACTCTGTATAACCATCAATAGATGTCTGAATAAACCCCAAGCGTCCATAGGGGCCAGCAGTCAGCGCGTTGCGGCTGTATTCATAGCCACCACTCAGACTGGCGGCGTATTCCCAACCTGTCGTACTGCCCATGCCCTCCTGCCGGGGATCTCCCGGCAAATTGATGCGGCGGTTGGTATCAATATTATTTCTGCCCAGCCTGACCAGGCCATCCAGATAGAATGTTTCTGACTGGTAGTAGCTGCCATAAGCCGCCAGATGCCAACTGCCCATCTCCAGGTTACCCGCATCTCCCTTAAAATCGGAATCCTTGCTGGCGTAACCCAAGGCGCTACCCACGACCAGTGCGTCGGATACGCGGTAGTCGGCACCGGCGGTGACACCCCGGGCACGAAAATCGAATCCCGTCTCCCGACTTGTTTTGTCTCTATCGCCAATAACGATATTGGCATTGACAAAGGCACCCCAGCGGCTGGCAATACCCTGCGGCTCCTCACCCGCCGAGCCGCCTCGCCCCCGACCCCCGAACAGCGCAGAAACAACGGATTCAGGCAAGGTCTGCCCATCAATCTAGATCCTCAAACCCGAGAGATTGACGCCCCGCGCACCCGCCCGCAGGGCCGTAAGCCGTCTGTGGATACTTGCAGACTGGAGCTTGGCGGTCTCGATAACAACCCTGCCCTGGGACGATACCTCCTCGTGGGCCAGAAGGTCCAGATTCGTGCCCACAGCCGCCAGATCATCGTTCTCCAGGCGTCGGCAGGTTACCAGCAAGTCTTCCTGCCCGGAGTTCAACACTTCTTCCGTTCTTTCCATTTCCTTCAGAGCGGGGCACATGGAATCCATCGCCCTGGCCACGGATCGCTGGTTCTCCGAGAGCCCTGGCCGCTCAGCGATGCCACCGTTGACCACAAAAGTGACGGAAACAGGACCGTCCGAAGACATGGGAACCACATTGGCACCATCCGAACCCACGGTAGAACCCACAGTAGCCCGCACAATCAAACGCTCAGATGTATTCAGGGTCAGCGTGTTACTGGATCGACCATCGGCATCAGTCACCGTTGTCTGTTGTAGACTCCCCCCATTTGTGGGTAGAACTTCCCAGCCAACGGACACCCCTGCAACGGGATTTCCTGAGACATCGACGGCAGTGATAACAAAGGGTGTCAGTGTATTTCCCGCTATCCCTCGCTGAAAATTACCGGAAAGGGTCTTGAGTTGATCCACCGCCGACGGCTCGATCGTTGAGTCCTTGATGGTCAACGTCGCCCGGCTAAGAGCACCCACCGCATTGGCCTGAACATTTCCAACACCCTTCGTAACGGCATTTTTTTCCGTACCGGCTGGTTCTTGGAAAGATAGATCTTGTAGCTGAAGGGTTAGAGTTTCATCACCTTCCACCAGTGAATCGGCCACAATATCGATGTACAGCGTTTTCTCGGCCATGTCGCCATCTGACCATCTGAGCACATCAGACGCCTCTGACGGCGGGAAGGAATAATCCGCTGTTGTCGCCGTATCGCCCTCTCCACCAGCCAATACACGAACCCACAACGCACCTGCGCGGCCACCGGTTCGGGTCACCGTTATTTCCGCCTGGCCATCTTGTTCGCTGATCTGATAGTTGGCGCTGCTGAATTGAATGGTGCCCGGTGAAGGCTCGATAACATTCGTCGAAATGGGTTGACTATCCCCCACGCAGTTAGATAAACAGTCAACAGAAAATACAAGGTCGTGTTGTCCCGCCGACGTTATCCAAATTTCGCCAAACCGACTATTCTGGACATCGGTATTCTCCACCGTGAGCGTATAGCGTACGGTATCGCCGGATGTAACAGGATTGCCTGGAGCTTGCACAATGTTCGTTATTCGAAGCCCCCCATGCTCCACCGCCAAACCCGTTCTCACCACACAAAAGCCGATGATGAGCAAAAACATCTGAGAATATATGCTCACTGAAAATGCCCGCAGAGAAAAAGATTTCTTGCTGAACCTTCGAACCCCGGAAGTTGAAAACATCCATAGAAAATTATTCATAACCCCTCCCCGCAAAATCTATTGTGTGTAAAATTTCCGCCCAACAATCATCCCAGCCGTGCTCATGCCCCAAGCCATCCAACACAAATACTCGGGCATTTTTCTGTTGGCTGACGGCGGCCTCAAGCATTTCCGGCGGCACGTTTCCGTCGTCCCTACCTACATAGTGCAACTGATCAATATGACGCGGCAAAGGTGGGCGACGGGCCGGATTCAATGAATGCACCAACCTTGTATAACCATGCCGAGCCGTCCATGCGTCTATGTCGAGATTGCCGGCCAGTGTCACAACAAGCCGGACTTGAGGCACCCGCTCCGCAAGCAGCATGGCCAACGTCCCTCCCCCGCTGTGGCCGATCAGCATAAGTGAAGTAATAGCATTTTCACTGACCAGTGAAGCCAGTGCCGTGCTCATACTCTCAACAACTTGTTCTGAATAGCGCCCATAGGTCCACAGCCAGGGATTGCAGGCCGGGTCTCTGACCATTCCGTAATAACAGGGCCTTCCCAGATAAATGGCTGGTCGCAAATCCTGCGCCATCAACTGCAGCATCAGCGGCTCTGGCGACGTAGGATCGGTGGCGACAACATGCCGCCGAACCCAGGGTTTTCCATCTCCTTCAATATAGACATGCCACACACTTTCTTCGCGACGGGTGTCAGCACTGTTATTGGCCATGAAGACAAGATGCGAAAAGTCAGTCCCGGTGACAATCTGGCGTGTAAAACCGCTGGCGGCAGCAAACGCGTCATTGCGCGCTGCCGGTGTGGTGCAGGCGCCAGACAGTAGCGCCAACAATATGACTGTAATGCACTGACCACGCATCACGGAATATTTGCCCAATATACCATCCCGCAGAAAGCTGACGGGGTATTGTGTTGGAGCGGCTTTAGCCGCGAATAACTTGCTAGCATAGCTATCGCGGCTAAAGCCGCTCCTACACATTTTTTCGCTGTAAGCAGCGGAATCCAACTCAGAGAGGTTGAAATTCAGCGCAATATCACCCCTTTACCCTCCCTTTACGAAAAGGAATTCGCCCCCGTTATGGCCCGTGTAACGAATAGGCGCATACGTTGGCCGCTGTATAAACCCGATGGATGCCGCTTGTGTTTTGACTTGCCCCGACACCCCCAGATAGATTTTATACGCATCGATAATACCGGTGTCTTTTTCCAACTCCTGAATAAAGGCCTTGGCAAAAACAGAATGCTCACCACCACCACCATCAAGCACAGGACTGACACCACCGGATGTCAGCACGGTGCGGGAAGGCGTTTTTGCCATGACTTTCAGCCACTTTTTCAGGTGTTCATCATCCAGCTGGGTATCAATGCGTGCTACCGAGCTTTGCGTCATAGAGCCGGAATAACAAGAATCGGCGACCACCAGAACATGCTTGGCTTTCAGAGTATTGAGCAGGTCAGAGATGGTCGAATTGGCTATCCAGTTGGCGGTATTTTCCTGTTCGGCATCCACCGGCAGCCAGTATCCCTGCAAGGTTTCCGGATCCCGCTCACCGTGACCGGCATAATAAATCAGCAGATTATCGGCCTCCGTCAGTTGCCCCCGAAGATCATTCAGTGCCGAAAGAATCGCATATCTGTCTGCGTTGAGAATAAGCCGCGTGTCAAAACCGTAATCGGATTGCAGCACCGCAGCCACTCGCTGCGCGTCATTAACGGCGGTCTCAAGTGTCGGGAATTGCGGGTAGTCATTATTGCCGATAACCAGTGCGAAGTAGCGCCCAAAATTAATACCTTTGGCTGCCGTGCCAATCCGGGAAATACTATCCCCCTGCGCAGCCAGGCGACGGGCGGGCTCCATAATAAAAGAGAAACTGGCCGTCCGGTCTTGCTTGTCGGTGGCCAATATCGAGATTTTCGCCTTACTCTCAACCGGTACGGTTGCCTGAAAAATGCCTTCACCGTCGATGGACAACAACTCACCATTCATGGATGCCCGTTTCAACCCTGCCGGGGCCGTAATTCTCCCTTTGATGCTGCGCACTTTATTACCCGGGGGAACCCGCACCACCGGCCCACTACCCCGGGTCACCACAATCACGGGGTCAAATACCTCAATGGAGGGACCGGCGATATCCTGCATCGCCAGTATTTGCCGCTGGGTCGTCAAATTGCCCGTCTGCCGCGTCATCCGCGTCCGCACCTGCAACATCTGTGACTGTAGTACGACCACCGCGGCCTGGGTTTGAGCAATACGTTTTTGTTGTGTGGCATAGGCCGCCTTCAGCTCTTTCAGACGCGCGCCATCTTCCTTGTCTTGCGCCATTTTATTATTCAGTTGTACGAGTTGTTGCTTGGCCTTCTGTAAAGTATTTTCACGCTGCTGTAGCTGTTCTTGCATGTCGGCGACGGAGGTGGACAGGTTTTGTACTTGCTGCTCCCGCCGTTGTATTTCCTGTCGCAGCACCTCGGTTTGTTCCTGCGCCAGCGTGGATGCCTTGACTTCGATGTTAGAGGCATAATCAAGATGATCGTCCCCAATACCCGATGCGAGCCGGTACCAATTCAATGCCTTGAGCATATCCCGGGGAACACCCAGGCCTTTTTCATACAGATAGCCCAGATTGATTTGCGCACGCGAGAAATTTTGTTCTGCCGCCCGCGAATACCAGGCAAAGGCCATTTTGTAATCTGCCGGTAAACCCAAACCCTTTTCATAAATCTCGCCGACATAGGTTTGTGCCTCGGCATTGCCCTGCTTTGCCTGTTCCAACCAGGTTTGCAGTGCGGTGCGATAGTCGGCCCGGTCGTAGGCAACATATTCACCGCCACGTATTTCACAATCCAGCGCCGTGGTTTTGATCGGCCGGCGGGCGGCCAGATAGGTCATTTGCGCGCCAAGTTTTCGCACTTGCGGAGGCAGAAGACAATCGACAGGCAGAAATTTGTCCGGCGATACTTTCTCTGCGCTTCCCTCAGCCTGCGATGCACGATCAGGACCGTTCAATCCTGCGGCACAACCGACGACGAGTGTGACGGCAAACGCCATCATGCCGCGCTGTAATAATTTCAGGGAAAGACCCATGTACGCCATGTTTTTCTGCGCCTCCTTGCCAATGTGATGTCTCATGGTTTTTCCTCATTAAACTGCTGTTTCAGATTTAGTAGTTTTTTGTGCTGCGGGTAGATTTTCAGTCCGCTATCAATCAATGCTTCGGCCCGACGCCGCTCGCCGTCACTCAGCGCCGACTCAGCGGCTTGCGCCAGTCCGTCCACTACGGTTTTCAGTCCCTGAATTGCCCGGCGGTTGTAGGGATGTATGCTAAGCACCTGGTTATAAACATCAAGAGCATTTGCACCCGCTGGGGAAATCAGGCGCCCGACCATCATATGAACCTCGGCGACTTCCAGTAACTGTTCGACCCGTGTTCTGTCTGCCTCAGCCAGTTCTGCCATAGGCGGTGGATTTTCAAACAGGCTGGGGGCAACAATTTGTGGCGGCTGTAGCCAGAAAAATAGACTTACAGCAACCGCCGTCAGCGCCGTGCCAACGGCCAGCCAATAGCGACGATCAAGCTTTTTTGGCAACAGGGCTTCGAGAAATGCCTCGGCGGAGAGGCTTCTGTCCTCTCTCTTAAGGGCCAATCCGCCCAGCAACCCCTTCCATTGCCGGTCCGTCAAGCCCGGAATGCGTTCTGGCTTCAGGTTCTGACGCAGAACATCTGTCGCCGACAATTCGCCAAAAGGGTGTTTCCCTGCCAGTAATTGATAGGAAATAATCGCCAGTGCATAAATATCATCCCGGGGGTCTGGCGGCATGCCACGAAGCATTTCCAGGCTGGCATAGGGTGGTGTCAGCGCGATCATATCGTCAAACAATCCGGGCGCACCACTCGCCGTCTTGTTGCCCGAAGTCAGTACGGCACGGGCAATACCAAAATCCAGAATCTTTGTCGTACCATCATCCGTAATGAAAACATTGCCGGGTTTCAGGTCAAAATGCACAATACCCCGTTTGTGGGCATAGGCTAGCCCTTGTACGATGTCGGAAATAATAGCGAGGCGCTCGCTAATATCGGCAGACGCATCCTGCCCGGATACCGGGACTCCCCTGTCGGCCATATACTCGCCCAGGGACTGCCCGGCGAGCAATTCCATCGTCATGTAAACAACATCACCATCCCGATCAAAATCATAGACCGTCACAACATTGGGATGAGCCAGCTCCTGCGCCTTGGCACATTCCTGCTGCAACATGCGCAACGCATTGGGCAGATGCTGGACATTCTTCGACAACAGCTTGATCGCAATCCGCGAGTCGGAATCACCCAGCTCCTCTTTACGCAAATCCCGTGCGGCATAGACAACACCCATGCCGCCCTGCCCCAGCATGTATTCGAGACGAAACCGGTTATTGATAAGCCCCCCCGGACCCACCTCACTGGCGTGCAATGAAACCGATGGATTTGCCGGCCGGGTGTGCCGGTGAAAAGCCCGAGTCTTCTCCTCTTGCATGTCCACTTCCGGACTCGCCTCACTGACGTGCGATGAAGCCGATGGATTTGTCGGCTGAGCACGTCGGCGAGAAACCCGGGTCTTGTCATCATCTTCTATACCTATTTCCGAATCCACTTCACTGGCATGTGATGAAACCGATGGGCTTTCCGGCTGGGCATGCCGGTGAAAAATCCGGGTTTTGTCATCTTCCATATCCACTTGTGGCTCCCACGACTCATTCCCAAAACAGGCTGCCTGATATCCTGAATATCGTGGTGACGCACCCCGACCAGGGGACACCCTCAGCAATTTCCGGAGTTCGGCGAGTACGCACCGAAATGCAGGCAACGGACGGTAAAATCGATTCGTCCTGTGTGCTCATTTTGCCACATTGCCCAAGCATTTTATTCACAATCTCCGCACGAATCCCCGGAGGGGATAATTTTTCGCTATAATGCACCGCTTAGCTTGGCTGCCCGCCATACAGCCAATGGGCGCAAACGCCATGGCACACCCAATCCAAACAGACAGCCCAACCGACTATGTCCGAGTTCCCCCTGCTGGAGCACATCAACGACGCCAAGGATCTGCGCCAACTGGCGCCAGACCAGCTCGCCCCCCTGGCCGACGAGCTGCGCGCGTTTCTGATCCAGTCTGTGGGCCAAACCGGTGGTCACTTGGCCTCGGGCCTGGGCACTGTGGAACTCACCATCGCCCTGCACTACGTGTTCAATACCCCCCACGACCGCCTGGTGTGGGACGTGGGCCACCAAAGCTACCCGCATAAAATCCTCACCGGTCGCCGTGATCGCATGGACACCATGCGCAAACAAGGCGGCATCGCCGGCTTTCCCAAGCGCGACGAGAGTCCCTACGACACCTTCGGCGTCGGCCACTCCAGCACCTCCATCAGTGCCACCCTGGGTATGGCCCTGGCCGTCCGGCAGGCCGATGAAGAGCGCGAGGTGGTAGCGGTGATCGGTGACGGCGCCATGACCGCTGGCATGGCCTTCGAGGCCTTGAATCACGCCGGCGCACTGGATGCCAATCTGCTGGTAGTGCTCAATGACAACGACATGTCCATCTCCGCCAACGTCGGCGGGCTGTCCAACTACCTGGCACGCATCCTCTCCGGCAAGCTCTACCTCACCGCCCGCGAGGGCTCGAAAAAGGTGCTCAGCACCATCCCCAGCATGTGGGAGCTGGCCAAGCGCGCCGAGGAACACATGAAAGGCATGGTGATCCCCGGCACCCTGTTCGAGGAGCTGGGCTTCAATTACATCGGCCCCATCGATGGCCACGATCTCGACACCCTGATCAAGACCTTGGGCAATCTCAAGTCCCTGAAAGGCCCACAGTTCCTGCACGTGGTGACCAAGAAGGGCAAGGGTTTCGCCCCGGCGGAGGAAAACCCCTGCGCCTTCCACGGCGTCGGCAGCTACGACCCGGACACCGGCGAGTCCCTGAGCCGCCCCGCCGGCGGCAGCGGCCCCACCTACACCCAGGTTTTCAGCGACTGGATTTGCGACATGGCCGCCACCAACCCGCGCCTCATCGGCATCACCCCCGCCATGCGCGAGGGCTCCGGACTGGTGCGTTTTTCCGAAGAATACGCCGACCGCTATCAGGATGTGGGTATCGCCGAACAGCACGCCGTGACCCTCGCCGCCGGCATGGCCTGCGAGGGCTTCAAGCCGGTGGTGGCCATCTATTCCACCTTCCTGCAACGCGCTTACGACCAGCTCATCCATGATGTGGCAATCCAGAACCTGCCGATACTCTTCGCCATCGACCGCGCCGGTCTGGTGGGTGCCGATGGCCCCACCCACGCCGGCAATCTCGACCTCAGCTTCCTGCGCTGCGTACCCAATATGCTGGTAATGGCCCCAGCAGACGAGGCCGAATGCCGGCAGATGTTGAGCACCGGTTTTCGCCACGATGGCCCCGCTGCGGTGCGCTATCCACGCGGCTTCGGCCCCGGCACTCTCCCGACACAGGATCTTGACACCCTGCCCATCGGCCAGGCCGAGCTACGCCGGGAGGGTGCAGGGGTTGCCATCCTCGCCTTTGGCAGCATGGTCTCCCCCGCCGAACAGGCCGGGCGGGAAAGCGGTGCCACGGTGATCAACATGCGCTTCGTCAAGCCGTTGGACGAAGCCCTGATCCTGCAACTGGCAAAGACCCACGGCGCCTTCGTCACCGTGGAGGAAAACGTCATCGCCGGTGGCGCCGGCAGTGCGGTGAGCGAATGCCTGGCCGCGCACGGCATCAGCCTGCCCGTGACCCACCTCGGTCTGCCCGACCGCTTCGTCGAGCACGGCGACCATCAGCAATTGCTCAGTGCCTGCGGGCTCGACGTCGCCGCTATCCGCCACGCAGTAGAATCCCTGCAGGCAGGTGACTATTGCCAAGTCCCGCGCAATAACATAGCATTCTGATCGGCTTTAGCCACCCGCGACACATTACCCTTACAATCCACCATGGCCTCTACGTATTCCCTCAAAGTCGTCAGTGACTTCGCCTCCGCCCACACCCTGCGCGACTACCCCGGCGCCTGCTCTCGCATGCACGGGCATAACTGGAAGGTGGAGGCCGAGGTAGAAGCCAGCACGCTGGACGAAGTCGGCATGGCAGTGGATTTCAGGGTCATCCGCCAGGCGGTAAAAAAACTCACGGACCGGCTCGACCACTACTATCTGAACGAGATCCCGCCCTTCGACGAGATCAACCCCACGGCTGAGAACATCGCCGCCTATTTATACCGGGGACTGTCGGAGGCACTGAACGACGAACGCATCCGTGTGCAGGCCATCACCCTGTGGGAAACCGAGCGGGCCTGCGTGCGTTATAGCGAAAGCTCTTGAAAGCCTGATTGAAAATACCGACAAAGAAAACCAGAGGAAGCAGCCGTGACCGAGACCACCGGCACCGCCATCGAAGACGTACAAAGCTCCGCAGATACCCGTCGCATGCCCATCAACAAGGTCGGCATCAAGGACATCCGCCACCCGGTGCGGGTACGTGACCGCTCCGGCGGTGACCAACACACCATCGCCAATTTCAACATGTACGTGAATCTGCCGCACAACTTCAAGGGCACGCACATGTCACGCTTCGTAGAGATTCTCAACGAGCACGAACGCGAGATCTCGGTGCAATCCTTCAAGCACATGCTGAAGGAAATGACCGCGCGCCTGGAAGCCGAATCCGGCCACATCGAAATGAGCTTCCCCTATTTCGTCTGCAAGGCAGCGCCGGTTTCCGGGGTCAAGAGCCTGATGGACTACGACGTGTCCCTGATCGGCGAGATCAGCAACGGCGAACACCAGACCACGCTGAAGGTGGTGGTGCCGGTCACCAGCCTTTGCCCCTGCTCAAAGAAAATCTCCGACTACGGCGCACACAACCAGCGCTCGCACGTCACCATCACCGTGCGCACCTGCAAGTTCGTGTGGATCGAAGACATCATCGACGTGGTGGAGGAAGAGGCCTCCTGCGAGCTGTACGGCCTGCTAAAACGCCCGGATGAGAAGATGGTCACCGAACGCGCCTACGAAAACCCCAAGTTTGTCGAAGATATCGTGCGCGACATCGCCGGGCGCCTGAACGCAGATGAACGCATTACCGCCTATTGTGTGGAATCGGAGAATTTTGAATCCATCCACAACCACTCGGCCTATGCGTTGATTGAGAAGAATATGTCGGTGTGAGGCCTGCAGCCTCAAGAAGCTCCGCAATCCGCCCCAGCAACGCGCGCGACGGTACTGGCTTGGACATGTAACCCTGAATACCGATTTCCCGCGCACGCGCCTCGTCCACATCTTCGCTGTAGCCGGTACAGAGAATCACCGGCAGATTGGGATTGACCTTTTGCAGGGTCATCACAGCCGACAATCCATCGAACCCGGGTAACTGATAATCGGTAATAACCAGATCCCACTTTTCCTGCAGGACTTCATCCAGAGAAGCCTTATCATCGACCCGACAATAAACAGGATTAAAACCTGCCTTACAGAATTCACGTAGTAGAAGTTGGCTATCGAATTCGCAATCCTCGATAAGAGGCAGGCGACTGTCGGTGGGCAACAGCGGGATAGCGGCGCCCTTACAATGAAGAGGGAGGAGAGGAATAGGGAAGAAAAGACGAAGCCGGAGACTCGGCACTGCCGGTCATCATTCAGCCCCGGCCGGATGGGTTTCAGCATTATCTATCGCCACTGGGTTGACAGGAAACAGCAAGCGGAAACTACTTCCCTTGCCGATATCTGAATCAACCAGAATATGCCCACCGCAACCATGCATGATGCCATGTACAACCGACAGCCCAAGCCCGGTACCCTGCCCTACTTCCTTGTTACTGAAAAAGGGGTCAAACACACGCTGCACTGTCTCGGCATCGATTCCCCGCCCGCTATCGCTGACGGACAGTTCGACAAAATCATCGCTCAACCATTCGTGACACGAGGCACAAGATGCACGCACATCGCGCAGATACTGCAAATTCAGGTAAATCTCTCCATTTCCATCTATCGCCTCGCGGGCATTGATGCACAGGCTCATCACCATTTGATACATCTGATCCTGATTCACCAGAGCCAGTGGAACATTCTCTTCAAAATCCGTTTTCAACAGGATGCTGGCAGCCATAACAGGTTTCAGCATGCGCACAATATCATCAAGCATAACCCCTACCAGAGGCACCTTACGTGAATCACTATCACCTGTACTGAAAGAACGCAGACTGACCACCAAGTCGCGCGCCTCGATGCCGGCCTGCTGGATGTTCTCCAGAAACTCGTCCAACTGACCATCACCCACGCCGGGAAACATTTCCCTCGCCAATTCTGTGTAACCAAGAATAGCGGCTAAATAATTATTGAAATTATGGGCAATACCACCGGTCAGTTTACCGATCGCCTGCATCTTGTGCGCACGCTGAATCTGTTGTGCCATACGCTCGCGCTCAGCCTGTTCACGGCGCGCCTGCTCCACTTCGATCTGCAAACGTACCAAGCGAGCACCTGCCTGCACTCGGGCCAACAAAATACGTGGGCTTACCGGTTTGGGAATATAATCATCGGTGCCGGATTCAAAGGCCTTAACCAATGAATCTTCGGCATCGTGGGAGGTCAACAGGATAATATAAAGCAACTGGCCGTTTTTTCTCTGACGCAATACTTGGCATAGTTCGAGGCCATCCATGCCATCCATTACCCAGTCAGTCAACACGATCTTCGGATGGAAAGTATCCATCTTTTCCAGCGCCTGTGCAGCACTTTCAGCAGTCTGCACAAGATAGCCGGCCCCCATCAGATGCAGGGCGATCTCCTGCAAGACAAAGGGATCATCATCCACCACCAGAATGCGCAGATCTTTTGCGAGGGGTTGTGCCGGTAACTCTGCCATTGGTCTTCTTCCGCGGCCTTGCCAGGCCTGTTAAGCGATTATTATTAACCCGGTAACAATATAGGCATCCCGTCTCTTTCAACAGACGAAAAGCAGAGATTTTCAACCACCTTTCAATGGGTTTCGGGCATCTTCAGTGCCTCCGCCACCGCAGACTTCAGCTCTTGCAAGCTAAAAGGTTTCTGCAGGATATGTAACGCCCCAACCAGCTTTGCAATGGGCAGATAATCAAATGAACCGGTAATTCCGCCACCGCCCGAGATGGCCACGATACGAATCGCCGGAAACTCTTTCTTCAGCTCAAGAATCATATCGATGCCATTTTTTTCCGGCATCACCAGATCCGTTATCAACAGATCCGGGCGCTGCTCACGGTATTTTTTACAGCCCTGAGTTCCATTCTCCGCTTCGATAACCTCATGCTGCTCCACCGACAACATTTTTACCAGCAGACCACGTATCTGCGCATCATCATCAACGACCAGTATCTTTGCCATATCAAAATAACTCCACTTCACTCTCATCCATGTTGTGCTGGTGGATAGGGGATTTTTCAAGCATCTCCGCCGATTCATCAAAATTTACGTGCAACTGAGTAATCCGTTCCTGTAGTTGCCGCTCAATCTCGGCGCCCTCATCGGACAACAGCCCCAAACGCAAGCCATCAACCGTACCAAGAAATTCGTGAAAGGCCTGTAATCGCTTGCGCATGTGATCGACCAGTTGCCGGGTCATATCCTCGAATTGCAGCGAGCGCACGGCTATCGCCACATTCTGGCCAATCTCTTCAGACATGTCCGAAACCTCGCGCAGCTGATCCGCCATGCCGGCATTAATGTTCGTCACTTCCTGCATCAGTTCCGCGACACGATCCTTGGAATTCAACGTCATTTCCATATCACGTGAGGCCATACGTGCGACGATGACGCTGGCCTGATCCATGCTATCGCGCGTTTTGGCATACTCTGCACGAATCTGACTGCTGAATTCATTACTGCGCAGAGACAGCGCCCGCACCTCATCGGCCACCACCGCAAAGCCCCTGCCCGCCTCACCCGCACGGGCGGCCTCAATGGCCGCATTCAGCGCCAACAGGTTGGTTTGTGAGCTGATGCCATCGATCTCACCGAGCATTTTCTCCACCGTACTGATCTGGTCCTTCATCTCGATGAACACATTGACCATCTCGACGCTGCCGTCTCGCATGGCGGTAATGCTTTCGACGAACATCTGCACCAGATCCGATGCCTCACTGGCCAGCGTGCTGATGCCGGAACTATCACCGGTATTGTCCGCCACGCGCGCCACCAGTGAACGTGTCAACGTCTCCTGCTCACGCGACTGACTTTCCAGCCCGGAAAAACTCTGCATCAGTCCACTGATGGCATCACCCTGCAGGTTCTGCACCTGCAGCAATTCCCGCTCGAGGTGGTCAAACTGCCGCTCCATCTCCTCTGCAGAGCGTTGCATGAGCTGCTGAAAGTCTTCACGCATCCTGGAGGAAAAATGCAGCTGCTCATCGGCCTGAGCCTCACGCCCGGCCTGCATGCGGGTCAGTAGACGCAAATGCATCAGCCACAGCCCGGTCAACACCACCAATACAACATAGGCTACGACCTGCCCCGGCCAAAACCACAGAACCCCGGCGGCGGGTAACAGGAGAAAACCCGGCCAATAAGTTCGTATCCATGAATCTTTTTTCATGCCTTAAAATTCCCGCTTTTCCTCTCTGTGCATACAACGGCGGGCAGGCGGCAAACTTTAATGGAGACAATCAGTTATCTCGCAGCACGAAATGAAAGAAACACCTGTAGGAATTAGCCTACAAGACAGCAGGAGTTTCCCTACAAGGCCGATAAAAAAGCGGGACCGGCCAAGTACCGACAGGTTCTGCGGACAAGGGGCAACAGGCAACATGCCAGACATCAATCCAACCGCAGAAAAACCGATCAGTATTTCTGCCGCAGCTCCAGCAACATACCGTTGCGCTGCAGCTGCAACTGACTGAGAAAGGACATGCCCAGCAGTATCTGCTGCGGAAAACCACCCTCCAGCACCACCGCACCAATATTGTGCATCTTGATACCACCGATGCTGACCTCGTTCAGCTCGACGAACCAGGCCTGGCTGCGGCCGGATGCCGTATCCACTGCCACGGGTTGTCCACGCAGCAAGTAGTCCACGCCCAGACGCCGCGCCTCGATTGCATTCATCGCCACCGTCGTGGCGCCCGTATCCACCAGAAATTGAACCGACTGGCCGTTGATGGCACCTGGCGTGAGGTACATACCCCGCGGATCCGGGGCAATGGTGACGATTTCCAGTTTGGGCTGCACAAAGCGGGTGTTAATGGGGGTCTGTCCCAGGCGAAGGCGGTATTGCCGACCATCGAAACCGACGGTCGCCACATCGCCCTTGAGTGACAGTAAATGCAGTCCGGAGGGCTTCCGCTCACCCACCGTCAGCACGGCACGTTGACCATTGACGTTAATCACAGCCTTACTGCCGAGCAGTGCCTCCAGCGCCAGACGTGGCGGCGCCGGGGTGACAGGAATAGGCAGAGAAATGTCCGCCGGAGGCTCTGCGGCCAGTAGTGCCACTGTGGGCAGGAAAAAACAAAGACAAATCAGGTACAAGTGTGGTGCGTTTTTCGTGACCGCAGAAATCCACACATTTATCATCAAACCTGTCCCTTATCCCGAAGATTCCACCGTGCAAACGGCGCGGCTACGGCCAATATAGCATTCCACACGGAACAGGGAAAAGTGCCGGAAAAGGCAGAAAAAACAGAAAAGACTGTGGTGAACGGAGAGACGGCCAGCAGGTATGAGTCGTCAGGGTGCGGCCTGATAAGCGACCACAACGCTATTAACCGAACCCCTTTCACCGGCTTGGGCGATCATCGTCAGAGCAACCCCCACTGACACGACAATGAGTAAGGCGGCCATCAGATCCAGCTTAAAAGACTTTTTTGGGCGATTCATGGGACGACTCCAGCGAGCGTCTCATCTCCCGTCAGTGGCTACACAGGCGCTGAATTCAACCCGGGGAGGCGCTCTCATCAGATCTATCGACCGGAAAACGCCCAACTGTAGAGAAACCGTTCACATTTCATAACCTTGAATCCGTGGTTTAGTGCACGTCCTTGATTCCCAGCACCACATCCATGACATTGGTGCCCGTGGGCCCGGTGCGCAGCAGATCGCCACTGGCCCGCAGAAAGCGCCCACTGTCGGCCCGGCGCAGGGCCTCACCGGCATCCTCCCCGGGGCCATCACTGCCATCGGTGCCGGCACACAGCAAGGCGCAACGGGAATCCCCCGCTAACACCGAGGTCAGGGCCGCCCGATAGATCGCCAGCAAGTGTTGCCTTGATGAATCAGGCATGAAATGTCTCAGTCTTTATATTACTACACGGGTTTCTTGCTGCGGCGGGATGTGGCCGTTATGCTTCATGTCCTGCGTCAGGCCGAAACAGGCTGTCCATTTCCCGCGATATTCCGCGCGGGCAAAAAAAGACAGCAAGTCCCTGCAGTCACGTCCCAAAACTATTCAGACAGCAACGGATGAATGATGCCATGCAGTGCGATCAATGTGGATTTGAAAACCCGCCGGGAATGCATTTTTGCGGAAAATGCGCTGCAGCGCTGAAACGCGTCTGCCCCACCTGCCAGTTCGCCAACCCGACAGATTTCCGCTTCTGTGGCCAGTGCGGGATGGTGCTGGACTCAATACCGGTGGATGAACCCACGCCAACCCCTGGGAAAAGCACTGCACAAACCACCACGCACCCCGTCACAAAGCACCATCGACAACAGGCTGAGCGGCGTCAACTGACTGTGCTGTTCTGCGACATGGTGGGCTCTTCCGCGCTCTCTGAACGCATCGACCCGGAAGACCTGCGTGACATCATGCGCGGCTATCGCAGTGCCTGCAGCGATGTAGTGTCCCACTTCGATGGCCACGTGGCGCAGTACCTGGGCGACGGCATTCTGGTCTACTTTGGCTACCCCCATGCCCATGAGGACGACGCCCGTCGCGCCACCCAGGCGGCGCTGGATATCGTGCGCCGCGTCTCCGAACTGCGCTATCCGCTACTCAGTGGCGAAGAGATTCCCCTGTCCGTGCGCGTCGGCGTACACACCGGACTGGTGGTGGTGGGCGAGATCGGCGACGGCGACAAGCGCACCCTGGCGCTGGGCGAGACGCCCAACATCGAGATCGGAAGAGCACACGTCTGAACTCCAGTCACACTGATATATCTCGTATGCCGTCTTCTGCTTGAAAAAAAAAAAACCAAAAATAACACACAGTTTTCCAGGGATACCGTTATCCCCGTTATTACATACATATGTACGTATCTCTTCACTCATCTCGTCCTCCTTGTAC
>CAJVYS010000059.1 GCA_913009875.1 uncultured Gammaproteobacteria bacterium | reverse complement strand
GTTGGCTGCACGTGTTTTTTTTCTACTGATACGGCGACCACCGAGCTGTACACTCTTCCCCTACCCGACGCTCTTCCGATCGAGCGGCGCGGTGGCGTCGCCCCGCTGCAGGCGTTGCAGCAGGCGGTCCAGCACCGCCACCCGGTGGCGGTCGCCGAGCTCTGCGGTCAATTCGCGCCACAGCAGCGCCTGCCAGTCGTCACCCTCACCGCGGCTCCACTGGCGGATCAGCGCCGGGCGGTAGAACTGGTAGCGATCCAGCACATCGGCGATGCGCACCGACAACTGCCAGCGCTTGAGGTCGCCGCTGTCGTCACGCAGGTAGTGTTGCAGCGGCTGGAAGGCCGGGTGCGCCAGCAGTGCCGGCAGCAGGGCGAAGATCTTCCAGCCCAGGCGCTGGCGTTCCAGCGGGTCGGTGTCCGGGGCGTCGTCCAGTACCTGGCCGGTCAGCGCCCATACCCACGAGGCGGGAAGGGGATATTCCAGATTGGCGGCGACGCCGTGCGCCTGCGCCAGCTGCAGATTGACCCAGCGCGCCATGGCCGGGCTGGGCACGACGATGACTTCCGCGTCGAACGGCGAGGCCAGCGGCCGCGCGGCCAGCCGCCGGGCCAGCTCGGCCAGCAGGGACTCGATGCGGTTTGAACTGATGAGCTGTAGTGCCACGTCGTGCTGCCTGTTTGTCGCTCGCCGAGATAAGCCGGGGATATTTGTTGGCTCCGGGTGCGCATCTTAGCAAGAGTCCTCGCCGTGGGTCGCGGTTTGTGGCCTGGTTCGGCAAGCCTCTGCCGGGGCATCATGGATGGGCGACCATTTCCTCGCGACGGGGGGAAATTCCAGTACTATCTTCCCAGGCAATGTAAATAAAGAAATCAACGACATGAACACCCTGCTCGTCACCGGCGGTGCCGGCTTCATCGGCAGCCATTTCGTGCGCCACTGGCTGGCGCGGCATCCGCACGACCGGCTGATCAATCTCGACGCACTGACCTACGCCGGCAACCTGCGAAACCTGTGCGATGTGGAAGACAACCCGTGCTACCGCTTCGTGCACGGCGATATCTGCGACCCGGCGCTGCTGGCGAGGCTGTTCGCCGAGGAAGACATCGACCGTGTGGTGCACTTCGCCGCCGAATCACACGTCGACCGCTCCATCCTCGGTCCGGGGGCCTTCATCCGCACCAACATCGAGGGCACCTTCGCGTTGCTGGAAACGGTTCGCAAACGATGGGGCACGGACACCGACCGGCGTTTCCTGCACGTCTCCACCGACGAGGTCTACGGCTCCCTCGAGGCCGATGCCCCGCCCTTCACCGAGACCCACGCCTACCGCCCCAACAGTCCCTATGCGGCCAGCAAGGCTGCCGCCGATCATCTGCTGCGCGCCTATGCCGAGACCTATGGCCTGCCGCTGCTGACCACCCATTGCGCCAACAACTACGGCCCCTTCCAGTTCGCGGAAAAGCTCATTCCGCGGGTGATCCTCAATGCCCTGGCCGGCAAGCCGCTGCCCGTCTACGGCGATGGCCTGAATGTCCGCGACTGGCTATATGTCGAAGACCACTGCCGTGGTATCGAGGCGGTACTGCAGGAAGGCCGGCCGGGCGATGCCTACAACATCGGCGGCGGCAACGAGTGGCGCAACATCGACATCGTGCGGCACATCTGCGACCGGCTCGACCAGCTGGTGCCGGGACCGCGCCCCTACCACGAGTTGATCACCTTTGTGCCGGATCGCCCCGGCCACGACCGCCGCTATGCCATCGACGCCGGCAAGATCCGACGCGAACTGGGCTGGGCGCCACGGCATAATTTCGACAGCGGACTGGAGGCGACCCTGCGCTGGTATCTGCGCCACCGCGACGAGTACACGTAGGAGCGGATCCCTGAGCCGCGATCCGTATTCCCTCCCCGGCTATCGCGGCCCAAGGGTCCGCTCCTACGGGAGGTTTGCCCGCAGATTGGCCGCTGAATCTTGACTCTAAAGCCACATATCTGTTTAATACGCGTTCCCGTTTGCCCGGGTAGCTCAGTCGGTAGAGCAGAGGATTGAAAATCCTCGTGTCGGCAGTTCGATTCTGTCCCCGGGCACCATTCTTTCCCCCCTTCCCCTCTGTGTTACTCGCCACCGCGCAAAACCGTTGTCTGTCGCCGAAGGCATGCTAATCTGCGACCCTGTTTCCGTTCGAGTGGAGAAAAACATGCAGGAAGTCACCATCATCGTCGCCCTTGGCTCCTATGTGCTGATGCTGGCCGCCTTTTATCTGCACCGTCTGCGGGCCTTTCATGGGCCGGTGATGCTGTCGGTGATCCTGTTCGATATCGGCATGCCCATCTACCTGGTGATGAACCGTGACTGGAACAAGCGCCTCATCGAGCAGGGCGACATCATGTCCTTCGGCATCTGGATGCATTTCGGCCTGATCATCACCCTGTATGTGCTGTATGCGGTGCAGATCCAGACCGCCCTGGTGCTGCGACGCTCGCCCGGCGAGGACACCGACAGGGCGCGCAAGGACCACCGCGCCCAGGGCAAGGGCATCCTGCTGGCGCGGGGACTGGTGATTCTGACCGGCGCGATGCTGGTGGAGTCGCCGGAACTGGAGTGAATCCCGCCGGGTACCCAACAACCACCAGCTAAATCTGGTGGGTTGGTTCTACGGACTGAAAGTCCATATACAGGTTGAAAGACCCGTTTTTTCCAGCCTGCAATAATTTTCAAAACGCCTTGTAGGATGCCGGTGAGCGGTAGCGAACCGCATCGGTCGGGAACGGTGACCGCCTCAATGACCAATGCTCGACACCCGATCCACGCGAACGGTGCGGTTCGCTACCGCTCACCAGCACCCTACACCAACGACCGAAACACCTTTCCATCACATCCTGCTTTCGACAACCCAGTCACCACACACGACAGATAAATCTAACTGCCCAAAGGCGGCGGTTTTAACCTTGTGATAGACAATAAAAAGGCGTGACCGTCACCGGTCACGCCTTTTTTGTCAGCCGCTTTCGTCAGCGGCCGGGGTGAAAGACTCAGGCGCCCCTCTTGGCCTCGGTCAGCTGATGGATGCGCGGCGCCAGAATCAGCTCCATGGCGAAGCCCATCTTGCCGCCCGGCACCACGATGGTGTTGGGGCGGGACATGAAGGAACCGTCGATCATGTTCAGCAGGTAAGGGAAGTCCGCACCATTGTGGTCGCGGAAGCGGATGACGATGAAGCTCTCATCCGGGGTCGGGATATCGCGGGCAATGAAAGGGTTAGAGGTATCCACCGTGGGCACGCGCTGGAAGTTGATGTCCGTGCGCGAGAACTGTGGCGTAATGTAGTGCACATAGTCATCCATGCGACGCAGGATGGTGTCGACGATGGCCTCGGCGGAATAGCCGCGCTGTGCGCTGTCGCGGTGGATTTTCTGGATCCACTCCAGGTTAACGATGGGCACCACGCCAACCAGCAGGTCAACAAACTTGGAAACGTCCACATCACCGTCCACGGCACCACCGTGCAGGCCTTCGTAGAACAGCACATCGGACTCTTCCTTGATGTCTTCCCAGGGGGTGAACTGGCCGGGGCTCAGGTCGGTACCCAGACGGGCATTGTGCTCGGCGGCCTCTTCGACACTGTGCAGGTAGTAGCGACGACGGCACTGGCCGGTTTCACCATAGGTCTTGAAGGTCTCGGCGATCAGATCGAAATGGTTGGACTCGGGGCCGAAGTGGCTAAGCTGTTTGCCCTTCTTGGCGAACTCGGCAATCGCCTCCTTCATCGCGGCACGATCATAGCGGTGGTAGCTGTCACCTTCCACCACCAGCGGGTTGATCTGTTCGCGGCGGAAGATGTGCTCAAAGGCATTTTTGACCGTGGTCGTACCCGCGCCGGAAGAACCGGTAACGGCGATGACGGGATGTTTTACCGACATATTACTCTCCTTAAAGATACAGAATTCGTTGCCTGCGCCCGGGGGAAAAACCGTATTTGGCAGGCGCATCGTCACACTGGGCGCGCAATAGAGCCGCCTATAATAGCGTTTTCGGGCTGCGCAGGGAAGTTAAGGGCGGCCGCCATCCATCAGAACAGCTCGATGGTCTGCAGCCCCCTGGCCTCTTCATGCAGCACCCGGTCATCATTGAGCCACTCATAGGCATTGACCTGATTCCGGCCGTGGTTTTTGCCGTAATACAGGGCCTTGTCGGCCCGGTCGATCAACATCGAAGGCAGTACCCGCGGTTCGATCTCCACCACGCCGACGGTCAGCGTGACCTGATTGATTTGCGGAAAATGATGCGACGCCACCCGCGCGCGAAAACGCTCCAACACGGCCATGGCGGCCTCCAGGTCGGCATCCGTCAACACAGCGACAAATTCTTCGCCACCATAGCGGAACAGCATGTCATTGAAGCGGAACGATTCACGCATCAGCTCGGCCAGGATCAGCAGCACCTCATCACCATAGAGATGGCCCAGCGAGTCGTTGATGCGCTTGAAATGGTCGATATCGAAGATGGCGAAACAACCGAGGTTGGCCGCATCAATCGCGCGGCGCCCCGGGACCTCGCCCGGCGCCAGCGCCTTGGCCAGCCAGTTATCGAGGGCGGCGCGGTTGAACAGGCCGGTCAGGCCATCACGCTGCTGATGGTTGAGCAGGCTGTGTTGGTTGGCGTAGATGGCCACCAGCTTTTCGATCACATGGCAGGCATTACCCTCAACCGTGGTCGACTCACAACTCACCAGCCCAGAGACCTGATCCTGCTCGATCACCGGGTAGACCCGCTTGCAGCCGCCGCCGGTCCGTTCTTCGACCATCTCCTGGCGATCGATACAGCGCCGCAACATGGGCCGATTTTCCAGTGCCGTGAGGTAGGTGCCGATCCGGTCGGTATCCGTGCAGGCCACGACCTTGGCGGACAGATTGCCCAGGTCACCCTGCAAGGAATAGACGCAGACACTGAACCCCTGCTGCAGGGTGGAAACCGTGCGCACCATGGCCGCAGCCAGGGTATCCAGGTCGCGTTGCGCGGTCAGATCCACGGCGGCATCCAGCGGAGATAGATCGTAAGACAAGGTCAGGTGCTCGACTGATTTCCCATACGAAAAGCAGGATAGCACAGCGGTTTCCGAGCGTCCCATGGTTCTTGCCAAGCGGCCCTGGCGCACCATAGAATGGCCGGGAGCCTAAGTCCGGCAGGCTCGTGGACAATGCGGGCGTCGTATAACGGCTATTACCTCAGCTTCCCAAGCTGATGACGTGGGTTCGACTCCCATCGCCCGCTCCAATTCCCTGATCCCCGCCGCGACACTCGCACAAACACACCCCACGGATGAACCAACCCCCGGGTGCAGAGTCACAGGAAAAAACCGGACGACAACGCATGCACCTGCGCAACAGCCTTCTTTCAATGGGTGCCCTGCTGGCCTTGATCGCCAGCACCCTCAGTTTATCCGCCACGGCCGGCGCCACGGAAATGGAGCGCTGGCGACTGGCGGAAAAGACCATCGACGGCGATGAACATCTCGTCTATCGACTGTCCTACCGCGGCATCTTCACCGCCTTCGTGTGGAAAGAACTGGCGGATCTCGCCCTGATTGCCGGCCACCGACCGGTGAATTTCGAACAGCAACCCGGCTGCCACCTGCAGCTGAAGCTCTCCACGGAAAACTACTCCGTGGCCGAAGCGCTGCGCCCCACCCGCTACCAAAGACGCAGCATCGTCGACCCCACGCTCCGCCGCGCCCTGCTGGTTGAAGAGATCGAAGACAGCACCGAAGACGAACAAAATGCCACCTGGATAAACTGGGCGGACAAGCGCATCGAACTGTTCCGCCAGCGCCGCCAGACCACCGACGACAGCACCGGCTTCTTTTTCGATGACGACGACCCCTATCCCGCCGAGCCGGAATGGGAAGAGGACGGCGCCAAACCCCTGCCGGCCTTTCTCAACACCTCGCCCCTCCTCGACGGAAAATACACGCCACTGGTCTATGACAAATCCATCGACATCCCCGACCTGGACACCCTGCTCGACCCCCTGTCGCTGATCTTCGCCGCCCGCCGGCACGTGGACAATCCCTCGCAAGACTTGGTCTTCCCCGTCACCTATGAAGATGAAATCCGCTACTATCGCACCCACGGCCTGGGCCGGGAGGACGTGGAGATCGGCGGCGTTTTGTGGCCCGCGCACAAGCTGCAAATCAAGCGCACCCGCATCGAGGGCGCCGACGACAAGGAACTGCTCGTCATGTGGCTGAGCGACGACGAACAGCGCATCCCGCTGCGCTTCGAGATACAGACCAAGATCGGCAAGATAAAGATCCACATCCGCCCGGAATCCTTGCGCAATAATCACGGCGCCAAGTCCTGCATCGCGGCCAGCTCCCGGCAAATGGCCAGCAAAGACCTTCTGCCGGCCATGCAACAAGCCGTACAATAAACACGCCGTCGACAATCATCGTGAGCACCCACCATGAACCTCTACCCCATCATCCTCGCACTGGTCGCCGTTGGCGGCATCGGCGTCAGCCTGTGGGGCTGGCAGACCCTGCGGCACGCACGCCGGGTGCGGGACTGGCCCACGGTCAGCGGCACCATCGAGGCCTGCGAACCCACCTCCGAGGCCAACGACCTTCTGCCGAATATCGTCTTCAGTTACCGGGTCGATGGCCACGACTACCGCCGCAGCTTTGAATTCCCGGAAGGCACGCACCCCCTGCCCGAATTCACCCGCACGTACATGGAGCGCTACCCCGTGGGCAAAACCGTGCAGGTCTACTACGAACCCGGGCAGTCGGAAAACGCCACCCTGGAGCCCGGCAGTCAGGGTGACTGGATGATTCTCGCACTGGGCATCATGATGACGGTGGGCGGCATCGTCGCGCTACTCGTCGCCTGATCGTAGGAGCGGGCCATGCCCGCGATCATTCGCCCGCCCGATGGTTATACGGGCAATTGTAGGAGCGGCTTCAGCCGCGAAGATTTTCTAGCAACCTTCGGAGTTGGCCCACAACATGAAACGAAGCCCCGAACTCATCCCCCTGTCGAAAGAGCACCATGAATCCCTGGTACTCGCAAAGAGATGTCAACGCACCGCGGCCGCCGGCAACCACGACGACATCGAACAGCTTTGCCAACAAATCACCCACACATTCCCCGACAAATGGGAACAACACTTCCGCTGCGAAGAAACCGGCATCTTCACTCTTGCAGAAATCCAGGGCGGAGAGATGGCCACCCTGTGCCAGCAGCTGAAAGAGGAACACGACCGGCTGCGGGAAATCTACCGCGCAATGAAAGGAGGAGACTGCTCCGGACTCGAAGCCTTCGGCGAACTGCTACAGACACACACCCGCAAGGAAGAAAGAGAACTGTTTCCGCTGATCGAATCCAGCTTCAGCGACGAGCAATTGAAATCATACCTCGCCGCCGCGAACGTCAATCGCTGACCCCCCAAAATTAACCGCCATGTAGGGTGGGCACCGCCCACCATAAGACTCCGCGGACCGCATGATCAGCAGACCAGAGCGGGCCATGCCCGCGATCAGTCCTCGGCAATATGCAACACCGCCTGACGGCGCCAATGTCGGATCAGGAACCCCGCCGCAGACAATTGTCAAAATCGATGGCATCTGCGCCCGATTCCGACACGCCGGTGCGTCTGGCGTGGAAAGTGAACGCCTCGGAAAAACATGCCTTGTTGTTATCGATGACGTAATAAGCCGATACTTCAAGCGACTGCGAGACCGAAACCACGCTGACACGCAGCCCGCGGCCCTCGATACCTTCCTGCAGGAACGTCTCACCCAGATCCTCGAAGGTGAAAGGGGCATCCTGCGGTCCCGGCGACGTATATTGCATCTGTGTCTGGCAATTAGAATCCGAATACCCCCTCATACCCAGGCGAATCTTCCCCTTCGCCGAGAACTCATAGAGACCCCGTACCCAGAAATCCATCGGTGCGCCATTGGTATCGCTCATTTGCTCGCACGACTCTGTAATCCAGTTGCCAACCAGCGGCGACGACGACGTGTTGTTATCGCAGGCCGAGAGAAAAAGCAGCAGCGAAGCGGCAATCAATCCTTTCATCATTTTTTGCATCCTTAAAAATCTTATCATCGTAGGGTGGGCACGTCTTTTGTGCCCACGCAGCATCTCACTCTCCAAACCCCAACCCTTCAAAACCCGAATCTTTCACTGCCCAATCAACAGGATATTTCCCTTCTCTGACATACTTGTGCACGGTTGAATACAGCCATTGAATCGGCTGCTCACACAAGCCATGTTTTGCCGGGTTGCAATGGATATTGAGAATAAGGGCTCTGACCCCTTTAACCCACGCATTGTCCGCTGGAACGTTTTGTTCGGTTGCTGTTAGATCAAGAGGCCCACTTCATTTTTAATTTCCGGTGGTGTGCCGCGCAATCTCGAAGGTATAAGTTAATTAAACTCTGATAAGGAATACCAGTTTCTTCTGCCAAAGACTTAAAATAATCGACCGTATCTCTGTCTAGTCGCATTGTTACTGGCTGCTTAAGATATTTAATGTAGGGATTTTTACGCCCCTTCATTTTCGAAAAATCGTAATGATCGCGCATCTACTTTCTACCTCCGATAAGTCTTTTCTTCAGATTTATCCGCCTTTCTGGCAGATATTATCCTCACTAATGTCTCAGTTTCCCTAAAGCAATGACAAACAACAAGAATTTGTGGCTTGATACTCATTCCTAGCAGGAGAAATCGGTCTTCACTTTCTGAATGATCGGGGTCAAAATATTGAATGGCATTTTCATCGAAAAAAGCTGTTCGCGCCTCCTCAAAAGAAACACCATGTTTCTTAATGTTGGATTTTTGCTTTTTTTCATCCCATTCAAATCGCAACTCATTCATAAATACATTGTACGTATGAAATAGAAATTATTCAAGATGATTTATGAAACCGAACAGTTGTATTGAACGGACGTCCTGAATTTACCGACTTCTACGGACGTCCGTAGAAGTCGTCCATATAAGTCCCCTTGCCTTACCTGCTATTTTGCCGTTAACCTTCATCCTAGTCAGGAAATACCCACGACACAAGGAGAACGGCATGGATGCCGAGAAGGAACGCCAGTTCTGGCGCAAATTCCACCAGAAAACAATCGCTTACCACGTTCCCTCACCAGCAAGGCCGTGGTATCGACGGCATGCCGAACGCTATATCTCTGCGCACTCGGGGCTTCGACTCGCGGCGCATTCTCCGGATACGGTTTCCAGTTATCTGGACGACTTAGGACGACAGGGCCATTTGCGTGACTGGCAGTTTCGGCAGGCTGTCGAGGCCTTGAAAATCCTTTTTTGCGAAATGGTGAAGGTACCTTGGGCCCGTGATTTCGCCTGGTCTGACTGGATGGACAGGGCTCGTATTTTGCCACCCTCTCACCACATCGAGGTCGGTACCTTTGTGCGTTCCCGAAAAACCCGCCGGCTGCCGGTTGTGCTTTCGCGTGATGAGGTCCGTTGTTTGTTGAATGCCATCGAAGCCCCGACCTACCGGCTGCTTGCCGAGTTGCTCTATGGTTGCGGTATGCGTTTGATGGAGGCTGTCCGGCTTCGTGTTTTCGATGTGGATTTCTCCAACCAATATATCCTTGTTCGCAGAGCCAAGGGCGACAAGGATCGCATGGCGCCCTTGCCTCGCCGGCTTGTCGCTGACCTGCAGAGGCAGGTCGATACGGTAAAGGAGCTCCACGTACAGGATTGCGCGGCGGGTTTTGGTGAGGTCTTTCTACCCGAGCCTTGACGCGAAAATTTCCCAATGCTGCACGTGAAACCGGCTGGCAGTATCTCTTTCCTGCCGCCAACCTGGCCAAAGATCCACGCAGCAGGGTTGTGCGCCGCCACCACCTGCACGAGAACGGGTTGCAAAAGAAGATCAAGCGGGCGGCCCGTTCCGCCGGCTTGGTCAAGCGCGTCACCAGCCATACCTTGCGACATTCCTTTGCCACGCATCTGCTCAAATCCGGCGCCGATATCCGTACGGTGCAGGAATTACTGGGCCATGCGGATGTAAGCACAACCATGATCTACACCCATGTACTGAATCGGCCCGGCGTCTCGGTGGCGAGCCCGCTGGATGCACTCGGCTGAGTCATGTGCGCCCCTCCCTTCCCATAAGAACAAAATGGCGCCTTTGATGGTGCACCTCATTTGGATGCGGCCTTTGCAGGCATGCTCTATCCTTTGGGGAATCGATGCGGGTGCGTTAGTCTGGTAGCCGCGATTCTGGCGATCACCTAGCCGCGTTAGACATTGTCAGGGCTTTCAGAATACTTCAACAGGAGCTGAAACAATGACCGATCTATTCTCTTCCCTCAATATAGGTAGTCTTACTCTCCCCAATCGCATCTTGATGGCGCCCATGACGCGCAATCGTGCGCCGGACACGGTGGCCACCGATTTGATGGCCATCTACTATCGGCAACGGGCCACGGCGGGTCTGATCATCACCGAGGGATCGCAGATTTCGCCGCAGGCGGTCGGCTACCCGGCCACGCCGGGCATCCACAGCGAGGCGCAAATCGCGGGCTGGCGCAAGGTCACCAACGCGGTGCGTGGCGCTGGCGGCAGAATCTATGTTCAGTTATGGCATGTGGGCCGCGTCTCTCACCCGGATTTTCACCAGGGCGAGTTGCCCGTCGCCCCTTCGGCCATCGCCCCGGCCGGGCAGGCCTTTACCTATGAGGGACTGAAGCCCTTTGTCACTCCCCGCGCCCTGGGGCGCGATGAGCTGCCGGGCATCGTGGCGCAATATCGGCAGGCGGCGCTGAATGCCATGCAGGCGGGATTCGATGGGGTGGAGATCCATGCCGCCAATGGTTATCTGCTCGACCAGTTTCTGCGCGACGGCAGCAACAAACGCGATGACGACTACGGCGGCCCGGTGGAGAACCGCAGCCGTTTGTTGCTGGAGGTGGCGACGGCGGTCTGCGAGGCCATCGGCAGCGACAAGGTGGGTGTGCGCATCTCGCCCATCAATGAGTTCAACGACATGCGCGACAGCGATCCGCAGGCCACCTTTAATTATGTCACCGCCGCTCTCAGTCCACTGAATCTCGCCTATCTGCATGTGGTGGAGGTCAACATGGCCGGTGAGATCAGCGCCGCCTGCGACATGCGGCAGATCCGCGACCGTTTCGCCGGGCCCTATATCGCCAACGGCGGCTACGACAAGGCGCGCGCCAATGCTGCTCTCGCCGAGGGCCGCGCCGATGCGGTGTCCTTTGGCGTGCCTTTCATCGCCAACCCGGATCTGGTGGCGCGCCTTCAGCTCGACGCCCCGCTCAACGGCGCCGATGCCGACACCTTCTACGGCGGTGATGAAAAGGGTTATACCGATTATCCGTTTCTCGATGAGGCCGAATAACAACGGTCGCGCCTGAAGGCGCTCCTACAAGTGCATTGAAGAAGTCTTAGGGGGAAACCATCGCGGGCATGGCCCACTCCTACACTCTTCGGGAAAACCTGCAGAAGATGTTTAAACTTGTGACACCGCTCTGCGGTGTTACGCATCCTGTGGCGCGCTGTGCCAGCTCAGCCGAGGAAAATCATCCACCTTCAGCACGCCACACCATTCAGCCCACTACACGGCAAAACAGCGCAACGAGGAAGCAGGGCCAGATTGCAACGGAGCGCCAGACGGAAAATTTGGAGCAGGCCATGCCCGCGATGAAAGGTGGGAAAATAAAATTCTGTGGGAGTGGCTTCAGCCGCGAATAAAGGTGGGGTTTATTCGCGGCTGAAGCCGCTCCCACAATGATTAAAACTACAATCTCGGTAACGAAGAAAAATTATCGCGGGCATGGCCCGCTCCATTTTTCAACCTTCGGGGAGAAGCCCCATCAATCCCCGGTCTGTGCCCTGGCAGGCAAATAACGCAGAAACCAGTCACGCGCCAGCCCGGCAGCCTTTTCCAGGGTACCGGGTTCCTCAAACAGGTGGGTGGCACCTTCGACGATAGCTAGTTGATGCGGCGCCCGCAGATGCCGGGCGGCCTCTTCATTCATGCCGATCACTGGCACGTCCCGGCCGCCGACAATGAGTAGCGTGGGCGTCTGCACCCGTGGCAGATCGGCCATGGCGAGGTCGGGGCGGCCACCGCGTGAGACCACGGCGCGCACGCGCTCGGGTCGCTCGGCGGCGGCATGCAGGGCCGCAGCTGCGCCGGTGCTGGCACCGAACAGGCCGAGGGGGAGGTTCGTTAATTGTGGTTGGCCCGTGAGCCAGTCCACGGTGGCGACAGTGCGCTGGCCCAACATAGGGATGTCGAAGCGCAACTCGGCGGTCACCATGTCGATGGCATTTTCCTCGGGGGTCAGCAGGTCGAACAGCAGGGTGCCGAGGCCGCCGGCGTTGAGCACCCCGGCGACGAATTGATTGCGCGAACTGAAGCGGCTGCTGCCGCTGCCATGGACGAAGGCCACCAGGCCGACGGCATCATCGGGCAGGGAGAGGAAGGCGGGCAGTCCGGTCTCGCCGGCCTGCACGACGATCTCCCGCATAGGGGATTGGCTTGTCTGCGACATACTTGCCTCCTTGGTGGTGGTGGGCAGTGCCCACCCTACGGTCTCCGGGCAGGATGGGCATCAAATCTCGATGAGGCCTGGTGGGCGGCGTCCACCCTACGGCGCCTGAGACTCCTCCAGCTCGTCCAGCAGGGCGATGACTTCGTCATCCGAGGTCTGGGTGAAGTCCCGGTACCACTGACCGATGGCCATGAAGGACTCCGGCTGCAGCGGGCACACCACCTCGTCCACCAGCGGTTCGAGGGCACGCACCGTATCCGGCGGCGCCACCGGCACCGCGACGACGATACAGCCGGGCTGCTGGGCGCGCACAGCATCGATGGCCGCGTGCATGGTGGCGCCGGTGGCCAGGCCGTCGTCGACGAGGATCACGCAGCGCCCCTTGAGATCAGGCCACAGACGCTCGCCGCGATAGACCCGCTCGCGACGCGCCAACTCGCGGCCCTCCGCCTCGGCCACCGTCTCGATGGCCACCTCACTGACGCCGAGGCGGCGCACCACGTCCGCGTTCATTACCCGCACACCACCGCTGGCGATGGCACCCATAGCCAGCTCGGGACGCCCGGGCAGGCCTAGCTTGCGCACCAGCATCACATCCAGCGGTGCATCCAGGGCGCGGGCGACCTCCGCCGCCACTGGAACCCCGCCGCGCGGCAGGGCCAGGACGATGACGTCATCGCGTCCGGCATAGGATTTCAGGGCCTCGGCCAGGGCCTGGCCGGCAGCATGGCGATCGGGAATAGGAATAGGTAATTCCATGAGAGTGGCCTCCTGTTGCGAATACAGGGCTAATTCCATCCTGTATATGGGGACTTTTTCGGAAAACCGAACCCATACCACAACTTGCCTGCCGTCCGGCCATTGGCTACCTTGACTACCCAGCCAGGCAAGCGGGGAGACGAGTGAAAACCCACAGCGCCATCAACAAGTGCAAGAAGGACATCAAGCAGGCCAGTGGCAAGACACCGGGCAACGCCCGGCCGGACCCTATCCTGCAACAGGTCGAGGATGCGCTGACCGCCGTGGCACCATCGACATATACAAGCAACGTGGCCTCTGCATGTCCCCGGCGGAGCTGGGCCAGGCTGTGCTGCGGGCGCTGGTGGACGAAACGGCAAAAAACCGCTGGTTGGCCGGTGAGAATGTATACGAGCGACTGCCGGAAGGGATTATCCTGTAGGTTAGGGTGAGGAATAAATCCCAACATGGGTGTAGCAGCAGATTGTTGCCCCAGCAAGTTGGGGGCCACAAAAAAACGATTACCCCAGCGCACTCACTGTCACATTGCTTGAATGGAGGTGTATTTAATGAAAATAGTGTTGCTTCGGCATGGAAAGCCGGAAATAGAAACGTCAGGCAAATTAAAAGCGAGCGAGCTTCATCACTGGATAAAAAATTATAATTCCGCCGGGATTCACAAAAACAGCCAACCTTCATCCAAGGCACTGGAGCTGTCAAAAGAATGTAAAGCAGTAGTATGCAGCGACCTGCGCCGATCTATCGAGTCAGCAAAATTGCTGCATATTGATAAAATCAACCACACCGATTCATTGTTTAGGGAAATGGGCTTACCCTACGGAAATTGGAATACCCCGAAAGCATCCCCACTTTTTTGGGCGACTGTATTCAGGCTGCTTTGGTTTTGTGGCTATTCGTCCAATGGCGAGGCTTTTTCATTGGCCAAGAGCAGGGCTTTAAAAGGCGCCGACAAGCTAGAATCCATAGCAAGAGATAAAGGCTCAGTTCTTCATGTTGGGCATGGATTCATGAACAAGTATATTTCTAAAGCCCTCATTTCAAAAGGCTGGGTTGGCCCTAAATCTCCAGGCAGAAATTATTGGGAGTTCGGGATTTATAAATACAACGCAGAATACAGAGGTGAATACTCCACCGGCTAAAACCGGTGGCTTCGGATTACGGCTAAAAGCCGGATTGATCGGCCCTACGGCCGATTGTTCCCTCTCCCAAAACTGGGAGAGGGCTAGGGTGAGGGTTCAAGAACCAACCTCGGCGCAGTTCACCCCTCACCCCAACCCTCTCCCCTCAAGGGGAGAGGGGGCAAAAGCAACAATGCCGCCTAAAGACGTGGGATTTTAAATCCCCTATTTAAATCCCCTATTAAAAGACTTTAAAGCCATTTCACCCACACACGGTACGCCGGTGAATTGCGACACGAAGGGCTCGCACAACAGGAAGGAGACAATATTGAAACTTGAATGGAAATATTCACTGGAAGGCATTCGCTGGGAAGAGCTTTCCGAGCTGTACAAACTGACACCGCTGGGGAACAAGAAGCCGGAAGACCTGGAAATGGCGTTTACAAACAGCCTGTTTCGATGCTTTATTTTTCAACAGGGCAAGCTGGTGGGTGTCGGCCGGGCTTTGGCGGATGGGGTGGACTGCTCATACATCTGTGATGTTGCCGTTCTGCCAAAATACCAGGGTCTTGGTATAGGAAAAAATATTGTTTCCAGGCTTGTGGAACTGTCCAAAGGTCACAGGAAAATCATTTTGTATGCATGCCCGGGGAAAGAGCCCTTTTATAAAAAGTTCGGTTTCAGGCGCATGTGCACCGCCATGGCCATCTTTGCTAATCAAGAGCAGGCGATGGAGGGTGGACTGATTGATAAAACATGATGGCCAGTAATGCTTCGCGGCTGAAGCCGCTCCCACAAATGCAAGGGCAGTTACAGCAATTCCGTGTCGTCGTGGGCATAGGCCGGCGAACAGCAGCACAGTAGACGCAACTCCGTGTCGCCGGTATTGCCGATGCAATGTGGCACGCCCGGCGGGATGCACACGGTGTCCCCTGCCTCCACCTCGAATCGCTCATCAGCCAACTGCATCAGGCCGCGTCCGGCGGTGATGTGATACAGCTCCTCGCTTTGCCGGTGCCGATGCAGGGCTGTGGTCTCGCCGGGGGCGACGCTGGCCTCGGCGAGACTCTGCTGGAGACTGCCGAGCGGTGCATGCTGTAAGGGGTGCATCAGTTCGCGGATGACGGAACCATCACGGGTAATGTAGGGCGGGATATCATCGTAGCGTGTCTTTTTCATGGGCCTATTTCGAGTCAACGCCAAAGAAAATCCTGATTTAAGCCATTCTGGCCCAGAGACGATCTAACTTTACTAAAAAGTACGTATTCAGCAATTCCCCAGCCACTTAAGATGACTGCCGCAGTGCGCCCGACAATCACTGGCGCCGAAACCGGGCACGATGATCTCTCCCGCCACGCGCTGATTGAGCGGGCATTCGCTGTCGCGGGAGAGGCTTACATCGACCACCTTCACGGCATGGGCGGTGAGCAGATAGTCGATGTGCCAGCGCAGTTTTTTGTCCTGCGACAGATGCCGCCGCACGCGGGCGACCAGGTTGCGCCGGGCGCTGCCGGTGTAGAGGTAGCGCCCACTGGGAAAGCGGAAGGTGCCGAGGCGGCCGATACTGAGGATGCGTAGGCGGCTGACTGCGATGTGCAGTTGATAGGTACACAGACTGGCATCATTGAAGAATTGCCTTTCCCAGTTATGCACGGTTTATCCGGTACTAAAATCTAATGGCGGCGATAATTCGACGGACTCGCACTGCACGTCGCTGACCTCGGCGTGGATTGGCCCCCGCCACAGCCAGTCGCAAAGGGCGTCGACGGCGGCCTGCGGGCCACAGGCCAGCACCTCGACACGGCCATCGGGCAGATTACGGGCGTGACCGGTGACGCCCAGCATTTCCGCTTCGCGCCGGGTGGAGCCGCGATACCACACGCCCTGCACCCGCCCACTGACCAGGCAACGCCGGCAGATCATGGCAATTCGATACGCGCCGGCAGGCCCGCACGCAGCAGTTGGCCGCCGGTGTCGAATTGCACATCGACGGGATAAAGGCCGTCGGCCGCCGGCTCCAGGGCGATGTGCTGCAGGCGGCCACGATATGACCTGCCCGCCACGCTCACGCCGACCGCCTGGCCCGGCTTCAGGCTTGCAACACGCCCGGCATCGACCATCGCCCGCGCCAGCATCACCCCGGCGCGCGCCACCACCACCAGCGGCTCGGCCTGCAGATTGCTGATCACGATCTGTCCCGGCTCGGCATTGCGCCGCACCACCCAGGCATCGAAGGGGGCGCGGATCTGGCTGTATTCCAGTTCCCAGCGGGCCTGCACCAGCCGGGCCTCGGTGGTCTTGAGGGCGGCCTCGGCGCTCGCCAGGGCGATCTTCGCCAGGGTCAGGTCGTGGTCCGCCAACAGGGTGCGCTCGTAGAGTTCCTGGGTGCGACCCAGTTCGCGGCGGGCCTCGTCACGGTCGTCCATCCTGGCGATGCGTTCGGCCTCCAGCCCGCTGACGCGGGCCTGCAGGGGCCGGGCATCCAGCTGTAACAGCGCTCCGCCCTTCGCCACACGCTGGCCCGGAACGGCAGCAACTTTGGCGATCACACCGGACACCGGCGTGCCCAGCGCCACCCGTTGCAGCCATTGCAGGCGGGCATCCAGGGTCTCGGCGCTCGCCGCGCCACTCAGCAGCCACAGGGCCATCATGCTTACTGCCACGCGCCTGTTCATGGTCGATTCTCCTCATTCAGCGTCACGTCCTGCCCCAGCAGCGCGCGCACACGCGCCCAGGCCAGGGTGATTTCATAGTCGACCCGGGCCTGTTGCAGACGCACGTCCGAGGTCTGCGTCATGGCGTCGCCGAGGTCGCTTTTAACTTCCAGTTCATACAGGGCGCGGCTGCGGTCCAGGTACAGGTCGCGGTAGTCGGCCTGCACGGCCAGCTCCTGACGCCGCGCGCGCAGGCTGTGCAGGGCGCTCCAGCTGTCCAGCACGGCCTCGCGGATCTCGCGCCGGCGGCGTTCCAGGCGGGCGCGGACGGCCTGTAGCTCGGCGCGCCGCCGGGCGGTCTGCGCGCGGGTCTCGCCGCCGGTGATGAGCGGCACGTCGAGACTGATGCCCACGCGCCAGGGATCATTGCCGCCGCTGTCACGGCTGTAGGCGGACACCTCCGCCTGGCCGTTGAGCACGGGATGCCTGCCCGCCTGCGCGGCGCTGAGGCGGTCGCGCGCGCCCTGCACCGCGGCCTGCAGGGCGATCAGCTCCGGGTTGGCCGCCTCGGCACTGGCGAACCAGGCCTCGACATCGGGGATGTCGCGCTGCACATCCGGCAGCGACGGGGCCTCCAGCTCAGCGGGCAGCTTATCACTGCGGTTGATGAGGTTGGCCAGCCGCTGGCGCGCCGTGCGCTGGCGGGTGCTGCTGGCGTATTGGCGGGCGCGGGTAAGTTGATAGACGCTCTCGAAGCGCAGCAGCTCGATGTCCGACAGCTGGCCCAGCTCGTTGCGGGCCTGGGCACGGTCGAAATTGACGTAGCCGATGGACATGGCCTCGTTGTCGCGGATGGCTTCGAGATCCGCCAGCAGGACGTCGAAATAGGCCGCCATCAGCGCCAGACGGTACTGGTTGAGGGCGTCGCGGTAACGCTGCTGCTGCGCCGCCAGATCGGCCTCGGCAGCAGCCTCCAGCGCCGCCGTGCGGCCGAAGTCGTAGAGGCGCTTGGTCACCCGCAGGCGCAGGCGATGGTCCTGGCGCGACGGGTCGTGGGCCAGGGGCGAGGGCTCGATCCACCGCAGGCGCGCCAGCAGGGAGCTGCGCAGGCCGTAGTTGCTCTCCGCCTGTAGCTGCTCGGCACGGGCCTGGAGCACGGCAGCCTCGGCCAGTTGCAGGTCGGGGTGACTCTGGTCGACACGTTCGAGAACGATGTCGAGGGTCAGGGGTTCCGGCCAATCCTGCAACGGCTCATCGGCCACCGCCGCCAACGCTGGCAGCATCAGGCACAGCAGGACCGGCAGCATGAGCCCCCCGCTCCGTCTCATTGCGATTGCCGGGCGACGCGGGCCTTCTGGCGCTTATACTTGGTGAAGCGCATCGTCTTGAAATGGCCCTCGGCGATGAATTCGCCCAACCAGAGGAATTCCTCCACCCCGGAGGTGGCACCGGTATAGCGCATGACTTCCTTGCCATCGAGGTCATAAAAGACCATCACCGGCGTCGCGCGCACGCGATTGGCCTTGAAGGCGAAGTCCTTCTGGGTGGTGGCATTGCCCTGGAAATCCACCATTTCCACATCGCCCTCGATGTCGATGGTGAAGATGCGGAAGTGTTTGCGGAAGTAGTCCTGCACCTCGGGCTGATTCAGCACCGAGCGCTTCATGCGGTGGCAGAAGGGGCATTCGTCCAGTTCGAAGAAGATCAGGATGCCCTGCTTGCCCTCGGTGCGGGCCGTCGCCTGCTCTTCCTGCAAGTCACCCCAGGTTTCGTCGAAGAAGTGGCTGCCGGGATCGCGTTTCTCGGCGCCGAGGGCCTGCGAACCAATTAGCAACAGGGCCAGAAGAAAAAGGGAAATAACGACCCGGATCCGCGACAGCATGGCTTCCCGTCCCGTTTACTGGCTGGCCTCGTGGCCAGTCTGCGGCGTGTTGTCTGTCTGCGGTATATCGTCTGTTTGAGGCGTATTGTCTGTCTGCGGTGTGGCGGCGGTCCGCACGGCAATGAAGTCAGCGATCAGCTTGGCAGTCACCGATCCCACCTGCCGGGCGGCAATCTCACCGTCGGGCGATATCAGGTAGGTGGTGGGCAGGCCCGGGATCTCACCCAGCTCGCCGCTCGGCCCCGGTGTGCTGCGCAGGATGGGGTAGTTGATGAAATATTCTTCCGTGAACTGACGCAGCTTCTTGATGCCGACCTCTTCAAAACTGATACCCAGCACCACGGCGTCCTTGTCCTTGTGCTCTTCGTGAAAGTCCACCAGTTCGGGGATCTCATCCAGGCAGGGCGGACACCAGGTGGCCCAGTAATTCACCACCACCCACTTGCCGCGATAGTCGGACAGGCGATGCTTGACGCCATTGATGTCTTCCAGTTCAAAATCCACCGGCTCGGCCACGGCGGCACTACTGATGGCGACAATCAGGCCCAGGCAGACGGAGAGGATGAAACGTTGCATATCGAGACTCATTTTCATGTGGGAGGCATGCGCTAATAACCCATGCCGAAACTCAGGAAGCCATCTTAGCGTGAAAGCCGTGACGGGATAAACAACCCCGCAGCAAGCTATCTCGCTGCGCTCGACTTTCGCTTCGCGAAAGCGGGGTATTATACCGCCAGTTCAAACGCTTAGGCGTTTGAACAAAAAGCTTACGCAGCAAGCTGCGGGGAATTCAACCCTCAGAGATTAAAGCGGCAGCCTTGGGCAGGAGTGGGCCGTGCCCGTAATTGCCTGGGTATTTATAAAAAACTCGCCACAGAGGCACGGAGTACACAGAGACAGTGACACTCAAAATTTTTCTCCGTGCCCTCTGTGCCTCTGTGGTGAACAAGCTTTTATCGCGGGCATGGCCCGCTCCCACTACGGAACACCGCCACCGATGGTCTCAATGATGCCGTAATTCATCGCCAGGCGCGCCAGCTCCACGTCGCTGTCCACGCCCAGCTTTTCGTACAGGCGGTGACGGTAGGTGCTGATGGTCTTGGGGCTGAGGCAGAGCTTGTCGGAGATAACCTGTGTTTTCTGCCCCTGGGTCAACATCAGCATCACCTGCATTTCGCGCGGCGACAGGTTGTCGAAGGGGGTGCTGGCGCCACCGGGGGTACGTTTCAGCGCCAGGGTCTGGGCGATGTCGGCGCCGATGTAGCGTTCGCCGCCGGCAACGACCTTGATCGCGGTAATGATCTCCTCCACTGCGCAGCCCTTGGTGAGATAGCCGCTGGCGCCGGCCTTCAGCATGCGGCTGGGAAAGGGCTCGTCGGCGTGCACCGAGACCACAATGACCTTCAGCTTCGGTAGCAGCTGCGCCAGTTTGCGGGTGGCCTCCAGGCCACCGATACCGGGCATACTGACATCCATCAGCACCACATCGGGGGTTTTTGTGCTGGCAACCAGGATAGCCTCTTCGCCACTGGCGGCCTCGGCGACCACACGAATGCCCGGCGCATCATTGAGGATGCGGGTTATTCCCGTTCGCACCAGTTCGTGGTCATCAACCACCATAACTTTGATCATAATCCCCCCCGAAATCCCGCCGATAGTGTAAGCATGCTTGCTTGAACGGCTGGGCCAATTCCATTTAGAATCATTTTAACCTGAATCCGTGGCTTCAGGTTGTAAGTAACGCACTATGTACTCTCTGCAAGCAATTCCTCACCCGCGATGTCAAATATTCCGCCACAAGAGACGCTCGGCCGCATCACGGCGTTCCGGCGTGCCAACATCCACCCAGCGTCCGCTATAACACTCGCCGCTCACCTGCCCCTGGGCCATGGCCCGGCACAGCAAAGGGGCCAGTGGGAAACGCCCCTCTTCACAGCCCTCGAACAGGCGCGGGGAATAGAGGCCGATGCCGCTGAAGGTCAATCTCGTCGCGCCGGCTTCTGCGTCATCATCCGTGACGCGGCCGTCGGCGAGAAAGAAATCGCCCGCCGCATGATGGGCGGGGTTCGTCACTAACAGCAGATGCGCCAGGCCGGTGAGGCGTGAAGGCAGGCGGGAAAAGTCATAGTCCGTGCACACATCGCCGTTAACCACCAGAAACGGCGCATCACCCAACAACGGCAACGCATGATAGATGCCGCCGCCGGTCTCCAGCGCCTGCTCGCCCTCCGGCGAATAGACGATGTGCGCGCCGAGATCGGAAGAGCACACGTCTGAACTCCAGTCACACTGATATATCTCGTATGCCGTCTTCTGCTTGAAAAAAAAAAACAAAAAACACAAAAAAAACAAAAAAAAAAAATAATAAACAAAAAAAAAAAATACAATCAGAAACCTACCATCTAGTAGCCAACACCATGCCACCACCA
>CAJVYS010000058.1 GCA_913009875.1 uncultured Gammaproteobacteria bacterium | reverse complement strand
TCTATTTTTTTTTTAATGATACGGCGACCACCGAGATCTACACTCTTTCCCTACACGACGCTCTTCCGATCTGGTTGGCATCGAGGCGATAGAAGCCGCGGCCGGTGATGTCGAAGCTGTTGCTGACGTCGTCGAAGCGGGAGGTGCCGGTGGGCACGGTCAGTGAGCCGCCCAGGTACACCGCCGGTTTGAGGTCGGCCCAGTTGCGCACCTTCCATACACAGGTGACGTTGTCGAAGGCTTCGTACCAGAGGTTGAGAGTGGTGTCCCCCAGGCCCTGGGTGTTCGATGTCAGGCCGGTGTATTCATTGTTGTTCCACACATAGGGCAGGATCACGCTGCCCTGCCAGCGCGAGCCCAGGCGGTGGGCGTAGCCCAGGTTGATGCGGTACTGGTTGAGATCCGAGCCTTCGGGGTCTGGGCGGCGGTCGCCCTGCGAATCCCAGAAGCCGTTGTAGTCTTCCATATCCACGGACATGTCCACCATCGCGCGCGAAAACTTGGGCATGATCAATGACGAAGATGAGCCGCCACCACAACAGGAGGCAGCCCATGACTCCGGGGACGTGAATGAGGAACCACAGGCGATCCCGACCAGCAGGATCGCCCGGAGGCTGAAACGAAGCCCGGCCATCAGGGTGTGACAGTGAAGGTCTGATAGTCCTGAGCAACGCCAGAGCCATCAAGGGTCTTGGCCTCACCATTGACCGTCAGGCGCACCTGCAAGGTATTGGCCACACCGGCGGTGAGACCCAGCCCATTGATACGCCAGTGGCCCTTGCCCTCATCGGTGGCAGCGAGCCAGGTGGCACCGCCGTCGGTGGAGATATCCACGACGATGCCGGCCACCATCAATTCGTAGGCGGTACCATTATTGAAGGTCTGGCTCAGGTATACGGCAGGAAAACTCATCATGCTCTCACGTGCGGCGATGAACAGGCCAAAACTGTCCGTGCTAACCATGCCATCCTTGAAGAGATAGTAGGTGCGTGACTCGTCAGGCATGCCTATCATGCCCGGGATCAGGTCAGATACGCCTTTCAGCTTGGCCATCACGGTATCGCCCATGGTCATCATCACCTTGGGGGAAAAACTGACGGACTCGCTGCCAATTACAGCGGTCAGCTCCCAGTCACCCATGGCCACGCCGTTCATTTCCGAGGCCATGACGTAATAGATGGTGCAGAGATAATCACCCGCGATGGTCGCCGATTCGATGCAGTCCTCATCGGGCGTGGCGTGATTCATGCCGCCCACCATGTGCATCACAGGTGCAAGATCGACCGTCAGTCCCGTCGCCGGCGTATTATCGGCACGCTTGTCGATGTGCAGGGTAAAGGTGTTCTTGCCGACCTGTTCAGCCATCGCGCCGCCTGGAATGTATTCCACGCAATAGCTGTCGCTGGCCTTTTCACCGCTGTCGCAGGCCGTAGGGTCGTCATCATTATTGGAGGAGGCGCAGGCCGTCAGCCCCAGAAGCAATGGAATCAGACTCAGTTTCAGGTAGGCCTCAGTGCGGGCCGATACAACAGACAGACACTTCATGATGAATCCTCGCTCGGGTTTTATGACCGGTAACGAGGTTTATCCTAGCGAGCCACCCACGGCTCGGGAATGTGACAAAGTGTCGCAGGGCCAACGGCTGACAGTCCCCATACATTCGCGGATAATGCGAGCATGATCGCCGCAATAGATAACCGGTACGCCTCCACACAACACAATCTGCGCCGTATCGCCGGGCTGCGCACCATCAGCATCGGCATGCAGATACTGCTCATTGGCATCGGCCTGCTGTGGCTCAAGCTGCCCCTGCCGATGCTGCCGCTGGCCCTCATCCTGCTCGCCCACAGTCTCTGGAATCTGTTCACCTGGTGGCGTGCACGCCAGCCGCGACCGGTGTCCGATGGCGAGTTCTTCTTCCAGCTGGTCACCGATGCCCTCGCCTTTAGCGCCGTTCTTTATTGCACCGGTGGCGCCAGCAACCCCTTTGCCTGGTTCTATCTGCTGCCGCTGATGATCGCCGCCACCGTGCTGCCACCAGCCCATGTCTGGGGCATGGCGGGACTGACCGTGGCCTGTTATTCACTGCTGATGTTTTTTTACCTTCCCCTACAGTCAGCCGACCCCATGGCACACATGCAGCACGACGACGGTTTTTCCCAGCACGTCTTCGGCATGTGGTTCGGTTTCGTGCTCAGCGCCGTGCTGGTGTCCTATTTCGTCACCAATATGGCCCGCAGCCTGCGCGAGCGCGACCGCGTGTTGGCGGAAGCGCGCGAACAGGCCCTGCGCGATGAGCGTCTGGTGGCCCTCGGCACCCTCGCCGCCGGGGCTGCGCACGAACTGGGCACCCCATTGGGCACCATCGCCCTGGTGGTCGATGACCTGTTACTGGATCTTGCCCATAAAAAGCCGACGGAAAGGGACGTCGGACTGGGAGAGCAGCTGCACTTGATTCGCGAGCAGATCGACCGCTGCAAGGACGCACTCTCGGTGATCTCCGCCTCCGCCGGCAAACAGCGTGCCGACGAGGGGCAATTGCTACCGGTGGACAGCTACCTACGCCAACTCACGGAGCAGTGGCAGGTGGAACGGCCCGGCGTCTCCTTTAGTCAGCAGCTGAAAGGCCCACAACCCGCCCCGTCCATACTGGCCGACCGCGCCCTCAATCAGGCGCTGACCAATATTCTCAACAACGCCGCCGATGTCTCTCCCGACAGCGTCGAACTGCAAGCCAGCTGGAATGCACAGACCCTGGACATCCATATCCTCGACCACGGCCCCGGCCTCAGCGAGGCTGCCGTCTCGGCCGCCGGCAAGACTCAGTTCAGCAGCAAGGAACAGGGTCTGGGCGTCGGCCTGTTCCTCGCCCACGCCGTCATCGAGCGCCTCGGCGGCCACGTCAGCCACCGCCGGCGTGAGACCGGCGGTACCTGCACCTGCATCAACCTGCCCCTGATCGGTATCAACCCATGAGCTGCACAGCGACTGCTAGCGATAAACCGACACTCCTGCTGGTGGACGACGACCCCACCTTCTGCCGCATCCTCAGCCAGGCGCTGGAGAAGCGCGATTTCGAGGTCTACACCGCCACCGACCTGGCCGGCGGGCTGGAACTGGCCGGCGACCATAACCCGGAATACGCCATTATCGACCTGCGCATCGGCCACGAGTCCGGACTGGAGCTGGTAGAAGGACTCAAGGCCATGGACACCGACCTGCGCATGGTCATTCTCACCGGTTACGCCAGCATCGCCACCGCCGTGGAGGCCATCAAGCTCGGTGCCACCCACTACCTCACCAAACCCGCCAGCGCCGACGAAATCATCCATGCCCTGGAACGCCATGCCGGCGATCCCACCGTGCCTGTGGCGGAGAACCCCCTGTCGGTCAAACGCCTGGAATGGGAACACCTGCAGAAGGTACTGATGGAGAACCACGGCAACATCTCCGCCGCGGCGCGCGCCCTCGGCATGCACCGCCGCACTTTGCAGCGTAAACTGCAGAAAAAGCCCACCAGGATCTGAACATGACACAGCGGACAACGGACGATCAGGCCATCACCCAGACCCGGGCATGGATCGACGCCGTCATCGTGGCGCTGAATTTCTGCCCCTTTGCCCGACGTGAACTGGATCGCGACAGTGTTCGTTTCAGGGTGATCCGTGAGGACTCACTGGAACAATACCTGCTCGCCCTCATCGACGAATGCATCTTGCTCGACCAAGACCCGGAGATCGAAACCAGCCTGCTGATTCTGCCGCAGGACTTTGCATCCTTTGATACCTTCCTCGACCTGCTGGAAATGGCCAATGCTCTGCTGGTCGAACAGGGTTACATCGGTATTTATCAGCTCGCCAGCTTTCACCCCGACTACTGCTTCGCCAATGCGCCGGCCGACGACCCCGCCAATTACACCAACCGCTCGCCCTTCCCCCTGCTGCACTTGATCCGTGAGTCCAGCATCGAACGCGCCGTGGCCAACTACCCCCAACCGGAACTGATCCCCGAACGCAACATGGCCCTGGCGCGTGAAAAGGGCGCGGCGGAAATGCAGGCGCTGCTGGATGCCTGTCGCCAGGCCAACAAGCCCAAAAAAAATTGACACTGAACGCTTCCAGCCATGCCCACTGATCACTTCATGATCCCGGACCTGCAACACGTACAGTCCTTGGTAATCTCCACCGCGAGGGCAGAGCTGCTGCCCCGCCTTACCCATGTCTCGCGCCAGACCAAGGCCGACGGTAGTTTCGTCACCGAAGCCGATTTCGCCATGCAGGAGCGCCTCACCGCCCGCCTGCAAACACAGTGGCCGCATATCCGGCTGCTCGGTGAAGAAATGTCCGCGGTGGAACAGGCCCATCTCCTCACCGAGCAGCAGCCGCTTTGGTGCCTGGACCCCCTGGACGGCACGAGCAACTTCGCCGCCGGCATCCCTTACTTCGCCGTATCACTGGCTCTGATATACAAAGACCGCGTGGTACTGGGGGTGGTCTATGATCCGATACGCGACGAATGTTTCGCCGCCGCCGAAGGCACAGCGGCCACTCTTAACGGAGATCCCCTGCAACTTGGCCACACAGACCTCGCCCTGCACCAATCCACCGCCGTAGTGGATTTCAAACGCCTGCCGGCAGCCCTGGCGGCCCGCCTGGCCACCACGCCGCCCTATGCCTCACAGCGCAGCTTCGGCGCCGTGGCCCTGGACTGGTGCTGGCTCGCCGCGGGCCGGGGCCATCTCTATCTGCATGGCAGGCAGAACCTGTGGGACTACGCCGCTGGCCACTTCATCTTCCAGCGCGCCGGAGGCCATGCCAGCACCCTGACAGGTGAGCCCCTGTTCATCCCTGCCCTGCAGGCACGTATGGCGGTTGGCGCCGTGGACGATGAGCTGTTCAAGGCTTGGCATGCCTGGCTGCAGGCCACAATTAAAGGCACCTGACAGCACCTCACGCCAGGACTCAACAACCACTCGCCAAAGCGGGTAGGTTAGTCTTACGGACTGTGAAAGTCCGGATACGGATCGGTAGGCCCGTTTTGAAATCCATCCGGGCAATGCATCTCAAGATTCCGTGTAGGATGCTGGTGAGCGGTAGCGAACCGCATCGTTCGCGTGTTATCAAGTACCCGGCATGGGTGATTGTCGGTGTCACCTCTCTCGATTGATGCGGTTCGCTACCGCTCACCAGCATCCTACAGAGACAACCGAAATCATTTTCGATCTGCGGCAACTGGCAGCTTGCTAACCCTGTTCTTTCACAGGCGGACTGAGTAACCTTCCCGCGTCGAAACACAACCACATCATTGGAGAAACCGCGTGTCGAACCTGCGCGTCAGCCAACTCGGCATCTATCCGGTCAAATCCCTCGGCGGCATTTCCCTGCAACAGTCGGCAGTGGAGCGCTTCGGCCTGCGCAATGACCGCCGCTGGATGGTGGTGGACGACCGCGACCGTTATCTCACCCAGCGCGAGCAGTCACGCATGTGCCTGATCCAGCCCGAACCCCTGGCCAACGGCCTGCGCCTGTCGGCGCCGGGCATGGACGAACTGGAAATAGCGCACACGACGCAGATGCCGACCCGCGAGGTTCGCGTGTGGGATGACCGCGTCACCGCCCTCGACTGTGGCGACACGGCCGCCAACTGGCTAAGCCGTTTTCTCAGCATCGACTGTCGGCTGGTGTATTTCCCCGACGACGGCCAGCGCGCAGTGGATCCGGCCTACGCCCAGGCCGGCGACATCACCGCCTTCAGCGACGGCTTCCCCATCCTGCTCATCACCCAAGCCTCCCTGGACGACCTCAACAGCCGGCTCAAGGAGCCAGTGACCATGGGCCGCTTCCGTCCCAACCTGATCATCGACGGCAGCGAGGCCTATGCCGAGGACCACTGGAAACGCCTGCGCATCGGCGACCTCACCCTGCGCGTGGTCAAGCCCTGCAGCCGCTGCATCATCCCCACCATCGACCCCGCCACCGGTGAGCGCCGCGCCGACGCCGAACCCCTGCGCACCCTGGCCGGCTACCGCATGCGCGAGCACAAGATCTTCTTCGGCCAGAATGTGATCGCCGATGGCAAAGGCCGGCTCGAGGTGGGCCAGCCTGTGGAAGTCCTCGATTAATACGTCCACGAGGACAGCCGTACGCATTTGTAGCGCTAAGCGCCACTTCAGCCGTGGCAGAGATTTGTTTCCCCTTACCCTGAATCCGAGGGTTCAGGCTTACATTCCACCGCAGAGCGATGTAACAAGTCCGTAAGATCAGCTGGCCGTGGCCATACGCTGGAGGTCGTCGAGTAGCCGGCAACACCGACGCTTGCCGGCCGACCCTGTTTTGGTGGTATCATTGCCGCCCGCTGAACGGGCCGGCCTGCCGGTCCACTCACTCGGCGGGTCTCGATGGTGGCTCGTGTCGGTCCCCTCGCAACGATAAACTGTGAACCCCGTCAGACCCGGAAGGGAGCAGCGGCAGCAGTGGGTTCGTGTGCCGGGGTGTGGCTGGCATGGGCCACCTCCATTTTGAGAACTCGAACAGTCCGCCTCAAGCCTCATTCTACTGCCTCCCGTCGCAAAACCCGCTAGAATGGATAGCCTGTCAAACGCAGGTAGCGAATCCCATGAGTTATCAGGTTCTGGCGCGCAAATGGCGCCCGCGCAACTTCGGTGAACTGGTCGGCCAGGAGCATGTGCGCCAGGCACTGACCAACGCCCTGGACAACGACCGTCTGCACCATGCCTTCCTGTTCACCGGCACCCGCGGCGTGGGCAAGACCACCATCGCACGCATCCTCGCCAAGTCGCTGAATTGCGAGCAGGGCATCAGCTCCACCCCCTGCGGCACCTGTCCCACCTGCACCGAAATCAACGAAGGCCGCTATGTCGACCTGATCGAAGTGGACGCCGCCTCGCGCACCAAGGTGGACGAAACCCGCGAGCTGCTGGAAAACGTGCAGTACGCGCCCACCCGTGGCCGCTACAAGGTCTACCTCATCGACGAGGTGCACATGTTCTCCAACAGCAGCTTCAATGCCCTGTTGAAGACGCTGGAAGAGCCGCCGCCGCATGTCAAATTCCTCCTTGCCACCACCGATCCGCAGAAGCTGCCGGTGACCATCCTCTCGCGCTGCCTGCAGTTCAACCTCAAGCATCTGTCACCGGAGCAAATCCGCAACCACCTCGGCATGGTGCTGGGGAAGGAAGGCATCGAATTCGATACCCCGGCCCTCGGTCTCATCGCACGCGCCGCCGACGGCTCCATGCGTGACGCCCTCAGCCTGCTCGACCAGGCCATCGCCTTCGGTGGTGGTGTCCTGCACGAGTCCGATGTTCGCAGTATGCTGGGCAGCATCGAACAGCATCACGTCATCGACCTGCTCAATGGCCTCGCCGACAATGACGCCAGTGCCCTGCTCACGCGCGTCGCACAGCTGGCGGAACAGGCGCCGGACTTCGCCGGGGTGCTGGCCGAACTGACCTCCACCCTGCACCGTATCGCCCTGGCACAGGCCGTGCTCGAGGCGGTCAACGACGAGATGGCCGACCGTGAGGCCGTACTGGCACTGGCCGAGCGTCTGTCACCGGAAGATGTGCAGCTCTACTACCAGATCGCCCTTATCGGTCGCCGTGACCTGCCCCTCGCCCCTACCCCGCGTGGCGGCTTCGAGATGGTGCTGCTACGTATGCTGGCCTTCCGCCCGGACACCGGCCGAGACGACACGCCAGCCCGCCCCACAGCCACACAACCCGTTCCAGTAGTAACACCGGCAAGCCACAGCACGCCGCAGCAGCCAAGCCCCGCCACCAGCCAGCCAGCCACACCAGCAGTACCACGCGCCACGGACGCCTCACGACGCGCCAGTGCCATGGCCGACGTGCGCTCCCAGCTTACCGGCAAGGCGGGGGTGGGAAAGACGGAAAAGCCGGCAAATACCGACAATGCTCCAAGCCGGCCTGCGGCAACCAGAGCCGCGCCGCAAGCCATGCGGCAAAGCCCGGCCCCGCAAACACCACCCGCCACCACCCCACAGGATCAGGCACCCCCCCCCGTCACTGACGATGTGCCACCGATGCCGGACTACATGAAAGAAGAGATCCCCCCGGCATACATCAGCACCCAGGCCGGCACCGCCGCACCTACAGCGGAGAGACACGAAACACTGGCCGTAGCCGAACCCTCACCGCCAGCCACCACCCCCACGACATCCATTGAAGCGGTGCCGGGCCCGGACGAATGGGAAACTCTCGCCACCGCTCTGGGCTTGAAGGGTGTCAACCAGCAGCTGGCGCTGAACTGTGCACTGAAAGACCGACAGGGAAACCATTTTGCACTCAGTCTCGCACCCGCCCATGCACAGCTGCTGAGCAAGCCGCGCGAGAACCTGCTGCGTGAGGCACTGAGTCAACAACTGGGCGAAACCGTCACCCTCAGCATCGACGTGGAACAGACCGACAACACCAGCCCGGCGACACACCAGAAGCAGCGCCAGGCCGCACGCCAGCGTCAGGCCGAGGCCAGCATCGAACAGGATCACACCGTGCAGGCCCTGCGCGAGACCTTCGCTGCACAGGTCAATCCCGGCTCTGTGCTGCCCGTCGACTGAGAATTGGCTTGCCGTAGGAGCGGGCCATGCCCGCGATTGCGGACAGAAAAACAACCAAACTGCGGCTTCAGGCACGAAGGATTTACCAACATTCTTCGCGGCTGAAGCCGCTCCCACAATTTCCGCAACAATCATCACAAGGGTAAGAAAACCATCACGGGCATAGAGCCCGCTCCTAACAAAAACTCTTGGGAATAGGCGTGTCAAAAACCTGAACCATTACTCCTCCCTCAGGTATAATCCCCGCCCGTTGTAAACCGAAAACGAGGTTAGACATCATGATGAAAGGTGGCATCGGCAAGCTCATGAAGCAGGCCCAGGAAATGCAGGAAAACATGAAGAAGGCCCAGGAAGAGTTGGCCAACATGGAAGTCACCGGCCAGTCCGGCGGCGGCATGGTCAGTGTGGTTATGACCGGGCGCCATGACCTCAAGCGCGTTTCCATCGATGACAGCTTGATGGGCGATGACAAGGAAATGCTCGAAGACCTGCTGGCTGCCGCGGTAAACGATGCCGTGCGTCAGGTGGAGGCCAACACACAGGAAAAGATGTCCGGCATGACGGCAGGAATAAACCTTCCAGACGGCTTTAAGATGCCATTCTAACCCTATGTTACCGCTAAACTATTCTACTTAAAGCCTTGGAATTCAGCCCCCTCATCAGTCGCCTCATCGAGGATCTGCGCTGCCTGCCTGGCGTCGGCCCGAAGTCGGCACAGCGTATGGCCTTTCACCTGCTGGAACATGACCGCGAGGGTGCCGTGCAGCTCGCCCGATCCCTGCAGGAGACGGCGGACAAGATCGGCCACTGCCACCACTGCCGCACCCTGAGTGAAACGGACACCTGCCCGCTGTGCGCCAACGCCACCCGCGACCACAGTCTGCTGTGCGTGGTGGAATCCCCCGCTGATGTGCGCGCCATCGAGCAGTCCACCGCTTATCGCGGCCTGTACTTCGTGCTCATGGGCCACCTCTCGCCGCTGGACGGCATCGGCCCGGTGGAGATCGGCCTGGACCAGCTGGAGTCACGTCTGGCCAATGGCGGGATCAGCGAGGTCATCCTCGCTACCAATCCCACCGTGGAGGGAGAGGCCACCGCCCATTACATCAGTGACATGGTGCATGCCCAGGGCATCCGCAGTACTCGCATCGCCCATGGCGTGCCCCTCGGCGGCGAGCTGGAATACGTCGATGGCGGCACCCTCTCCCACGCCTTTGCCGGTCGTCGCGAAATCTGATCCGTTGATCCGCCCCCGCTCGGTGGGCCACTAAAGATCCCTCCCCCTCTGCCGCTGAGAAGGCAGACCGTAGCAACACATCCATACCTTGCCGAGGGGCTGCATGTACGACAATCTGGTGGAAAATCTGCACGATGAACTGGTGATGCGATATGCACCACTGGTGAAGCGCATTGCCTACCACCTGAAGGCCCGTCTGCCCGCCACGGTACTGGTGGATGACCTGCTGCAAGCCGGCATGATCGGCCTGCTCGAAGCAGCGAAAAAGTATGATGCCAACCAGGGCGCCAGCTTCGAAACCTACGCCGGTATCCGCATCCGCGGCTCGATGCTGGATGAGTTGCGCCGCAACGACTGGGCGCCGAAGTCGGTACACCGCAAGGTACGCGACATCACCAGTGCGATTCGTGAGATCGAAAACCGCGAGGGCCGCGACGCGCGCGACGAGGAAGTCGTCGAAGCCCTGGGCATCAGCAAGGCAGAGTATTTCAAGACCCTGCAGGATGTCTCCACCCACCGGGTGCTGAGCTGGGACGAGATCGGCATCGACGAAGACGCCATCGGCCAGTCCATCATGGATACCAAGCCCGGCATCCAGGATCAGCTGGAGAAACAGCATTTCCGCGAACGCCTTTCCGAGGCCATCGCCACCCTGCCGGAACGGGAAAAGATGACCGTGGCCCTGTATTACGAATCCGAACTCAATCTGCGCGAGATCGGCGGCGTGCTCAACGTCAGCGAATCCCGCGTCAGCCAGCTATTGAGTCAGGCGCATATTCGCCTACGGGCTCGCATGAAGGACTGGATTGGGCAACAATAGACGTTTGCCGCTACGCCAGACAATCCAGCCATGCCCTGTTTCACATTCGAACCCGTAATGCGCAAGCGCCGCCTGCACAACGCCACGCGCCTGCACGAACGCAATTTTTCCAAGCTGCTGCTGGTCATTCCGGGTATCCGCGACATCGCCACCCCGCTCTGCCTGCAGGGCCGTGGCGACACACGCCTGGCCGTGGAAGTCCTGGAGAAAAGCAAGTACACCACCACCTTTTCCCTGCAGCTGCAGCAATGTAGCAGCCGACGCTGGCTGCCCTCCCTGCACATGAAAGTCCGTACCTACCACGATGTCCATGTCGCCGAAGTCCTGGCCTTTCAGGGCCATCAGCATCTGGATTCCCGCTACACATACCCCAATCCACGCATGTATCACCGCGACGAGAAATGGCAACTCAACCACTTTCTCAGCGACTGGCTCGACCACTGTCTGCGCAGTCGTTGCATTTTCCGCGATAAAATCCAGCCCATTGACGCCTGAAACAGACGCCACAGCAAGGAGACATTGATCGATGCCGTGGGCCGGAAAGGGGCTATGATGGAAAATCCAGACGAAACAGCAGCCTTAAGAACAAGCCGAACTGTTCCGATAAGTCATTGTGTGGCGAGAAAACGTATAATAATGGAACTCGTGGCGATGAAATCACTTGTTTATTCTGTGATTATTCCACCGATTGAGTAAAATATATTACTCACGGCAGCGCTAACAGCCACGGTGGTTCGCCCTAGAACAATAATAATCAATACGTACATACGGCAACATAGCGAACAGGTTAATCAGTATTTAGCGTCAATGACACAAGAAGGTAACTATGTATAGATGGGCCAAATACATTGTTTTTGCCCTGGCAATGGTGTTCAGTAACACAACGGCTCTGGCAGCCGTAGATTACATCCTGGAACAGAAATTCCACGCTGAACTAGCCAAGGCCGAACAGGGTGATGCAAAGGCGCAATACGCTATTGGTGAGATGTATGAAAAAGGCAGGGGTGTCGAGAGGAATCCGCGCCAGGCCTTCAGTTGGTACAGCAAAGCCACCCAGAAAGGCAACATAAAGGCTGAATACAAGCTGGGAGTGGCCTATCTGAACGGCAATGGCATCCGCAAGAATTACCAAAAGGCACATAACTGGCTCAAGAAATCCAGCAACAAGGGATATGTGCGCGCCCAATACTACCTGGGAACGCTCTATGAAAATGGTCTGGGTACGGCTCAGGATCTTGATAAAGCCCTGGAATGGTACAAGCGGGCCCTCAGAGGAGGCTATGATGTGGCCGCTGCAGGCATGCAGCGCATAACCCAGTTGCAGAAGCAGCAACAAGAGAATCTTGCCCACCTTCGCCAGAACGCCCTTGCAGCAGCAAAAAAACTGAAGGAAAAAACCCCAAAGCCAATACCGGCGGCACCCGCAACAGCATCTATACCACTGACAACCAAGCAGCGGATACAGGCCGGTGGCTGGCAAAAACGTGGCAAAGCGGTCGAATACCTGCCCTCTTCCACCACTCGCTGCAAGGATTTGGGCAGCCGTATAGAGTGCGAATCAAAGGCCCTGACACGCAATATCGGCATGGCGGATATCGACTTCCAGACCAAGGCCACCCTGTCCCGCTTCAAGGAAGATGGTTCATTCACAGTCTCGTACCGAAATAATGTGCTGAAAATTACCATCACCGATGAGGAGTTCGCCAGCTCCGGGGCGAAACTCCCTGTGCGCGCGGGCTGGCAGGAAACGGAGCACAAGCTGACCTGTATTTTCGAAGACGACACACATCTGAACTGCAAGAAAAACAAGCTGCGTAGTATAAAGTTACACCGCTAAGATTATATTGATGGGTTCAGCGTTCCTGTGGTGTTTCGCTGCACCACCAAAAGTAGGCGCCCTGAGGCGACAGTAGGCGCTTTAGGCGACACCGCCGTGGGGCGCCACAGGAGCACCCAGAGAGTTGGTCTGGTGGAGTACTAGATTTAGGCGGCGAGCTGTCTGGCCAGGGATTCCAGACCCTCGCGGTCATGCAGGATTGTCTCCCAGAGATCGACCACGCAATCAGTATCAATGCCGAGGTGTTTCACCACCCCATCCAACCGTTCAGCGCGAAGCTCGTCCCCGGCCTCGTCGTCCAGCAGGATATCCACCACCTGCAGCAGGTAAGCGTAGTCCGCAAAATCCCCGCTATAGTCCACGCTATGATGCCGGGCAACCGCAGTAATCACCTCTTCGGGCAATTGCCAGACCCGTAGCAACTGCTCACCAATGTGCGCATGATTCATTCCCAACACGCGGTTCTCAATATCCACGTGTGGCGTATCCGGTGACTGCGATTGACAGTCGGCAATGGCATCACAGGCTTCCGCGAACTGGCTCACCAGGAACAGATGGCCGATATCACGCAGCAGGGCCGACAGATAGGCCAGCCCGGGTTTGACGCGCTTGCGCATGGGGCGCTGAGAGGCCAGTGCCTGGGCCATGGAGCCGGCGGCCACCGCCTTCCACCAAAAACCTTCGCGTGCCAGCATGGCCTTGCCGCTGGCCGGCAGAGATCCCATGGCCACCAGCCCTAGTGCGATACCCATGACGCCGTCGTAACCCAGTACGGTGATCACCGCTTTTTCGACAGACTCAATGCGCCCCTGAAATCCGAAAAATGGGGCATTGGCGTAGCGGATAATCTGCGCCGCAAGGGCGGGATCACTGGCAACAATGTCACTCAGCTCCCGGACATGGGCGTCCGGATCCTGCATCAGGCGCAGCAGTTTTTGCCCCACCTCGGACATTACCGGCAAACCGTCACTGGTTTTGAGCGCCGCAGAAATCTGTTTTTTCCAGGGGGCATGAATATCGATAACCTCCGCCTCAACGGGGGCCTTCCATTGCAAATTTCCCTGGCGCAGCATGACGGTCATCTCATCAACCGGCAACGGCTTGCTGTAATAATAACCCTGCACATAGGTGCAATTCAGTTTGCGCAGGTAGGCTTCCTGATCGGCCCCCTCCACGCCTTCCGCCACCGTTTCCAGCCCCAGGGAATGGGCCAGATGAACGATGGAATGGGTAATCGCCGCTGATTCACTATCAACCATGACATCTTTGACGAAACTGCGGTCGATCTTCAGCGTATCGATGGGGAATCGTTGCAAATAGCTGAGTGAGGAATAGCCCGTGCCAAAGTCGTCGATAGCGATGCGCACACCGAGATCCCGCAGTGCGGTAAGGATCTCAATGGTGGCCTTGGGGTTGTTCATGGTGGCGCCTTCGGTGATTTCGAGCTCAAGCCAGCGAGATTCCAGGCTGGTTTTCTGCAAGGCCTCCCGCACCATTCCGACCAGATTGTGTTCATCACCAAACTGCAGTGCGGAGAGATTGACCGCCACCCGAAACGGCGCCAGGCCCTGCTGTTGCCAGGCCTTGTTCTGAGCGCAGGCAGTCCGTAGCACCCATTCCCCCAGCGAAATAATCATGCCACTGGACTCGGCCAAGAGAATAAAATCCAGCGGCGGGATCATGCCCAGTTCAGGATGCTCCCAGCGCAGCAACGCCTCCAGAGACTTCACTGTGCCGGTCTTTGGATCAAGGATGGGCTGGTAATGGATGGAAAATTCACCTCGTTCCATGGCATGACGCAGATCGGCTTCCAGGGTGAGACGACGGATCTCTTCAGCATGGATCTTGGCATTGAAGAAGCGCAGGCAGGCACGGCCCTGCTGTTTGGCCGTGTACATCGCTGCATCGGCGTGTTTCATCAACAAACTGGCCTCCACGCCATCGCTGGGGTAAATAGCAATACCGATACTGGGCGTGCAGGACACCAACTGCTCTTTCAAGACGATGGGTTGCGACAGGGACTTCAGAATCTGACGCGCGACTTTTTCCGCATTGGCCGGGGAACCGATCCCCGTCAGCACACAGCCAAACTCATCGCCCCCCAAGCGGGCGAGAATATCGCGGCCACGCACACCGGCCGTCAGCCGCTCACTCACCTGCTTCAACAGGTGATCACCGGCATCATGGCCGTAGGTATCATTGACGGACTTGAAGTGGTCAAGATCAATGAACAGCACCGCCAATTTTTCCGTATTGCGCTCTGCCTGCAGCAAACTGGCGGTCAGACGATCACGAAACTGGGCGCGATTAGGCAAACCGGTGAGCGGGTCGTGGGTTGCCAGACGTTCCTGATCCAGCCTGGCCGCTGCCAGTTCGCCACGCAGTTGGCGACGTTCGAGGGTAAATTCCAGTGTACGCACCAGCAACTGGGGATTGGTTTCGCCGCGCAGCAAATAGTCCGTCGCACCTACCGCACACAGGTCCCTGGCCTGTGCCTCTTGTGCTGGGTTGGCCAGCAGAATCAGGGGCGTGTCAGGCAGATGCTGATTTTGCCATTGCTTAAGATTCCCGGTTTTGTCACCAAAACAGGCCACGTCAACAACCACGGTATCAAAGTGACCAGCACCAATAATAGACTCTGCCGCCGACAGATCAGCCGCATGGGCCAATCCAAAACAGCCCTTTCCCGCACTGCGCAGGGCATCGACGACCCAGCGGACATTGCGGGCATTACCCTCAATCAGCAGAACCCTGGCGGAAACTTCAGGCTTCATCAAAACTCCAGACCACACATGTATTATTACTGGAACGGGGCTAGCCAGTTCATTGTGAAATATCAGGCTGGCCCATTGAAGTTCTTCGTTATGCCAACTTGTCGGCAGCAGCCCCCCGCTTCTTTAAGAGGAAGCGGGCCAAAAAACAAAAATTTATCAACCTAGACGGCAGATGAACAGGCTGGCTCTCCGGCCGGCAGAAATCCACGATAACCTGCGACGATGAGCACCCACCTCAATAGATCACGTTTTCAGATTAATAAAGCAGAAAACAAAAAAAGCCCATCCGCGGCATGTGCGGATGGGCCAATCTAATCCTGGTTATCGCGACAGAAGCCAAGAGGCCTCAGAGAGGGACTACCAGCCTCCGGCAGGTATGCTATAGCGCCTATCGTGCTCCCAGCTTTTCCCCGATTGCCGTCAGAACCGCCTCACTGGAACCTGCTGCATCGACATTCAGTAGCAGGCCTTCATTTTCATAGAAGCCAATGAGCGGTGCAGTCTTTTCATTGTAGGTTTCCAGCCTATGTGAGATGGCCTCTGCGGTCTCATCATCACGCTGGATAACAGGGCAGCCACATTTGTCACAGATACCTTCCTGTTTGGGGGGATTGCTTTTGACATTGTAAATCGCCTGACAATCAGCATTAGAGCAGGTGCGGCGCGTGGTCAGGCGATCCAGGATCACCTCGCGCTCAAGATTGAGGTTGACCGCCATATCCAGTTCGATACCCAGCTTTTCCAGCAGACTCTTGAGCGCTTCGGCCTGGGGAATCGTGCGCGGAAAACCATCCAGCAAAAAACCCTGTTCACAATCCGGCTCCTGGAGACGCTGCGCCATAATGTCCATGATGAGATCATCCGGCACAAGGTCACCAGATTTCATCAGAGACTCTATCTGCTTGCCCAGCTTGGTACCCGCTGCCACGGCACCGCGGAGGATATCACCGGTGGAAATCTGCACCGAACCATCCAGTTCAGTCAACAGTTTTGCCACTGTACCCTTACCCGCACCCGGAGCACCTAAAAGTATCAATTTCACTTAAGTTACCTCTTTTTATCGTTAGAATTATCGTTAGAGAAAAATGACACAGACTCAACTAAAACCTCCTCACAGGCTACTGATCAATCACTGTTGTCAGATGGATAGGCCCTGTCGCCATCACGCAGAAAGAGACCGCGTGGCAGGATGATTTCCTCACGCCCTCCCAGACCCTGACGGATCTCGGCCATGGCAAAATCTTCGATACCGGTGATCACGGGCTTCATGCGTACCTGCCCATCCTGCAACACGGCCAAATACACTTGGCCCTCACGGTTCAACAGAGCCTCAAAGGGCACCTTGATGGCATGGGGGTTCCAGGCAGTACGAATCTCCGCATCCACTGTCTCACCCAGACGCAGATCAGGCGCCTGAGCACCGAGGCTGATAAATACCTTCACCGGGTTGGTATTCGCTTCCTGCTCCGTCACAGCCCCCAGGCGGGTGACCGTCTCCTGCCATTCCAGGCCCGGGAAGGCATCACTGGTGGCCAACACCACTTGGCCCACCGAAATACGGCTACTGTCGGCAGCATCCACATGCACTTCAATTTCACGTTGTGCCTCGCTGGCAAGCACAAACAGGGGGCTCGTCGGCGTCACCCACTGGCCGACTTCGGCCTGGCGATGCATTATTGTGCCGGAGAATGGCGCCGTGATTTTCTGCTTTTTCAGCGCCAGCGTGGCATTCCGGGCCGCTTCCATTACCACACTGGCACGCGCACGTGCGGCCCTTAGATTCACTTCGGCATCTTTCACGAATCGTTCGGCCACAGCACCTTTCTCATGGGCCCGGCGCAATCGCTCCCAGGTGCGCTCTGCCCGGCCGATATCCTCACGCGCATTGACCAGATCCGCCTGCACCTGTTCCAGATGCGCGGGCAACTCACGGCCATCCAGCCGGGCCAATAATTGCCCACTCTGTACCCTGTCCCCCCTACTCACCGGTACCGTTGTCAGGCGGCCGGCACGCGAGGGACGGATCACCATCCGCTGCCGACTGACGATGTGCCCGGGCACCACGATGGACTGGTAGATCTCCCCCGTCTCGGGGAAGGTGGTCTGCACCGCCAATCCCTTGCTGAAATAAAGCTGCCCGCCCTTGAAGACAGCAAAACCCAGTGCCGCCAATACCATCACAACCAGCAGGGTACGACCGGAAAACAGCCTCTGTAGCCGGCTGGGTGGGCGCGACGGTATCCCATCAAAGGTGAACGGGTCGATATCATAGAGACTATCGTCTGTGCCCCGATGGATGTCCTGGCGGTCGTGATGCTTGCGACCCGGGGGCTGCTCGGGATCGATGATGATCTCCACCTCACCCTCATATTCTATGGATTCATCAATCCCACTGCCGGATTCGGCGGAATCTGATGCATTCCTCCGGGATCTGTCTTCCGCAACCGGCGCGGGCGTCTCCGCCGCGTCTTCCGGGGCCGCATCAGTCACTGGCCCAGGCGCAGGCACCTGTGTGGGGAAGGGTTGTGTAAAGGGCTGTGCACTGCTGGCCACGGCCCGCTCTATCATGCTCAGCGGCTCGGCTTCAGGATCCTTTGTTACCGGTTCCGCAGACACCATATCTTCGGCGGACGGTTGTGTATCCGCCCTCTGCAGCGGTGGGCTATCCGCCGGGACATCTGCTACCAGCAATACAGGAATGGTCTTTTTGCCTTTAGCAGCGGGAGCCGGGGCCGTCTGGATCGGTGTCACCAGCGGGATATCCACCGGCTCACTGCTGCTGGCTTGCGACACAGCCTCTGCGGATTCACGCCCCTCAAACAGCAGGCGGCGGATGTGACCATCCAGCGCACCGGCATCGACCGGCTTGGTCATCACCTGATTGGCGCCGGCATCGTAGACCTTGACCAATACCTCAGCATCGGTAGAACCGGTAATGACGATAATAGGTAATTGACTGAGCCTGGGCTGCCCACTCTGACGCAGGGTGCGAATCAGGTCATCACCGTCCATCCCAGTAGAGGATACTTTGAGATCGGTGAGCAACAAATCGTAGTCACCCTGAATCAGGGCGACAACAGCGGGTTCGGCAGACTGAAAATAGTCTACCTGATAGCCACTGGGCTCCAGCATACGGCGCACAACAAAGGCGGCGGTGCGGCTGTCATCGACATAGCACAAACGTGCGAGAGGCTTTTTCGCCTCAGGTGGATGAGTGGAGAGCTTCTCACTCATGGTCATTATTACTCATGAAAAACAAACTCTGGAACGATTTCAACGGGCTCGCGGCACTTTCCCCATGACTGTCTGCAGTCTTCAGGGACTCCATTTATTGCTTGCGGCCTCTGCGGGGCGATGAAATAGACGTGCCCATTATTATCTGTATTGTACCCATGCCCTCTCCCGGCATCGCTGCCACTATAAGATTACCCGCTAGCTAAGTAAACTCGCCCCCGGTTGCGACAGCTCGTCGTTTGATGCAACATAGCCGGACAATAATAAGATCGGCGGAGGCCTGTGTGGGCCGCTCGCAGGCATCAATTCTTTGATTGAGAGGAGTGGTTATGATTGACTTGCTGACCTATATGGTAGGTACTGTCGCGGCTATAGGCTTCGCCCTATTGGTGTATCTTGTCTTCCAGATCTACGGTTCAGACACTTACACCCGCGAAGACTGATTTGCCGCAAGCTGGTTACGAAATCGGCACCCACAGGTTGTTACCTGTGGGTGCCGATTTCATTTCGTCCCTTACATCACACTTGGCCAGAAAGCAAGCATGCCTGTACTTAGCGCTAGCCCTTACCCCTTCGGCCCGGCTGGCAACCAGACGTGCACCGCCGCACCACCTAGCTCACTCTCACCAATCTCCAGCGTTCCGCCATACAACTGTACGATATCCCGCACGATAGAGAGGCCGATGCCATGTCCGGCAATATCCGAATCGGCCCGGCGACCGCGCTGCATGACATAGCGCACCATTTCGGAAGGAATGCCCGGGCCATCATCCTCGACATGGATGAACAGATCCATTTCACCATTGCGCGGCCCGGCCTCGGAGCGAGCCCGCACATGCACCTGCCCCCGACACCATTTAAAGGCGTTGTCTGTGAGGTTGCCAACAATCTCCATCAGGTCGCCCTCATCACCGGCAAACTCCAGATCGGCCTGCAGCTCGGTCACCGTTTTCACCCCCTTATCGGCATAAACCTTGTGTAGACCGGCCAGTACTTTCTCCACAATACCCTGTACGGCGATGGGCGCTGACAATACCGTCCAGCCCGAGGTCGCTGCACGCCGCAACTGATAACCCGTGAGCTGATTCATGCGTTCCACCTGCTCCAGCACGACGTTGGGCAGATCAGTTTTACCGTCACGGTTTTCCGCCGCACTCTGCAGGATCGCAAGGGGCGTTTTGAGGCTGTGGGCGAGATCGCCGAGGGTTCGCCGGTAACGCTCCAGGTGTTCTCGCTGATGGGAGAGCAGGCCATTGATATTACTGGTCAGTGTCTGCAGTTCGAGCGGATAACGCCCCTTCAGACGAGTCTGCGCACCCTCTTCGATGGCACGCAATTCATTGGCGGCATGTTTCAACGGCAACAGCCCCCAACGCAGGATGCCCCACTGCACCGCCAGTAGCAGCAGCGCCACACCGCCCAGGGTTCCCCACAGGCTGCCGCGGAAGGCCGCAACCCGGGCATCGAATTCACCCATGTCCTGAGCGACGCTGAAGGTATAGTCCTGGCCGGGATCGGGGGAATCACTCCACACCACGCCGTAGCTGAACAGATAGAGCCGATGGCCATCGGCCAAGGTGACCTGCCGGCCATCCTGGGCCAGACGGGGAAGGCCTTCGGTAAACGGGATCGACATACCCTGCATGGACTCCGAACGCCACAGCCATTCCCCGTCGTTGCTGGACACCTGCCCGTAGAGGCCGGATTGCGGATCGTAAAAACGCGTATCCGGCAACTCCTTGTCCATGATGAGGCGACCGTCCTCACCCATCTCGGCGGCGGAAATCAGCGCATACACATGACCAAACATGCGCTCTTCCATGTCCTGCTCGATACTGTCGTGATAGATCCTTTCGAGGGTGATCTCGGCCAGACCAAAGAAACTGAAAAGCACCGCGCTGGCCGCAATCAGCACGCGGGTATTCAGAGACAGGGGCATCAGGCGTTACGGCTCTCGGAGGTCGGCGTCAAGGCAAAGCGGTAGCCCCGACCGCGCAGGGTTTCAATGACGTTCAGGGTGCCTTCGGGATCGAGCTTGCGGCGCAGGCGGCCGATGAAGACCTCGATCACGTTGCTGTCACGGTCAAAGTCCTGATCATAGATGTGTTCGGTAAGCTCGGACTTGGACACGACCTGCCCGGCGCGCAGCACCAGATACTCCAGCACCCGATACTCATAGGCGGTCAGTTCGATGGACTTTTCATCGACGATCACCTGCTGCGTGCCGATATCGATATGCAAGGCGCCGAAAATCAGCTCCGTCCTCCCGTCTTCACGTTTGTAGACCACCGGCTGTCCAGTCCAACCCATCCCACACCAGATCTTCGATACCCCACCCGCCGAGGAAGAGCTGCACATCTGGGCATCCGGGTAACGCCACACCTCAGACGGCAGCGACGACAGGGGCCCGGTGCCGTAGAATGTGCGGGTCGGGTTTCCTCGAAACATGGTGAGTCCATTGACAGTCCCCCATGGTTCGCCGACGGTCCAACCAGGGATCGTGTCAGAGTCGCGGACCGGCAGCGTTGTTGTCGTTGTCAGCGGCACTGCTGATGTGGTGGTAGCAGCCGGGACCGGCTCAGGCGGCGGAACCTTTCCATCGCCCTTGGGAGGATTCGTTGTCGTCACCGCCGCCACGGCCGTGGACTCATCTTTATCCCCCCCGGGATCAAGGATCAGAAAGGCTGCGATCCCGAGCACCGCCCCGATACCGACAACGACGACTACGGGCCACGCCCGTTCGTTCATAGACCGGGCCCACATTCGGGCTCAGCTGTGAGCACCGGACGCCCGTGAGTTTCGATGAATGCAGGAATGAGGCACGCTTCGATTGTCCCGTCAGGGCTTACCCCGACTCGGGCCACTGCAGTTGTTGCGCATGGTGTCGAAATTCGGGGCCAGACAAATCTCCCCATCCCCCAGAAGACCGCGGCGCCATCCACTATCTCGCGTGGGTTTATCCGATGCTGGTGGTAACCAAAGATAATGTCGGCCCCGGCCTCGATCATTGCCCACGCCCTCTCACTGTCGTAGGCACAGGGCCCAGTTTCCCGTTCCCC
>CAJVYS010000057.1 GCA_913009875.1 uncultured Gammaproteobacteria bacterium | reverse complement strand
TTGGTCCTGACTAATGATATGAGTGGCTTTTTCTTCTTTGTGTTTGTTTTTTTTTATTTTTTGTTGTTTTTTTTTTGTGTTGTTGTGTTTTTTTTTTTTTTTTTCAAGCAGAAGACGGCATACGAGATATATCAGTGTGACTGGAGTTCAGACGTGTGCTCTTCCGATCTGAATATTTTTTCTTCTTTATGCATCTATACTTCTTATTAAAGAATCCAGCTTGTCGCTGGAAATTATTGAAGCCCACTATAAGCGTTTAATGAAAGAAGATATTAAATAATTTTACATAAAGATTAAGTATGAAAAAACTTACACACGATGAAATATCGGAAAACAGAAGTACATTAGAAACTTTAGACAAAGTAGATAAACTGCCGGTTTATGTTGTACTGAACAGCATCAGAAGCTCATACAATGTCGGATCAATATTCAGAACTTCGGACGGAGCAATGATTGAGAAATTATATCTCTGCGGTTATACTCCGTGTCCGCCCAAAAAGGAAGTATTGAAAACCGCTCTCGGTTCGCAGGATAGTGTAAATTGGGAATTTGTTGAAAACCCGAAAGATGTTGTTTTAAAATTAAAGCAACAAGGTGTTAAGATAATTGCGTTAGAACAAACAGATAATAATTTGCCATACTATTCCTTGTCAAAAACTGATTTCCCTATTTGCCTCATTGTCGGTAATGAGATTACAGGTGTTTCGCAAGATTTAATTGATTTATGTGATGCTTCTATTGAGATTCCTCAATACGGAATTAAGCAATCGTTAAATGTTGCCGTGGCTTATGGAATTTCCATATTCGAACTGAGAAAAGTATTTGACCAAAAGTAATTTTTATCATTTCTTTTGACCATTAAGATGAATAAAAAGGATATAGTAATTTTCGGTGGAGGTCCGGCTGCTCTAACGGCGGCTTACTTTCTTGCTGATAATAATAAAGTTATTGTTTATGAAAAAGAAAATAATATCGGTCAAAAATTTCTTGTAGCCGGGAAAGGCGGTTTCAACTTAACAAATAGTTTGGTTCAGAATGAACTGGCAAAGAAATACTTACCTATAAATTTTTTAGATAAAGCTATTTTAGAATTCGATTCCACGTCTGTTAGAAATTGGCTTATGGAAATTGGTATTCCGACATTTGTCGGAACTAGCGGAAGGGTTTTCTCGATAAAAGAGCTGAAGCCGATTGATGTATTAAACAAGATTAAAAACGGTTTGTTAGAGAAGAATGTAAAATTTTGTATAAATCAAAAGTTTACAGGATTTAACAATGAAAACAAACCGATTGTTAATAATAAAAAAACAATATCAGCAGACTATTATATTTTTGCTTTGGGTGGCGCTTCATGGTCATTAACCGGTTCAGATGGGAAATGGGTAAATTCATTTATCAAGTTGGGAATTAAGATACTTCCCTTCCAAGCTTCTAACTGCGGAGTAAATATAAATTGGTCTGATAATATTAAATCATTCCATATTGGAAAACCGTTAAAAAATATTCAAATTAGCTGCGGAACTCTAAAAGCAAGAGGCGAAGCTGTAATTACTAAATACGGATTGGAAGGGAATGCTATTTATTCGCTTATACCTTCAATAAGAAAACAGCTCAATCTTAATTCGCTAAGTAAAATTTTTATAGATTTTAAACCGAATAATTCACTTAAACAATTATTAGCAAAATTAGGAAAGTCAACTTCTTCTAAAGATTATAAAAAAATCTTTAACTTGAACAGTACCGAGATTGCATTAATAAAAAGTTTAATAACAAAAGAAGATTATTTATCACCGGATAATTTTGTAAAGAGCATAAAGAATTTAGAAATAAAAATTAATTCGCTCAGACCAATTGAGGAAGCTATTTCAACTGTCGGCGGAATTGATATAAATGAACTAAACTCTGATTTTTCTCTGAAAAAATTTCCACATATATTTACAATCGGAGAAATGGTTGATTGGGATGCGCCGACCGGCGGTTTTCTACTACAAGGCTGTTTCTCCATGGGACATCATGCTGCTAAATCGATTTTTTAATTTTAGAAGGAATAATTAGGGTATCCTCAGAAAGTATTTTATAAAAGATAAAAAGGAGATAGTATCGCTCCGAAGGAGCTTTAATAACAAGCTACTTTCCACGCCATGTTCAAGCCGCGAGCCTAAACCATCATGCGGACAATAGCGCGTGGGTACAAACAACGTGCCCACCCTACCTGGCGGGCTAAATTATCAGGGAGATAATTATGCGCTAGAAATAGCGTGCTATTTCTAGCTGCAAGTAGTCATCGTCGCGCATGCCATAGAGCAGGCTGTCTTGCGGGGTGTTGGCGAAGGCACGGGCCTCGATGCTGAGCTTCCAGCGTTGGCCGATGCGGCGGCTGCCTTCGATGTAGAGCAGTTGACTCTGGTCATCATTATCGATGATGAAGCCGAGCAGCAGTTCCGAGGAATCAGCGTCGTTGAGGGTGAAGCGAGCGCCGATCATGGTGTCATTGTCAAACAGGGTGGGGGCGTCCCGGCCGCGCTCGTCCCAGAGGATTTCGCCAATCAGGCCGAGGTCGTAGCTGCTGTCAAAGATACCGACGAAGGTGTATTCGAAACCGCCGGTGGCGGCGGCGTAGTTGCTGGCACCCTGACCGCTGCGATGAATGGCTTCCAGTTTCCACAGCCAGTCGCCGAGGGTGGCCTGCAGGTCGAGGCTGAACTGGTTGATGATTTCATACAGTGGAGCGATGACGATTTCGCCGTCCGCGTTGAGGGTTGGCAGGAAGGTGGGGTCGCGGCTGGTGCCGTGGAAATAGCTGAGGCCGAAGTCCCAGTCACCGATGTAGTGTGACCAGCGCGCGGCATAGTCGATATTGCGTTGCTCACGTGAGGATTCGTATTGGGTCAGGCCGGTGTCTATGCGCGGCTGAAAACGCGGTCGGCCATCGATGCCGGGAAAGGTGCGTTCGCGAAAGCCGGGCAGTACGAACAGATCCAGGGTGCCCCAATCACGAATCAGCGCCAGTTGCAGCATGGGCTGGCCGAGTTTGTCTTCGCCGTCGAGGTTCTCCACGAAATCGGTCTGGTTGATGATGTCCACCAGGTGTTGCGATTCGGTGACGCCCCAGTAGACCTTGCCGATGCCGATACGCAGTTCCCAGTTATCGCTGGCCTTGAGCCAGTTGAGTTCACGGATGTCGGCGTGTGTTCGTTCGCTATCGCCCTGATCCCAGCGGGCGAAAGGGACGACGGTGATGCTTTGGCGGCCATCATCCCATTCGATGTAGTACTCGGGTTGGGCGCTGAAGGAGAGGTTATTGCCGTGTTGGCGAGGGTCGTTCGGCTCGGCGGGGAAGGCGCGCAATTCACCGCTGAGGTAGCCGGACCACTCGCCTGCGAGGGTGACGGTGCCGGGCCATAGCAGGGCGGTGAGGCCGAGGGTGGTGAGCCGATTCATGCCGTACTCTCAGGAACGGGCCAGACCGGCGCAAAGATATTTGCAGCATAGCCGCAAATAACGCGAATAAACGCGAATGGGTTTTTGTCTTCCGCACTGTGCTGCAGTCTCGAAAGCCCAGAAACTCTGATGGGAATATTGTCAATATTTGCGTTCATTCGCGCCATTTGCGGATTCTTTCAGGCTTTTTTTGGGTATGGCCCGTTTCTGCGGTGCGGCATATGCCAGACCATCAGCGCGCCCGTTTGAGACTGTTGCGGTCGAAGTCACGATCTGTCAGGCCGGTGTTGAAACTGTAGTTGGTCCAGAACAGGTCGGTGCTCTTCTTGGTCTGGTGATTGATCATGCTCATCTTGCTGGGGCGCCAGAATTTTCCTTGATACTGTTTATAATCGCTGGCGGTGAGGGTCTTCAGCAGGGATTTCTTGCGGTCATAGAATTCCACCTTTAAGGGTTGATACATCTCCTTGTCCAGCCAGGTGACGAGGCGCGTGTAACCGGAGTGTTTGTAGGCCGGATAGCGTTCGATGACGAAGGTGGGGCGGCCGTCGAGGTCTTCATCGCGGAGATACTTGTAGGTGTACTTTTCCACTTCCTGCGAGGTGATATCCTCGTAGGCGAATTCACTGCCCATGAAGGGGCCGGACTTGTTGTTGGATGAGATGCGCTTGACCCGCTTCAGTGCCGGTAGGTACAGCCACTGGTCGTCGGGTTTGGTGGCGTGGGTGAAGCTGAGAAAGGCGGTGCCCTTCACGTCGCGTGGGTTGTCGAAGATGCTCAGACTCTTGTCGCCGTCGCCCTCCACTTCCAGCGTGCGGCTGCGGATTTCGCGGGTACTTTCCTGGCCGTGGCGGTTGCGCAGGACCATTTTCAGGTCGGCGGTCTGGTTACCCCAGCCGCTGTCGAGTTGATCGGCCTTGATGGCGATGGCGAGGCCCTTTTCCTCGGCGGTTTCGGCGTTGGCGGTCAGCGGTAGCAGGCTTAGGCCGAACAGAGTAATGGGAAGGATTTTCTTGAAGGCTGGCCTGGGTGATTTTTGCATGATTTTCTCCTTTGTTTTTCAGGGTGTGGCGGTGGTTCTCCCCCTCACCCCGGCCCTCTCCCCCAAGAGGGAGAGGGAGGTGTCATTCGTGGTTATGTGGTAGCGGCGGCTGTTTTTTTCGTATCGTCTTTGCCTTCCAGCTTCATCAACAGCGGCGGCAGGAACAGGAAGTCTGCGGCCAGGGCGAAGACGATAACGATGGCGGTGAGCAGACCCATGCCGGCGTTGAGCTGGAAGCTGGACAACGATAGTACCAGGAAGCCGACCACCAGCACGATGGAGGTGGTGGTCAGCGCCATGCCGACGCGGCGGAAGGCGTAGCGTACGGCGTCGGGACTGCTGAGGCCATTTTCGCGCCGGGCGCGCAGATATTTGCTGAGGAAGTGCACGGTGTCGTCCACCACGATGCCGAGGGTCATGCCGGCGACGATGGACAGGCTGAGACCGATTTCACCGACCAGCAGTCCCCACAGGCCGAAGCCCATGGCGGCGGGCACCAGGTTGGGGATCATGCTGACCAGTCCAATTTTCACTGAGCGCAGGGCGAGGATGAGGATCAGCGAAATCAGGAACAGGGCGATGCCGGTGCCCAGCAGCATGCTGAGGATGTTGCGCTTGCCGATGTGGGCGAACATCAGCGAGGTGCCGGTGCCCTCGGCGTTGGCGATGTTCGGGGCATTTTGCTCCAGCCACAGGCGGGCGCGTTCTTCCAGCGCCAGCAGTTCGTTGGTGGACAGGGTCTGCAAGGTGGCGGTGAAGCGGATGGCGGATTTATCGATGTTGATCTGATTATTGAGATCCAGACCATAAGGCAGCGACATCTCATATAACAATAAGTATTGCGCCGCCATGTCACGCTCTTCGGGCAGCTTATACCAGTCCGGGTCGTCACCATGCATATTCTTGTTGAGACGCAACATGGTGTCGCTGAGGCTGCTGACGTGGATGGTCTCGGGCTGTGCGCGGTACCAGTCGGCAAAGGCTGCGGTCTCTTGCAGGAATTGCGGCTTGCTGATGCCACCGGCTTCACCGGCGTCTAATGAGTAGTCGATGATATACAGACCGCTGAGGTTTTCGGTCATGAAATCGGCGTCCTGACGGAAGGAGACGCTGTCATCGAAGTAGTGAACGAACACGTCGTTGAGTTCGTTGCGTGGTATGGCGGCGACCAGCATCACGATGACGCCCGCCATGCCCCACATCAGTGGTGTGCGGCGGCGTACCACGAAATCACCGAAGCGGTGCATGAGGTGGCTGTCGTCATTGCCGATCTGCTTCACCCGTACCGGTAGTAGTGACATGGTGGCGGGCAGGAAGCCGACGGCAAAGATGAAGGAGGCGACGACCCCCATGGCCACCATATTGCCGAGATGCTGGAAGGGCGGCACTTCGGAAAAATTCATGCTGAGGAAGCCTAGCGCGGTGGTGACGCTGGCGAGAAATACCGGCTGCATGTTGATGCGCAGGCTTTCGACCAGGGCGTCGCGTTTTTCTTTCCCCAGGCGCATTTCATGCAGAAAGGTGACCAGTATGTGCACCGCGTTGGCGATGGCCACGGTCAGAATAATGGTCGGTGCCGAGGCCGAGGGCGGGGTAATGGGGAAGCCGAGATAGCCACCGAGGCCCATTGCCGTGAGGATGGAAAAGAGGATCACGAACAGAGTTGCTACGGTGCCGCTGACACTGCGCGTGAGTAGTGCCAGGGTAATCAGCATCAGCAGGAAGCTGAGCGGGACGAGGGTTTGCATGTCGCCTTGTGAGGCTTCGGTGAAGGCGTTGTTCATCAATACCATGCCGGACAGGCGAATCTCTATATCCGGGTAGAGGGCGTGCATTTCATCGACCAGCCCGCGCGCAAAGGCGACAATCTCCGGCACCTCGCCAAGGTCTTCGCCGGGCAGCTGCACGGTGACGTTGACGCCAGTGACGTGCGCACGTCCAGGTACCAGCTTGTCGAGCAGGATAGGTTCTTGCAGGGCGATAGTCTTGATGTTCTGGCGAGTTGTGTCATCCAATACCAGCTCTTCGTCAACCAGGTCATGCACCCGCAGATCGTCTGCCACAGCCGTGGTGTGCTGGAAGTTGGAGAGAGAGTCGACGCGGATGGAATAGGGCGTCTGCCAGGCCTTTTCGGTCAGGGTCTTCACGGCTTCCAGCGTCTCTTCACCAAAGGCATCGCCGTCTTTGGGCACCAGAATGAACATCACGTTATCATTCTTGGTATAGGTATTCTCCAATGCCTCGAAGGCCAGCATTTGCGGATTATCGGGGCTGAAGAAGACGCGGTAATCGGTGGTGAAGCCAAGGAAACGTCCGCCGCTGGCCGCCGCCATCACCAGCAACACGGTGGCCAGGATCACCAACCAGGGATGGGTGACGACCCATCGGGCATAACGGGTAACGCGAGTTGTGGAATTCATCTTTGGCTTCCTTTCCGGGTGGGATCAGTTGGCGATTTTTTGCTCTGGGTTGAGCAGGCCGGTGAGCAGCAGGCGCACCAGTGCCTCGGCCTTTTTCTCGAAGACTTCCCGTGGATAGGCGGGCATCAGCAGTGGCATGCTGAACAGGGTCATGGCGGTCTGCAGGGCGGCTGCCGTGTCCTGCGGGTCGGTGACGCGGAATTCGCCGCTGGCGTTGCCGTCTTCCAGCAATTCGATGATCACGCTGCGCTCTGCCTGCTTGTGGGTATCGACAATGTCCATGCGGTCACCACAAAGCGCAGTGACCAACTCGTTGACCAGCGGGGTCTCCAGCCACTGGTCGTGGGTGTAGCGCAGGGTAACGAAGACCAGTTCACGCAGGCGCTCACTGGCGGCCGTCTGTTTGCGGGCAACGATTTCGCTCTGCAGCGTGACCAGTTGTGCCAGACACTGGCTGGCGAGATGGGCGCCGATGTCGAGTTTGTTATCGAAATAGCGGTAGATATTGGCGGCCGACATGCCGCAGTCGCCGGCGATTTCGGCCATCGTGGTCTTGTTGTAACCGAAGCGCACAAAACGGTCGAAGGCCGCCGCAAGGATCTGTTCACAGACGTCGGGTTTGCTGGATGAGGCATCTGCATTCATGCTGCATGACTGTAGGCGGTGAATTGTGAATAATCAAGATAATATTTACTGTTCATTGCGATCGGGCTACGGTAATTTTTTTAATTAGCTAATAAAACCAACCGCTTATAATGATTTTCCGGGCGGGTGCCTGGGTGGGGTTGTGGGCCTGGATCTGCTAAGGTGGCCTCCGGAGTCGGTGTTGGACAGGAAGGCGCGGATTGGCGCAGGGGTTGTTCCAGCGAATATATGAAAAGAGAAACCTGTCTGCATGCGTGATGCCGGAGATATAAACCGGGGTGCCGATGCGCAACACCGCCTATACACTGCTGTACACGCTGCTGGATCTGGCGGGTTGTTGTCCGTATCGCCGGTCAGCGGGCTTTCTGTGCTATCAAGAAGCCTGAACCGAACAAGGACGCGGGATGACATGGGGTTTCACCGGCGGAGGAAGGGATTATGACGGGCGGGCGAAAGATGGCATCTGCCGGGGTGTTGATGCTGCTGGCAGGGTTGCAGGGCTGCGGCAGCCTGCCCTCGGGCATAAGCCCGTCGCCGGCAGACATGCAGCGGGCGGCGCTGGATGCGGTCGCGGACCCAAACACCTGGCTGCCGGCGCTGGGCGCTACCTTGTTCCTTGTGACCGACAGGGATCGGGCCGTGTCGGACTGGGCGCGGCGTAAGCACCCCGTGTTTTCTTCACAATCTTCGGCTCGTCAAACCAGCGACATGTTGCTGTATACCTCGGTCGGCGTTGCACTCGCCAGCTCGCTGTGGGTGCCTGAGGATGGTGAAGATCCAGCGCGGCCCAGCCGGTTGGCTGTACAGCTGGGCGCGATGGCTGCCAATGGTCTGGTGACGCAGGTGATCAAGCTCGGTGTGGGCCGGCCGCGGCCTGATGATTCTGACAACCTCAGTTTTCCATCCGGCCATGCTTCGGTTGCCTTTACCGGCGCCACCCTGACGCGGCGCAATCTTGCCCGGCTGGATCTGCCGGCAGCGACGCGCGCGCTGCTCGATGTGGGCGCCGTTTCGCTGGCTGCCGGCACCGCCTGGGCGCGAGTAGAGGCCGGGGTGCACTATCCCTCCGATGTACTGGCCGGCGCGGCGTTGGGGAATTTTGTTGCGGCCTTCGTCAATGATGCCTTTCTGCGTGAAGGTGCGTTGGCAGACGGTGTTATACGGGTCAATGTGCTACCTTTGCGAGGTGGGGCGGTGTTGCAACTGACGCAATATTTTTAGCACACAAAATTGTTAAAAATGCCGGCCTTTCCGCGAGTAAAGCTTCAACAGCCCATGCCGATAGGTCAGCTATCTTCAGTCTGTCGGGTTTAACCATAAAGATGCCATCCAGAGAGATGATGAAAGACCTGTACGAAAACAGCTATTTGTATAGTGCCAATGCGCCCTTCGTCGAGGCCCGTTATGCAGAATATCTGCGTGATCCGGGATCCGTGGGTGAGGACTGGCGTGACTTTTTCCGCCAGATGCAGGCGCAGGGGCTGGCGCCCGAGGCGGAGCCGGATCATACGATGATTCGTGAGGAGTTTGCGCGTCTCGCCCGGCAGCCTCGTGCGCCACAGCCGATCGCGGCCGGCGCAACGCCGAGTGCCTCCTGTGTCGATGCCAAGCAGGTGGCAGTGCTGCAGCTGATCAATGCCTACCGTTTCCGCGGCCATCAGAATGCCGACCTGGATCCACTGCATCTGCGCGAAGAAATTCTGGTGCCGGAACTGCACCCGGCCTTTCACAAGCTCGACGACGATGACATGGATCGGGAGTTCAACACCGGCTCCCTGGTCGGCCCGGAGCGCGCCCCCCTGCGCGACATCCTGCACAGCCTGAGGCGCACCTATTGTGGACACCTGGGCGTCGAGTACATGCACATCACCGACACCCAGGAAAAGCGCTGGCTACAACAGCGGCTGGAAGGGCCGGAGGCCAATCCGCTATTGCCGGAAGATGAGCAGCGCGAAATCATGGAGCGTATCGCCGCCGCCAGTGAATTCGAGAAATACCTGCATACCCGCTATGTGGGGCAGAAGCGATTTTCCCTGGAAGGTGCCGAATGCCTGATTCCCATGCTGCATCAGTTGGTGCAACAGGCCGGCGAGCAGGGTGTCAGCGAGGTAGTGCTGGGCATGGCCCATCGTGGTCGCCTCAATGTATTGACCAACATTCTCGGCAAGGCCCCGGCCAGTCTGTTCGAGGAATTCGAGGGTAAATCCGCTGGCGCGGCGAAAAATGGCTCCGGTGATGTGAAATACCATCAGGGCTTTTCCTCCGACATCCAGACCTCGGGCGGCATTGTGCACTTCGCCCTGCTGTTCAATCCCTCGCACCTGGAGATCGTCGATCCGGTGGTGGGTGGTTCGGTACGCGCACGCCAGCATCACCGCAAGGACACCATTGGTAGCAGCGTGCTGCCGGTGCTGATCCACGGCGATGCAGCTTTTTCCGGGCAGGGCGTGGTGATGGAGAATTTCAACATGTCGCAGGCGCGTGGTTTCAGCATCGGCGGCACCGTACACATCATCATCAACAACCAGATCGGCTTCACCACCAGCAATCCACTGGACTCCCGTTCCACCACCTACTGTACGGAAGTGGCTCGCATGATTCAGGCACCTATCCTGCACGTCAATGGCGATGACCCGGAGGCCGTGGCGCGTGCCATGCGCATCGCCCTGGACTTCCGCATAGTGTACCGCAAGGACGTGGTGGTGGATCTGGTGTGCTACCGCCGCCACGGTCACAGCGAGGCCGACGAGCCGGCGGCGACCCAGCCCATGATGTACAAGAAGATCCGCAACCATGCCCGTGTCGGCCAGCTCTACGCCGACCTGCTGGTGGATCAGGGGGTGATGACGGAAGATGACATTGACGCCCTGACACGGCAGTACCGCGAACGTCTGGACGCCGGTGAGACAGTCGCCCCGTGCATCGTCACGGAGCCCTTCGACAAGCCCTACTGGGTGGACTGGCGACCTCACGTGGACGGCCGCTGGGATGAGGCGGTGGATACCTGCATCGCCGCCGACAGGGTCGAGGCACTGATCACGACGCTCAACCACTTGCCGGAAAGCCTGGTGCTGCACAAGCAGGTGCGACGCATCCTCGACGACCGTGCAAAGATGGCCCGTGGCGAGCTGCCCATGGACTGGGGATTCGCCGAGACCCTGGCCTACGCGACGCTGCTGGAGGACGGCTATCCGGTGCGCCTGTCCGGGCAGGACAGCGGCCGCGGCACCTTCTTCCACCGTCACGCCATCCTCCACGACCAGCAGACCGGTCACAGTCATGTGCCGTTGCAGCATCTTTACGAGGGACAGCCGGACTGCGTGGTCATCGACTCCCTGCTTTCCGAGGAGGCCGTGCTGGGCTTTGAATACGGCTACAGCACCGCCGCGCCCTACGGGCTGAATATCTGGGAGGCGCAGTTCGGTGATTTCGCCAATGGCGCGCAGGTGGTGATCGACCAGTTCATCACCTCCGGCGCCGCCAAGTGGGGACGCCTCAGCGGTCTGGTGATGTTTCTGCCGCATGGCTTTGACGGCCAGGGGCCGGAGCATTCCTCGGCGCGCCTGGAACGCTACTTGCAATTGTGTGCGGAAGACAACGTGCAGGTGTGCATGCCCAGCGAACCGGCGCAGATGTTCCATCTGCTGCGGCGGCAGATGAAGCGCAAGCTGCGCGCGCCGCTGATCGTTATGACCCCCAAGAGCCTGCTGCGCCACAAGCTATCCACCTCGCAGCTTGCCGATCTCAGCAAGGGTGGCTTCCGCCTGGTGATCAGCGACCCGGACATCGTCGATGCGGTACAGGCGCGGCGGGTGGTCGTCTGTAGTGGCAAGGTGTTCTATGATCTGCTGGACGCGCGGCGAAAACGGGAAATAGACGATGTGGCGATCATCCGCATCGAGCAGTTCTATCCCTTTCCCACCCAGGCCTTCACCGAGGAGCTGGATCGCTACGAGAACGCCAGCGAAGTGGTCTGGTGCCAGGAAGAACCGCAGAACCAGGGCGCCTGGCAATACATCTGGCCGATGCTGCGCGACAGCAAGCGAGAGCAGCAGAGTTTGTCTTATGCCGGCCGACCAGCCTCGGCCTCGCCGGCGGTGGGCTGCTACCGCAAACACATCGAACAATTGCATGAATTGGTGGATACGGCGCTGGATTCCCGCTCTGCCGTGGAGGATGCTGAATGAAGATCGAAGTAAAGGTGCCGGCGCTGTCGGAATCGGTGGCCGAGGCGACATTGCTCAGCTGGCACAAAAAGCCGGGCGAGGCGGTGAAGCGTGATGAAACCCTGGTGGACATCGAAACGGACAAGGTGGTGCTGGAAGTGGTCGCCCCCGCCGATGGCGTATTGCAGGAAATCACCCATAACGATGGCGACGTGGTGAGCAGCGAAGAGGTCATCGCCATCATCGACAGTGATGCCAAGGCGACCGCAAAGGCCGCGCCAGCAGCAGCGGGCACCACGGCGCAGGCAGCCGCGAAAGAGATGCCGGCGTCATCAGTGGTAGTGTCCCTCAGCCCGGCGGCGCGCAAGCTGGCGGTGGAGAACAACATCGATCCGGCGCGCATCCACGGTACCGGCCGTGACAACCGCATCACCAAGGCCGATATTCTTGAATACCTGAATGCACGCGGTGGCAAGAGCGGCCGCCCGCAGTTCATCGCCGAGCCGCCAGTGGCGACCCCGCCGCCCGCTGCGCCCACGCCGGATGGGCGCATCGAAAAGCGTGTGCCCATGAGCCGCCTGCGTGCGCGCGTCGCCGAGCGCCTGAAAGAGGCGCAGAACACCGCCGCCATCCTCACCACCTTCAATGAAGTCAACATGAAGCCGGTGATGGATCTGCGCAACAAGTACAAGGACGACTTCGAAAAGAAGCACGGCACGCGCCTGGGCTTCATGTCCTTTTTCACCCGTGCCGTGGTAGAGGCGCTGAAACAGTTTCCGGTGATCAATGCCTCGCTGGACGGCCAGGACATTGTCTACCACGGCTACTACGATATCGGTATCGCCGTTGGCTCGCCGCGTGGACTGGTGGTGCCGATCCTGCGCGATGTCGAGCAGATGGGCTTTGCCGAAATCGAGGCGAGCATTCGGGATTTTGGCCAGCGCGCGCAGGATGGCAAACTGACGTTAGATGAGCTGACCGGCGGCACCTTCAGTATCACCAATGGCGGCGTGTTCGGTTCCCTGCTGTCCACGCCGATCCTCAACCCGCCACAGAGCGCCATCCTCGGCATGCACAAGATTCAGGAGCGGCCGGTGGTGGAAAATGGTGAGATCGTCATCCGCCCCATCATGTACCTTGCCTTGTCCTACGATCATCGTATTATCGACGGCAAGGACGCCGTGTTGTTCCTGGTGGCCATCAAGGATGCCCTGGAAGACCCGGCGCGGATGCTGCTGGAACTCTGACAAATTTTTGCAGGAGCGTGCCATGCCCGCGATAGATTTTTCAGGAGCGGCAATTCAACGCAAAGGTCGCAAAGACGCAAAGGACGCAGAGATTATTGATTTTCTTTGCGCTCTCTGCGCCTCTGCGACCTCTGCGTTGAATTCACCTGAGGCGAAATAACCTCGCGGGCATGGCCTGCTCCTGCAGTAAATGGATAGGTCAGGTTGACCGTTTACAGTTATGCCACAATGACCAGAAAGGGAGGGTGCGGCAATGACGGACTTTGATGTGATCGTTCTCGGCGGTGGGCCCGGTGGTTACGTGGCGGCCATCCGCTGTGCGCAACTGGGCCTGAAGACGGCCTGCATTGATGATGGTGTGGACGAACAGGGCAAACCCTCGCTCGGTGGTGTGTGTCTCAATGTCGGCTGCATTCCCTCCAAGGCCCTGCTGGAAACCTCGCACCATTTCTATCATGCGCGGCATGATTTTCCCGCCCACGGTATCAGCACCGGCGATATGCAGATCGATGTGGCGGCCATGCAGCGGCGTAAGCAACAGGTGGTGAAGAGCCTCACCGGCGGCATCGCCATGCTGTTTGCCAAGCACAAGATCACGCACATCAAGGGCCACGGCTGCCTGTTGGCCGAGCGACGCGTGCGAGTCATCGCTGGCGAAGCGGACGACGAACAGGAATTCAGTGCCGGCAACATTATTGTCGCCACCGGTTCCACACCCGTCGAGCTGGCGGAGGCCCCCTTCGATGGCCAGTGCATCGTCGATTCCACTGGTGCGCTGGCCTTTGCTGCGGTGCCCAAGCGCCTGGGCGTGATTGGCGGTGGTGTCATCGGCCTGGAGCTGGGCAGCGTCTGGTCACGGCTGGGGGCAAAGACCACGCTGCTGGTGCGCGGTGAGCAATTTCTTGCCAACGTCGATCAACAACTGGCCCACGCCGTGCAACAGGACTTGGTGGATGAAGGTCTGGATATTCGCCTCGGCGCAAAGCTGGTTTCCATCAAAAAGAGCGCAAAGCAGATCACCGTTACCTATGCCGATGGCGACGGTGAACACAAACTGCAGGTGGACAAATTGCTGGTGGCCGCCGGGCGGCGGCCCAACACGGGTGACATCGGCGCCGAGGATATCGGCCTGAAACTGGATGCGCGCGGTTTTATCGATGTGGATGGCGATTGCCGCACGAACCTGCCGGGCATCTTCGCCATTGGTGACGTGGTGCGCGGCCCCATGCTGGCGCACAAGGCCTCGGAGGAGGGCGTGGCAGTGGCGGAGCGCATTGCCGGGCAGCAGCCCGAGGTGAATTACGCCACCATTCCCTTTGTCATCTACACCTGGCCGGAGATCGCCTGGGTGGGACGCAGCAGCGAACAGCTGCAGGCCGAGGGTATCGATTTCGAATCAGGTGTGTTTCCCTTCCTCGCCAATGGTCGAGCCCACGCTGCCGGTGAAACCCGGGGCATGGTGAAGATCCTCGCCGATGCCCGTACGGATCGCGTCCTCGGCGTGCACATCTACGGCGCCAATGCCTCGGAACTCATCGGCGAGGCGGTGGTGGCGATGGAGTTCGCCGCCTCCGCCGAAGACTTGGCGCGTACCATCCACGCCCATCCCACCCTTTCCGAGGCCATTCACGAAGCCGCCCTGGCGGTGGACGGGCGGCCTATTCACATCTGATTTAACCAAAAATATCGGCCGTGATGGACCGGTACCAGCCCTCGGCATAGATCGCCTCCATGCGCCGGGTCGCGCGTGGTGCATCACGCGGCCCGACGCCGCCGGCCCCCTTGACGCCGACGATACCCTTATCACTGAGCCGGTAGACGGCGGCCACGGAGATGCCGTAATCGGGCGTGATCAGGCTATAACAGGTATTCACCCAGGAGGAGGCGCCGATCGTATCGCCACGCAGTGCGGCGACGATCTCGGCGGCGCAGACCTTGCCCTGGCTGCTGGCTGAGTAGCCCGACTTGGGCATCTTGCCGGCGATGCTGGCATCGCCGATCACATGCACGTTTTTGTATATGGTGGATTCAAAGGTCTTTTGATTCACCGGGCACCAGCCCTTGTCGTTGGTGAGCCCTGCGCGGTGGGCGACGTCGCCGGCCATCTGCGGAGGAATAATGTTCGCCACCGCCGCCTTGATCTTCTCCTCGTCGGCCGTCACCGTCATGTGTTTCGCGTCCACGGCCGTGACCTTGCCGCCCTGCGAGCCGGGCACCCACTCGATGTGATCGGGATAGAATTCGTCCCAGGCATCCTGAAACAGCGTCTGCTTGGAGAACTGGTCCTTGGCGTCGAGGATCAGCACCTTTGAGCGGGGTTTGTGTTGCTTGAGGTAGTGGGCGATCATGCTGGCGCGCTCATAGGGTCCCGGTGGGCAGCGGAAGGGATTGGCCGGCGGGGCGATGATCACCACGCCGCCGTTGGGCATTTCGTGCAGCTGCTTGCGCAACAGGCGCGTCTGCGATCCCGCCTTCCATGCATGGGGCATGATGAGACTGGCGGCCGGGTCATAGCCCTCGATGGCATTCCAGAGGAAGTCGATACCCGGTGACAGGACCAGGCGGTCGTAGCTCAGAGTCCGGCCGGCGGTGGTGTGCACTGTCTGTTTGTCGGGGTCGATGGTGCTGGCATTGTCCTGGATGACCTTCACCCGGTGCTTCGACTGCAGCTTGTTGTAGTCGTGGCGGATGAAATCCATGTCATAGAGCCCGCCGAGGACGGCGTTGCTGAAGGGGCAGGTATAGAACTGCTTGTGCGACTCGATCAGGGTGACCTCCAGGGAGGGGTCGAAGCGCTTGAGATAATTGGCGCAGGTGGCCCCACCGAATCCACCGCCGACAACGATGATGCGGGCGCCGGTGTTGGGGAATGCCAGAGACGGAGTACCCAATGCACCCAGGGCCGAGGCGGTCCCCAGCCATTGGATGAAGCGGCGGCGACTGATGTTGTTCATGACAACTCTCCTGTGTATTTCGTGTTCCACGGGCAGAGATACTCTACGGCGTGCGGGAAAAGTAGCCGGCCATGAGGTCGATTTCCTCATCGCTGTAACCCTTGGCGATGCGGTTCATCACCGTGCCCTTGCGCCGGTCCTTCTTGAAGGCCTTCATGCCGGAAGCGATCTCCTCGGCGGACAGGCCTTTCAACGATGGAATCGAGCCGGGGCTGTCGCCGTCCGGTCCATGGCAGCCTGCGCAGGGGTTGGCCAGCATGGCGGGCCGGTAGTCGGTGGCCAGGGTGGTCGCGGGAAGTACAAGCGCTGCCGAGGTGGAGAGTGCTGCGATGGTGATCCAGGACTTCTGTTTCATGACTTCATCTCTTGCAATTTCGTGAAAAAATTGTTGAACAAGGCAGTGAACGGGCACAGTGTACGCGCGCGGCGGACCGATATGAGTCGTTCCTCTCTTTTTATAGCTCACACAGGCTGCGATTACACCCCAGCAGAGGGCTCAGATTCAGACATATACGAGCCACGAATCAGAATCTCCCTGAGATATATGAGATTTTTCTGGTAAAGCGCGGCAGATTTCTCTATAATGCGCCCAGCTACAGATACTGTGATTGGCACTTTTGGTTGTTCCCTCCGTGTTGCCCCCCGAATTCCCCGTTTCATTACCTGTACGCACCACCCTACAATGTTTAATTTATATCAGGTAAAAGTCACATGGCTACAGGTACAGTAAAGTGGTTCAACGAAGCCAAAGGTTTTGGTTTCATTTCTCAGGATGACGGCGGCGCAGACGTATTCGTGCATTTCAGCGCGATCCAGGGCGGCGGTTTCAAGACCCTGGCCGAAGGTCAGCCGGTCACCTATGAAGTGGAAAACGGTCCCAAGGGCCCGCAGGCGACCAGCGTTAACGCCTAAGCAAGACCCTATCGGATAACCGATACGAAGAACCCCGCTCCGGCGGGGTTTTTTGTGCCCGTCTGCCAGCCAGCCGGTGGTGTGTTATTGCGTCACTATTCAGGCCATCTTGTACGCACGGCGCATACTACGGGCAGGTGTAGTGTGCGCCGTGCGCACAAGATGGGTAGCCAATTCCCCCTGTGGATTCTGTGCCTCTGTGGTGAACAGTTACCTTTTCCTTTTCTTTCTTTCCTTCCTTGCTGGCCGTCTAACGCCAGTCTCCCTCGCGAATACGATTGACCGCCGCGGCCAGCTCGAACAGTCGTGGCAGGGCCAGATTGCCCACCTTGTATTCGCTGAAGCGATCCAGCCCGAACTGCTCCGCATCCTGCATGACCCGCCGCAGGCCCTCAACCAGCGAACGGCAGTCAGTGGCGTAGTGATGGGCGAAATAATGGATCATCAGGCCGATGGCGCGGGTCTGACCGATGTCGATGAGCTGCTCGACCTGCGACAGGTCGATGCGGTGGCTGCCGTAGCGTAGCAGGTCGGTTTCCGGGGTGTCGATCTTCACCGGGCGCTTGCCGCGCGCGGCATCCAGCACCGATGGACCGGGACAGCGGGCGGCTTCACGGCCGAAGGCCGGCAGTCCCGCCGGTGCGCTTTCAATGGGGCGTGCCAGCGCGCGGGCCTGCTGCGTCACGTCGCGCGGTTCGTAGGCATCCATCATGATGACCGTGTCGGCGACGTCGAAATAATCACCTGAGCCCCCCATCACGATCACCGACGACACACCGTGTTCGGTATACAGCTCGCGCACGCGATGGATCAGCGGCGTGATGGGCTCCTTGTCGCCGGCCACCAGTTGCTGCATGCGTTGGTCGCGGATCATGAAATTGGTCGCCGAGGTGTCCTCATCGATGAGCAGCAATTCGGCCCCGCACGCCAGTGCCTCGATGATATTGGCCGCCTGCGAGGTACTGCCGCTGGCATTGTCGGTGCTGAAATGCACCGTGTCGCGGCCGAAGGGCAGATGGTCGATGAAGGGGCTGATATTCACCTTGTGAATGGCGCGGCCATCCTCGGCGCGCACCTTGACCGCCGTCTCCAGGGTCGCCACCTGCTCGCGGCCATCGCCGGGGATGTGGTTGTAGACGCCGTACTCCAGCGCCTGCAGGAGGGTGGACTTGCCATGGAAGCCGCCACCGACGATGAGTGTAATGCCCGCCGGAATGCCCAGTCCGTCAAGGTGGCCGGCATTGGGCAGCGTCACTGAGCGCGTGAGTGAATCGGGCGCAGCCAAGGGCAGGGTGTGATCGCGCAATGGGCTATCGTCCACACCACTGGCGCGCGGCAGGTGGGCGCCATTGGCGACGAAGGCCACCAAGCCTTCCCCGCGCAGCCAGTGGCGCAGGGCGTGCTGATCCTCCACACTGTGCACGTGGCGCTGTGCCTGTGCGGCATCCAGATTATCGAAGCAGAGCGCGGCCTTCACGAGCTTCGGCAGTTCGTCGAAGAACATCGCTACGGCCTCGCGTCCGGCGGCGCGGCGATTCTCCGCCGGCAGACCGAGGGTCAGGCGTGCCTCCACACCTTCGGCCGAGATCAACACGGCATTGCGCGGCAATACCTGTTGACCGCCGCTGGCGATGGCGATTTCACCGCTGCAACCGGAGCCGCGCCGGCCCTTCACAAATCGCCCGATGGCCCGGTTCAGGGCACGGTTGAGAAAATCCTCCAGTGCTACACGGCGCACCGCGTTCTGCCAGAGTGCCTCCGGTAGCCGGGCCTGTGACATGTCTACCCATACGCTGATGCGCGAGGGCAGGGCAAAGGGATCGCCTTGCACGTGATCGATGCTCAAACTGAAACACATATTGTCGGCAGTGAAGACATAACGGCCGCCAATGGCCTTGTAGGCTTTGTAGCCTTTGCCATCGAGGGCAAGCAGTTTTTTGCGCAGTGTTTCCATGTCTGGCTCGGGTTTTATAGGTCTGTAAATAACGATAGCAGATTTATATTTTACGGGAGGATATGAAGTCGATTTTTCTTATGAGGATGATTAAAACATTTCATCAAAGGAACACCGATAAAACGGTGTTTTATGCGTTACAGTGGGCAAAGAAACTCTGATCAATTCGTCATTCCGGCGCAGGCCGGGATCCAGTGTCTTGAATTCTCTGGATTCCGGCCTGCGCCGGAATGACGAGGGGAAAAGTAATCAGGGGTTCCTTACATGGACCTGAACCCTCGGATTCAGGTTACTTAGAGGCACTGGCGATTTGCCAGGTGCAAGTGGAGGGTTATGTGTGTTTGAAGTCGCCGAATTGGGACACAGGGTATCGAAGGAAGAATACAAACAACGGGTGCCGGATCTGCGTACCCAGCTGCTGGAGGTGCAGTTCCAGTTACGCCAGGCCGACTTCCCGGTCATCGTGTTGATCTCCGGTGTGGATGGCGCCGGCAAGGGTGAAACGGTCAACCTGCTCAACGAATGGCTCGATCCTCGCTATGTGCGTACCGATGCCTTCGATAAACCCACCGAGGAGGAGAGGCAGCGTCCGCCCTTCTGGCGCTATTGGCGCGCCTTGCCGGCCAAGGGGCACATGGCCCTGTACGTGGGCTCGTGGTACAGCGGGCCGCTGGCGAAACGGGTCTACGGCAAGACCTCCGCCGCCGAGCTGGATGAGGAACTGTCGCGCATCAACACCTTCGAAAGGGAGCTGGTTGACGACGGTGCGCTGGTGATAAAAATCTGGCTGCATCTGAGCAAAAAGCAGCAGGCCAAACGTCTGCGCAAGCTGGAAAAGAATCCCGAGACCCGCTGGCGCGTCACCAAGCGCGACCATCAACACCTCAAGCTCTACGACAAGTTTCGCCCCATCGCCGAACATGCCCTGCGCGTCACCAGCACCGGTGAAGTGCCGTGGGTCATCGTCGAGGGCAGCGATGCCCGCTATCGCGGTCTCACGGTCGGGCAGATCATCCTCGAACAGCTGGCCAGGCGGCTGGCGCGGCCGCCGGTCGAGCCTGTCGAGGCGGGTGAGTTCCGGCCCATCACCCCGCCAGTAAGCGGGGAGCCGGTGACCCTGCTTAACACCCTGCGGCTGGATTTAACCGTAGAGCCGGACGCCTACAAACGCGAGCTGGAAGAGGAGCAGGGGCGACTCAATCGCCTCACCCGCAAGGCGTTGCAAAAGGGTGTCTCCAGCGTGATGGTGATGGAAGGCTGGGATGCAGCCGGCAAGGGCGGCGTGATCCGGCGCATGGTGCCGGCCATGGATGCACGTCATTACCACATTATCCCGGTGGCCGCGCCCACCGATGAAGAGCATGCGCACCATTACCTGTGGCGATTCTGGCGGCATATCAGCCGCGCCGGTCATGTCACTATCTATGATCGCAGCTGGTACGGACGGGTGCTGGTGGAGCGTGTAGAGGGCTTTGCCACGCAGGACGAATGGATGCGCGCCTATGCTGAACTGAACGATTTTGAGGATCAACTGGTGGATCACGGCATTGTGCTGACCAAGATCTGGCTGCACATCAGCAAGGACGAACAGATACGGCGTTTCAAGCTGCGTGAGGAAACGCCCTTCAAGCGCCACAAGATCACCGAAGAGGATTACCGTAATCGCGAGAAATGGGATCTCTATGAACAGGCCGTCAACGACATGGTCGAGCGTACCAGCACCGAATATGCCCCCTGGGTGCTGGTGGAGGCCAACGACAAAAAGTATGCGCGCTTGAAAGTCTTGCGGGTGTTTTGCGACCGCCTGGAGCGTGCGTTGAAAAAACGAAAATGATACCGCCAGAAATTCATTAAAACCGTGGGAGCGGCTTCAGCCGCGAAGAATATTGGCAAATCCTTCGCGACTTGTAGGAGCGGCTTCAGCCGCGAAAAATGCCGGCAAGCCCTTCGCGGCTGAAGCCGCTCCCACAGAAGTGAGAGATTTTTTGCCATTTACAGCATCGACAAAGGAACCACTTTGGACACCACCGACCTGAAACAACCCGAACTCTACATCAACCGCGAACTCAGCCTGCTGGAATTCAACGCCCGCGTGCTCGAACAGGCCAAACTTGAAACCGTGCCCCTGCTGGAACGTTTGCGCTACCTGTGCATCTCCAGCACCAACATGGATGAATTCTTCGAAGTGCGTGTCGCCGGCCTGATGCAGAAGGTGAAACTGGGTTCCACTCAGGCAGGGCCAGACAATATGTCGGCACAGGAAACCCTGCGCCTGGCTCGCATTCGTGCCAGTGAACTGGTGGAAGAACAGTATCGTGTACTCAATGAAGTCATCTTTCCCAAGCTGGCCGAGCAGGGTATTAACTTCGTCAAACGCGATGACTGGAGCGAGGCACAGGAAAAGTGGTTGCGAGAATACTACGAGCAAGAACTGCAGCCCATACTCAGCCCCATGGGGTTGGACCCGGCACACCCGTTTCCACGCATGCTCAATAAAAGCCTCAATTTTATCGTCTCCCTCAGTGGCAAGGACGCCTTTGGCCGCAGCAGTGGGCTGGCTATCGTGCAGGCCCCGCGCGCCCTGCCGCGGGTGATTCAGCTGCCGGCGGAAGAAACCGGCAGCGGCCCCAATGATTTCGTGTTTCTGTCCTCCGTGCTGCACGCCTTCGTCGCCGAGCTGTTTCACGGCATGAAGGTCAAGGAATGCTATCAATTTCGCGTTACGCGTAATAGAGATCGGAAGAGCGTCGTGTAGGGAAAGAGTGTAGATCTCGGTGGTCGCCGTATCATTAAAAAAAAAAAATAAAAAACCATACAACACTTCTTGTCAGAGATCGGAAGAGCGTGTGGTAGTTCGAAAACAGACACACACACTGTATCAACACTAT